>NZ_JAVYJB010000096.1:0-522 GCF_032490495.1 Pilosibacter fragilis | reverse complement strand
TTTGGGGAGACCGTCACAGCATTGGAGCTGGCACCGGAAGGCACCGGCTACCGGGCAAGAACGAGATTCAGCAAGTTCTTTAATCTGCCGGAGCTGATGAACCTGTTCAAAGAAGTGGCGGACATTAAGACTGCCGACCAGTTAAATCTCCCTACCCCGGAAGTGGAGTACCACAACATCGTGGCGCAGCCCACCGAACATCAGCAGGAAATGGTCAAAGCTCTTTCGGAGCGTGCATCGCTGGTACACAGCGGAACTGTTGACCCGTCCCAGGATAACATGCTCAAGATTACCTCGGATGGCCGTAAGTTGGGGCTTGACCAGAGGATCGTCAACCAGATGCTGCCGGACGAACCTGGCACAAAGGTCAATCAGTGTGTGGACAACATCATGCAGATCTGGCGGGACGGCAAAGCTGACAAGCTGACCCAGCTGGTGTTCTGCGACATTTCTACACCACAGGCCAAAGCTCCTGCAAGCAAGGCGGCGAAAACGCTGGATAATCCACTGCTTCACGCATTG
>NZ_JAVYJB010000095.1:0-526 GCF_032490495.1 Pilosibacter fragilis | reverse complement strand
CGTGCAGAGTACTGGCGAAAGATCATCCAGGCTTGTGGGCAGAGACCAGCTGGACAATCAGCGAAACGATGGATGGACGAAAACGGCATCCGGGAGCAAAGCTACTACCACTGGCAACGGCGCTTCCGACAACAGGCTTATGCGGAAATGAAGGAGAACGTCTCAGTTCCTGCTGTAACCGGAAAATCGGAGCTGGATTTTGTTGAAATTCCGTGTACTGCCGTTTCGGAAACACACACGCATCCAATCTCCCATGAACCAGCCGCTGTTATCCGGACCGCGTTACTTCAGATCGAAATCTCCAATGACATTTCAGATACTCTTCTGAGCCATATCTTACGGGAGGTGTCCCATGCTTGAAGACGCAGCCGGGATCCGTCGTGTAGTCCTTGCGTGCGGTACTGTTGATCTGAGAAAAGGGATCGATGGTCTGGCAACGATCATCGGCGATCGGTATGGACAGAATCCGTTCGAGAAAGGAACCCTGTTCCTGTTTTGTGGGAAACGTTCTGACCGGTGCAAGGGG
>NZ_JAVYJB010000093.1:0-537 GCF_032490495.1 Pilosibacter fragilis | reverse complement strand
TGTTGCACCTTTCTCCTCTCCGTGTAGGGGTATTGGAACTCCGCTTACGAAGGACTGCAGATCCTCCAAGGCCTTCCCAACTGCGTCCGGTTCCTCAGGACTCTGCGCCTGGACCCCGGTCGCGGACCCTCTACGTCCGCCTTCTTTATCGACGTCTTTCGGCCTTCCAGCTTCCCGGGCCTGCGCCCGTTCCGCTGCCGGTGTCCGGAGCCTTCGCTCCTTCCTCCTGGTGGGTCGCTTCCGGCTCTCGCCTTCCACGCCCCGGTCCGTCCGCGGCCGAAGCCGCCATCGAACCCGACCTTCCCCAGCCTGAGCTGCGTCCGGTCTTCCAGCCTGTTGAGGCCTGAGCCTCCTGGCGTCTATCTCAAGGGATCGCGTATCCCTATCGAGTCACCCTTTGACGGTACGACCGGCAGTTGCAGAGCCCGGCCTGGGTGACATGCTCCGTACCACGGGAGCATTCGGTCCGCTTTCTGTCTCCCTCCACTTGCCTTTCGGCGGGTCGGCCGTCCAGCCGGCGGGTTTCATCTAGCGGGG
>NZ_JAVYJB010000092.1:0-543 GCF_032490495.1 Pilosibacter fragilis | reverse complement strand
GTTCCGCTTGTTGAACCACTGGTTGATGGATTTTAAGCGTTTCCCATCGATGAGGAAGCTTTCCCCTCTGTTGGAAACGGCCGTCATGAGATTGTCGATCCCGAAGTCGATCGCCAGTGCATGGGTTGGATTCAGATTTCTCTGAGCCGCTTCCACCTGATAGGTGTACTGGATCTCAAAGAACCTGGCGTCTGCTTTTGGGATGATACGGATCTCCTTAATGGTTTTATCTGCCAGGACCGGCGGGATGGTAATGGTGACCGGTTTATGATGCTTCTTATACGCTGCTGAGTACGGAAGGACAAACCGGTTCCCATTCAGTCTTACAAACCCGACGATCAGGGTTGCGTAGCCGTCTTTTGGAAGGTATTTGGGCAGCCTGCAGGATGAAAACGGATACTTCCCCTGCTTTGCCAGTTTCAACAGACCGAAGAAAGACTTAAAAGATCCATCCACTTCCTTAAGGATCTGCTGGGCCATGTTGGAATTCAGCAGCCGATAGTTTTCGGAAGTCTTTAAGATGGCGTAGTTTTTCTCATATGG
>NZ_JAVYJB010000091.1:0-547 GCF_032490495.1 Pilosibacter fragilis | reverse complement strand
CGTATCGGAAGGTGCGGCTGGATCACCTCCTTTCTAAGGAAGAAGAAGTAAGGGTTTTATATACTGTTCAGGTCTCAAGGACCTAACTAAAGAATTCTGGTGTCGATGCGGTCAGGGGATACACCCGTTCCCATCCCGAACACGACGGTTAAGACCTGATCGGCCGATGGTACTATGTTGGAGACGACATGGGAGAGCAGGTGGATGCCAGATTTATATGGGGGTGTAGCTCAGTTGGGAGAGCACCTGCCTTGCAAGCAGGGGGTCAAGAGTTCGAATCTCTCCATCTCCATTTGGGATTTTAAAAATAGAATCCCGATAACGTACCTTGAAAATCACATATTGAAATATTGAATCTTAAATATTTAAGATACAAGACATCCGAGGCGTATCGAAAGATACGTAACCGAAAGAATCAAGTAAACACAAAGACCAGGGGTGCAACGCTATGCACCTTCGTATGGAAGCCGTTCCCGCGGTGGAAATACTACTGGTTAAGCTAGAAAGAGCGCAGGGTGGATGCCTTGGCACTAAGAGCCGATGAAAG
>NZ_JAVYJB010000090.1:0-564 GCF_032490495.1 Pilosibacter fragilis | reverse complement strand
CTGGCAGGGATCGCAGAATAACCAATAGTAATTAATCAACCTGCTGAGTTTTGCTCAGTTTGAAGCGGAATGGCGCTCCGTTCCTCTGGAACGGATGCGCAGTTCTTGCGGAATATGCATCCTACACTTGAAAAGTGCGAACATAAAAATAATTTCATCAATATTCTCCCTTATAAATTTCGATTTGTTACCATCTTCATTATACTTCATCGCCTATCGAAAAGATAGCATGTTTTATGAAACTTGTCGGCTGGGAACAGCTTGCAATGCAAGGTGTCCCCAGATGGCAAGTCCACAAAAGGGTAGCTGACGGCAGCCAGCGCAGGGGTGCAAAACGTCCAGTGGACGTTTGCCCTGCACCGACCGAAGCGGAGCGGAGACGGCGTAGCGTCCCCTGTTTGATTTGGAGCAGACCATGACTGCGGAAAATCACAGCCCTCCGGCGAGGAGCCTTCGGAGAACGCAATGCACCAACCTCTGGGTGGTGTATAATTGCGCCCTTAGTAAACTAAGGGGTTTCCGGCTTCTCCCGTTCCAGCAGTTTTTTCAATAGTTCCTGCGTGT
>NZ_JAVYJB010000089.1:0-572 GCF_032490495.1 Pilosibacter fragilis | reverse complement strand
GTCAATTCCTTTAAGTTTCAGCCTTGCGACCATACTCCCCCCGGAACCCAAAAACTTTGATTTCTCTCAAGGTGCTGACGGAGTCATGCAAAAACGTCCGCCAATCCCTAGTCGGCATCGTTTATGGTTGAGACTACGACGGTATCTAATCGTCTTCGAGCCCCCAACTTTCGTTCTTGATTAATGAAAACATCCTTGGCAAATGCTTTCGCAGTAGTTCGTCTTTCATAAATCCAAGAATTTCACCTCTGACAATGAAATACGAATGCCCCCGACTGTTCCTCTTAATCATTACTCCACTCCTACAGGCCAACAGAATAGGGCAGAGTCCTATCATGTTATTCCATGCTAAAGTATTCACGGCGTAAGCCTGCTTTGAACACTCTAATTTACTCAAAGTAACCATGCCGAATCCCTGTCCCGGACAATGAAGCCCAGAAGCAGGTCCCCGACAGTAAGGAAGGCCACAGCAGTGCTCACCATAGGCGGACCGCTGAAACCCACCCGAAATCCAACTACGAGCTTTTTAACTGCAACAACTTAAATATACGCTATTGGAGCTGGAATTACCG
>NZ_JAVYJB010000088.1:0-574 GCF_032490495.1 Pilosibacter fragilis | reverse complement strand
ACGGAACAGTGAGCCGGACGGGACGTAGCGGACTCGGAACGATGATCCGTTGGCGGCGTTAACAAGCAATGCCGGCGGGGAGCGAGGAGAGATCGGGCGGTCCGTCACGGTAAGCTTCCAGGCCTGGATACCGGTAGAGTGCTTCGATCCCGAGGGGTGAAAGCCCCGGAGGGGAGTGGATGCCGGTGGAAGGGTCGGGATAGCCGGATGAGCCTTCGGGCAACGGGTTCTGATCGCGGACCCGCCCCGCTCCCGGGTAACCGGAGTGAGGCGGCGAGGTCAGGATCGAACGGGTCTGAGGGTCAGTCTGGTGAGGCGGTCGAAGAAGCAGGCCGGGAACGTTGACCCCACCCCGGTGACCCCGAGAGGGGAAATCGATGTGGGCGAGCGAAAGGCCGTTTCGAGACGCCGGTTTCTATCAGGTTGGCCAGGCCGACGGACTTCGGAGCTTTGAACCGTGGTCGCGAAAGCGGCTGCGGGGAGCAAGGGAGAAACCGTCCAGCCCTCCTGACTGCCACGCTCGGGTCGCGCTAGCCGGCCGGAGAGCAAGCTGCAACGAAGGTCACTTGGAACC
>NZ_JAVYJB010000087.1:0-574 GCF_032490495.1 Pilosibacter fragilis | reverse complement strand
CGGAACGGTGAGCCGGGTGGGACGTAGCGGACCTGGAACGGTGATCCGAAGGCGGCCGTAATAAACCACGACGCCGGCGGGGAGCGAAGGGAAATCGGGCGGACCGCTCAGGCAGACCGCCGATCGCGGAACGGAGTCGAAGCGTTAATCCGGTGGGGATGAAACCCCTAAGGGGAGCGGAGATTTCGGGAAGCGGTTGGGTTGCCGGGAAGGAATCGGGCAACGGGTTTTTGGCGGTGATCTTCCCCGCGCTGCAAAAACGGCGCGAGGCAGGGAGCTAAAGGCCGAACGGGCTCGAGGAGGATTCGGCGGCGAGGTCGAAGGACTCGGCCGGGAGCGTTGACCCCGTCGAGGCGGCCTGGAAACGGGTCGTCATCGCGGGCGAGCGAAAGGCGGGTTCGAGACACCGGTTTCTACCAGGACGGCTGGCAGGCGCGCTCTGGAGCGGCGATCTTCAGTTGCCCAATAGCGGCTGGAGGGAGCAAAGGAGAGAGCGTCCGGCAGTTCTGGATGCGACGTTCTGACCGTGCATGCCGGTCGGAGAACACACTGTCACCGGGGTCACTTGGAACCG
>NZ_JAVYJB010000086.1:0-575 GCF_032490495.1 Pilosibacter fragilis | reverse complement strand
ATATTGAAGCGGCAGATGCAGACATTTCAGCCACGACCTTAAGTGAGGTGGCGGGAGTGGCCTGCTATAAGGTGGAATTTACTTCCGGAGAGTATGCCTACTCCTACACGATCAATGCACAGACAGGAGCTGTCATGGAAATGAGCAGCCAGGAACAGAATGCACAGACTTCCGGGACGCAGACGGAGACGGCAGACCCCGCTGCCTCGGCTCCGGCACAGACCTCAGGTTCAGCCTCAGCCCAGGCACAGACCTCAGCCGCTGCACCGGCACAGAATGCAACAGGTACCGGAACCGTGGATGAAGCAGCAGCACAGAAGATCGCACTGGAGCATGCCGGAGTGAAGGCAGCGGACGCAACGATCACCAAGTCAAAGCTTAATTATGAAGACGGACGTCAGGTATATGACATTGAATGGTATGCAGGCGGTGCCAAGTATGACTATGAGATTGCGGCAGACACCGGAGAGATCATCAGCTCCGCATATGAAGAAAAAACGATGGGAGCAGACAGCAGGAACGTTACGGTCAGTGAGGCAGATGCAAAGAAAACAGCCCTTGACCGTGTAAGCGGT
>NZ_JAVYJB010000085.1:0-578 GCF_032490495.1 Pilosibacter fragilis | reverse complement strand
TTACGGAACAGTGAGCCGGACGGGACGTAGCGGACTCGGAACGATGATCCGTTGGCGGCGTTAACAAGCAATGCCGGCGGGGAGCGAGGAGAGATCGGGCGGTCCGTCACGGTAAGTTTCCAGGCTCGGATACCGGTAGAGTACTTCGATCCCGAGGGGTGAAAGCCCCGGAGGGGAGTGGATGCCGGTGGAAGAGCTAGGATAGTCGGGTTGGCCTTCGGGCAACGGGTTCTGATCGCGGACCCGCCCCGCTCCCGGGTAACCGGAGTGAGGCGGCGAGGTCAGGATCGAACGGGTCTGAGGGTGCATCTGGCGAGGCAGTCGAAGAAGCAGGCCGGGAACGTTGACCCCACCCCGGTGACCCCGAGAGGGGAAATCGATGTGGGCGAGCGAAAGGCCGCTTCGAGGCGCCGACTTCTATCAGGTGGGTGAGGCCGACGGACTTCGGAGCTTTGAACCGTGGTCGCGAAAGCGGCTGCGGGGAGCAAGGGAGAAACCGTCCAGCCCCTCTGACTGCCACGCTCGGGTCGTGCTAGCCGGCCGGAGAGCAAACTGCGACGAAGGTCACTTGGAACCAC
>NZ_JAVYJB010000084.1:0-585 GCF_032490495.1 Pilosibacter fragilis | reverse complement strand
GGTTCACGGAACAGCGAGCTGAAAGGGACGTAGCGGAGCCGGAACGATGATCCGCTGGTGTTGATACCTAATACGGCCACCAGTGGGGAGCGAAGGAAGATCGGGCGTACCTGGCAGTAAGTTTCCGGTCGGCCAGCGGGATCGGGTGCTTTGATCCGGAAGGGTGGAAACCCTGAAGGGGAGCGACGATTCAGCGAGGCAGGCAGGAGTGGCGCAGGATCTGAAAGCAACGGGTTTTGATTGTAGAAGTCCCCAGGCGGTTCTCGAGACAGGCCGGGGATGGAGATCAAAGCGGACCGGGCCGACGGAGATTGTGCCGCAGAGCTGAAGAGGTAGGGCAGGAACTCTGACCCCTCCACGGCAGTCTGGCAACAGGCTAGTCGTTGGGGGCGAGTGAAAGTCCGCTTCGAGGTTCTGGCTTCGCACCGGCAGGCTAGCAGGCGTGCCGCTGAGCAATGAAGCGCCAACGGAGAAATTCCGTAGGCGGGGAGCAAAGCGGAGAGACGTCCGGCGGGCTGGATGTGACGGGCTCAAACCTGGCATGCAGGTTGGGGAGCGAGCTGCAACCGAGGGTCACTTGGAACC
>NZ_JAVYJB010000082.1:0-587 GCF_032490495.1 Pilosibacter fragilis | reverse complement strand
GGTTCACGGAACAGCGGGTCTCACGGAAGGTAGCGAGTCCGGAACGATGAGCCGCTTGCGAGTGTGATAAAAAGCAACGCAGGCGGGGAGCGAGGGGCGATCGGGTCTTTCGGAGAGGCAGGCTTTCCGGGTTTGAACCGGGCCGAGCACAACGATCCCGAGGGGGTGAAACCCCGGAGGGGAGTGGAGGCTTGGGGAAGGCTCGGAAGGGCCGAGTTGCAGGAGCGGCAACGGGCTGCGGACGCTGATCCTGACTACAGCGGAGTCGACCGCAAGGTAGGCAGGGGAGTTCAAAAGCTGAACGGGTCGCTCGGCGATTTGGCCTAATGCTGACGCGGCAGATCGGGAACGTTGATCCTGCTGTGGGGGCTCTTAACAGGAGCAGTCGCCGCAGGGGAGCGAAAGGTCGCCGTAAAGCGTTGGCCTTGAGCGGCAAAGCCAGCAGATGCCGCCTGGAGCGTTGAAGCGTGATGAGCGAAGGCCCGTCACGTGGAGCGAAAGGCTAAGCGTCCGGTGACGCCGGTCCCCACGCTCAGGCCGAGTGCGCACAGGCCGGGGAGCAAGCTGGAAAGTGGGTCACTTGGAAC
>NZ_JAVYJB010000081.1:0-588 GCF_032490495.1 Pilosibacter fragilis | reverse complement strand
GGTTCACGGAACAGCGGGCTTCGCGGAAGGTAGCGAGTCTGGAACGATGATCCGTTGGCGCGGTGATCAAAAGCGGCGCGGGCGGGGAGCGAAGGATGATCGGGCTTTCCGGAGAAGTAAGCTCCGCGGACGCGAATCGGGTTGAGCACAACGATCCCGAGGGGGTAGAACCCCGGAGGGGAGTGGAGGCCCGAGGATAGTTCGTGGCAGCCGGATCAAGCAGGCGGCAACGGGCCGCGGGCAATGAATCCGACCACACCGGAGTCGACCGGGAGTTGGGGGGAGGAGCCCAAAGGCCGAACGAGTTGCCTGGTGATCCGGTGGAACGCCGAAGCGACAGGCCGGGAGCGTTGACTCCGCCGGGGGGGTTCCCAAAAGGAACAGCCGCTGCGGGAGAGCGAAAGGTCGTCGTTAAGCGTTGGCTTCTATCGGTGCGGTGGGCAGGTGCCGCCCGGAGCTATGAAGCGAGGCGGGCAAAAAACCCGTCACGTGGAGCGAAGGGTGAAACACACAGCCGGATCGAATGCCATGCTCGGACCGAGTGCGCGCGGGTCGGAGAGCACGCTGGAAAGTGGGTCACTTGGAACC
>NZ_JAVYJB010000080.1:0-588 GCF_032490495.1 Pilosibacter fragilis | reverse complement strand
TGTAGGAAGTCTGATAAAGGAAGAAATTGAAAATAAGAAAGTCGCATTTATTCCAACAGCTTCACTGCGTGAAGGCTACACCGGTTATGTCGGCTCGGCTCGAAAATTATTCAAAAAGTTGGGAGCGATCGTAACTGAAATTGATATTTCAACGGAGGCTTATTCAACGATACAGTCTGTTTTTGAAGAAGCAGATGTGATATATTTTACCGGCGGAAATTCTTTCTTTCTTATGGACCAGCTCCGTAAAACGGGAACTGATGGACTGCTGAAAAAGGAATTGGCAAATGGAAAATTGATGATCGGCGAGTCGGCAGGCGCAATTATATGCGCTCCAAGCATCCAATATATCGAGCAAATGGATGAAAAGCCGGAGGACTACTCACAAGAAGATGATGCAGGGATTGATTTGATTGATTTCTATGTTCTTCCGCATTATCTTACAGCACCATTTAAGAAAGTTACCGAGAAAATAATGACTGAGTTTTCGGATTTGAATCTATGCCCAATTAACAACCGTCAGGGAATTGTAATTGATGGTGAAGATTCAAAGGTTATTTGCAAAGACTAATTTGAAAATTCCAGTTT
>NZ_JAVYJB010000079.1:0-591 GCF_032490495.1 Pilosibacter fragilis | reverse complement strand
CCGGATCAAAGGATATTTGCTCCTCCCCGAAGCTTTTCGCAGCTTATCACGTCTTTCATCGGCTCTTAGTGCCAAGGCATCCACCCTGCGCTCTTTCTAGCTTAACCAGTAGTATTTCCGCCGCGGGAACGGTTTTCATACGAAGGTGCATAGCGTTGCACCCCTGGTCTTAAAGTTTACTTGATTCTTTCGGTTACGTATCTTTCGATACGCCTCGGATGTCTTGTATCTTAAATATTTAAGATTCAATTATTCAATATGTGATTTTCAAGGTACGTTAGGGATTAGATTTAATCCCGAGTGGAGATGGAGAGATTCGAACTCTTGACCCCCTGCTTGCAAGGCAGGTGCTCTCCCAACTGAGCTACACCCCCATGGATGCGGGCCTTCCCTCTTTTCAGAGGCGATCCCTTATTCATTTATGTTCTGTATTTATTTCAATCAGCCAGTCACTTGTTGCATTACCTTTTCAGGTAATGGGCTTAAGTGGACTCGAACCACCGACCTCACGCTTATCAGGCGTGCGCTCTAACCGGCTGAGCTATAAGCCCATTGAATCTGGCATCCACCTGCTCTCCCATGCCGTCTCCA
>NZ_JAVYJB010000078.1:0-592 GCF_032490495.1 Pilosibacter fragilis | reverse complement strand
AGAGGTTCACGGAACAGCGGGCCTCACGGGTTGTAGCGAGCCTGGAACGGTGAGCCTTCGGCGGGATTGACTAAGAAACAACGCCGGAGGGGAGCGAAGGGCAATCGGGCAGTCCGGAGGGGTAAGTTTCCTGATCAGGAATCGCGCCGAGCACTGCGATCCGAACGGGCCTGAAAACCCGAAAGGGGAGTGGAAGCGCGAGGAGAGGTTGGGACAGCTGGATCCGAGGTGGACAACGGGCCGAGGACACTGATCTTCACCGTGACCGGCGGCAATCGGTGGCGGGGAAGGGAGTCCAAAGGCCGAACGGGTTCATCAACGGTCCGGTGGGACGTTGAAAGAATAGGTCGGGATCGACGACCCTGCCGCGGCGGCTCCGTAAAAGGAGCAATCGCTGTGGGCGAGTGAAAGGCCGTTCTCAAACGTCGGCTTCTAGCAGTCAGACTTGCAGGCGCTCTTCGGAGCATCGAAGCGTGGTCGGCCAAAACCGGTCACGTGGAGCAACGGAGAAGGCGGTCGGTTTGACTGTGTGCTACGCTCGGGCCGGGCATGCCGGCTGGAGAGCAAGCTGGAAAGTGGGTCACTTGGAACC
>NZ_JAVYJB010000077.1:0-593 GCF_032490495.1 Pilosibacter fragilis | reverse complement strand
ATCTCCGGATCAAAGGATATTTGCTCCTCCCCGAAGCTTTTCGCAGCTTATCACGTCTTTCATCGGCTCTTAGTGCCAAGGCATCCACCCTGCGCTCTTTCTAGCTTAACCAGTAGTATTTCCACCGCGGGAACGGTTTTCATACGAAGATGCATAGCGTTGCACCCCTGGTCTCGTGTTTACTTGATTCTTTCGGTTACGTATCTTTCGATACGCCTCGGATGTCTTGTATCTTAAATATTTAAGATTCAATATTTCAATATGTGATTTTCAAGGTACGTTATGACTGAAGTTTATCAGTCATTAGCGAGTTCAATATACTTGAGCTTACTAATCACTGGTAAAAACCAGTTATTAACAGCATTACCCTGCTGGAACGGGTTAACACATTCATCATCGCGAACTTCGCCTTTATCTCCACCCGCTAGAACATGTCTGTTTTATTTGAAAACTCTTTCGAGTATTTTTCAAATAGAATCCGGCACCCACCTGCTCTCCCATGCCGTCTCCAGCATAGTACCATCGGCCGCTTACGTCTTAACCGTCGTGTTCGGGATGGGAACGGGTGTGTCCCATAAGCGCATCGGCACCGG
>NZ_JAVYJB010000076.1:0-596 GCF_032490495.1 Pilosibacter fragilis | reverse complement strand
TGCGGCGAAGCCGTCTGTCCGGAAAAATGGAAACCACCTGTCCGGATAGGCGGAAACCGCTTTAGGTTATTGCTATGTGCGGCGAAGCCGCCTGTATGTTATTGTGCCTGAGATGGATCCAGTCCATAAACCTCCCTCATGGAAATATCCTTTTCTGGGTCAAGACTCATAATCGGAATCTTGTATGAATCGAATGAGATTCGATCCATGATGGCATCTGTGAGAGGGTTGTCCTTACCACCAAGCTTTTGGTACCAGTCTTCCTCAAGATACTGGGAACAGAAGATCGTGGATGAGTGCTTGCGACGCTTATGAATAAGCTCAAGCAGATTGGCTGAGTCTTTTTCAGTAACTCTCATGAGCAGCCACTCATCCAGGATTAGAAGCGTGGGATTGGTGTATTTTTTCAATGCATCTTTAAAGCGGCCTTCATCTCTGGCCTCTTGTAAGTCCAGGAGCAGATCTGGCACACGGACGTACTTAACGCTGTAATAACGCTTACATGCCTCCATTCCAAACGCACAGGCCAGATATGTTTTTCCACTGCCTGTTGCGCCGGTAATGAAGATGTTACGGTATTCTGTGATGTACTCACA
>NZ_JAVYJB010000075.1:0-611 GCF_032490495.1 Pilosibacter fragilis | reverse complement strand
CCCTTGGAATCTGCCTGCCGCCGGCCCGCTAGCAAGTCCCTCTCCTCTCGGAGTGGGAGGCCTCGACTTGACGCCTCGTGCTGGGTGCGATTCGTGACACTCGCTCGCCGCCGGTGGGATTTCTCACACCAGCAGGTCAACGCTTGCGCCACACACGCCAGTCGCTCAGTACGACGCGTGCCCAGAACGTCATCTGCGGCCTTTCGCTCCCCCGCACCGAACTCACCGTTGCCGGCGTGCCCGTGGCGGGATCGACGCTCCCGACCTACAGAATCCGTTCAGCTTCCGCCGTCCACCGGCCCGGTCCGTTCTGCTCTCCTCCACAGCCCCTTCGCGATCAGGGCCATGGTTTCATCGAACAAAACCCGTTGCCAGCAGTCTGCACGGAAACCCCGGTGGCCTGACTTCCCCGCCGCTCCCCCTTGGGGTGAGTCCCTTGCGAGTCCCTCCCTGAGGATCAACGCGCTCAGTGAAGCCTGCCAATCCGTTGGTCATCCATTCCGGCCGCCCGATCTCCCCTCGCTCCCCCTTCACTCCCCGCTTTCACGGTTTGTTCCGGGATCATCGTTCCGGGTCCGCTCCGTCCGGTCTGGACTGCAGTTCCTCAAACC
>NZ_JAVYJB010000074.1:0-620 GCF_032490495.1 Pilosibacter fragilis | reverse complement strand
GTTCCAAGTGACCCTCGGAATCTGCCTGCCGTCCGGCCCGCTAGCATTGCCCCATCTTGAAAACGGGGTAGGCCCTCAGCTTGGCGCGCTCTTGCTCGTACGATTCATGGCTTTTGCTCCCGGCCGGCAGGATTTCCCACGCCAACCGATCAACGCTCCAGCCACACACGCAAGTCAAAGCCAATTGCGCGTGTCCAGGACTAGTCGGCGACCTTTCGCTCCCCTGCAGCGAAGCCACTGTTGCCAGCACCCCGCAGCAGGATCGGTGCTCCCGATCTACCGAACTCATCCGGCTCTCGCCGTCCGCCTGCCCGGTCCGCTCCACTCTCCTCTGCCGCACCTTCGCGATCAGGCACTGCAGGCTCATCGAATGGAACCCGTTGCTGGTCGACTGCACGAAAACCCCGGCTGCTAAATCCTCTCGCCACTCCCCCTTGGGAAGAGTCCCTTTCGGGTCCCTCCCTCAGGATCAATGTGCTCAAAAGGGCTCACCAACCTGATGGTCATCCATTCCTTCCGCCCGATCTCCCCTCGCTCCCCGAAGGCCTCAGCTTACCGCTTCGTTCCTCCGGATCATCGTTCCGGGTCCGCTCCGTCCGGTCTGGACTGCAGTTCCTCAA
>NZ_JAVYJB010000073.1:0-623 GCF_032490495.1 Pilosibacter fragilis | reverse complement strand
GGTTTGAGGAACTGCAGTCCAGACCGGACGGAGCGGACCCGGAACGATGATCCCGGAGGCCAACGTGACGAGCGGAGACCTCAGGGGGAGCGAGGGGAAATCGGGCGGACGGAATGGATGACCAACGGATTGGCAGGTTCAATCGAGCGCGTTGATCCTGAGGGAGTATCCCGTAAGGGACTCACCCCGAGGGGGAGCGGCGAGGGAATCAGGCCACCGGGGTTTTCGTGCAGACTGCCGGCAACGGGTTTCAGTCATTGATAACGTCAGCCCGAACGCGAAAGGGCGGCGAGGGAGACTGAAGTGGACCGGGTCGGCGGACGGCGGGAATCTGATGAATCGTGCAGGCCAGGAGCTTTGATCCTGCCACGGGGTGCCGGTAACGGCCATCTCGGTGCAGGGGAGCGAAAGGTCGCAGGAAACGTCTTGGACGCGCGTCGTACTTTCGACTGGCGTGTGCGGCTTGAGCGTTGACCTGCTGGCGTGGGAAATCCTGCCGGCGGCGAGCAAAGGTCGTGAATCGCACGAAGAACGAGGCGTCATGTCGAGGCCTCCCCTTCGAGAGAAGGGGCATTGCTAGCAGGGCCGGACGGCAGGCAGACTCCAAGGGTCACTTGGAACCA
>NZ_JAVYJB010000072.1:0-637 GCF_032490495.1 Pilosibacter fragilis | reverse complement strand
GTTCCAAGTGACCCTTGGAATCTGCCTGCCGCCGGCCCGCTAGCAAGTCCCTCTCCTCTCGGAGTGGGAGGCCTCGACTTGACGCCTCGTGCTGGGTGCGATTCGTGACACTTGCTCGCCGCCGGCAGGATTTCCCAAGCCAGCAGGTCAACGCTTGCGCCACACACGCCAGTCGCTCAGTACGACGCGTGCCCAGAACTTCATCTACGGCCTTTCGCTCCCCCGCACCGAACTCGCCGTTGCCGGCTCGCCCGTGACGGGATTAACGCTCCCGACCTACAGAGTCCGTTCAGCTTCCGCCGTCCACTGACCCGGTCCGTTCTGCTCTCCTCCACAACCCCTTCGCGATCAGGGCCATGGGTTCATCGAACAAAACCCGTTGCCAGCAGTCTGCACGAAAACCACGATTGCCTGACTTCTCCACCGCTCCCCCTTGGGGTGAGCCCCTTGCGAGTCCCTCCCTCAGGATCAATGCGCTCGGTGAAGCCTGCCAATCCGTTGGTCATCCATTCCGTTCGCCCGATCTCCCCTCGCTCCCCCTTCACTCTCCGCTTTCGCGGTTCGTTCCGGGATCATCGTTCCGGGTCCGCTCCGTCCGGTCTGGACTGCAGTTCCTCGCTCCCCCTTCACTCTCCGA
>NZ_JAVYJB010000071.1:0-654 GCF_032490495.1 Pilosibacter fragilis | reverse complement strand
TATCTGGGACACACCATCAATTTCAAGACCCGAAAGCACTTCAAGGACAAGAAAAGCCATTATGTCCCGGAGGACGAATGGACGATTTTCGAGAATACCCATGAAGCTATCATTGACCAGCAGACCTTTGACCTTGTGCAGAAAATCCGTGGGAATGTCAGACGCTACCCGGACGGCTGGGGCGAAGCAGCTCCCCTCACGGGCTTGCTCTATTGCGCCGATTGCGGCGGCAAGATGTATGTCCACCGCACCAACAACGGCAAGCGCATTTCTCAATACACCTGCTCACAGTACACCAAAGTTCCTTGCGGGACACTCTGCAAGACACAGCACCGTATCAATGAAGATGTGGTACTGTCCCTTGTCTCTGAAATGCTGAAAGCCATTGCCGAGTATGCCAAGCATGACCGAGCCGAGTTTGTCCGTGTGGTGCAGGAAGCGCAGTCCAGCCAGCAGACAGCAGAGGTCAGGAAACAGCGTACACGCCTTGCCACCGCAAAGCAGAGAGTGTCCGAGCTGGAAGTCCTGCTCTGCAAAATCTATGAGGACAACATTTTAGGAAAGCTGTCCGACAGCAGATACGCCACTCTGGACGCTCAATACGAAAAGGAACAGTCCGAGCTTAACGCCGAAATCTCTACTCTGGAAAAGGCT
>NZ_JAVYJB010000070.1:0-655 GCF_032490495.1 Pilosibacter fragilis | reverse complement strand
GTGCTCTGATGCAGACAACCGAATTATTAAGACAAAAGATGCTCTCTGTTTTTCCGGTTCCGGTCAGTTCTTATTGCATTATTGATAGTTTTCCGCTTGCAGTCTGCAAATTTGGACGTGCACGATACTGCAAAACATTTCGCAGCCAGGGTGCTGATTACGGAAAGTGCCCTTCTAAAAAGGAAACTTACTTCGGCTATAAAGTGCATGCCCTGGTCACATTAGAAGGTTACATTACTGCATTTGAGATTACGCCGGCATCCACAGATGACCGTGAAGGATTACGGGATCTGGTGGATAATTGTTCAAATATTACAATTTTAGCAGATAAAGGATATGTTGGCGAAAAACTCATGCAGGAAATGCAGGAACAAACGATCTGTCTTTTTGCACTCAAGCGTTCCAACAGTAAAGAAAACTGGCCAAAATCGGTGCGTCAGCTGATCTTCAAATTGAGAAGACGGGTAGAAACTGTCTTTTCACAGTTAAGCGGTCAGTTAAATGCAGAAAGAGTACTTGCCAAAAGCTTTCAGGGCTTATGCACCCGTTTGGTTAATAAAGTATTGGCATACAACCTCTGCATTGCATTAAACAGTATTTTCGGTGAAACCTGCGAACTTGGAAAAATCAAAGAACTGATATTCTAAAAAATTTG
>NZ_JAVYJB010000069.1:0-667 GCF_032490495.1 Pilosibacter fragilis | reverse complement strand
GAAAGCAGGGAGCTGTCGAAGGCAGGTCTGATAACTGGGGTGAAGTCGTAACAAGGTAGCCGTATCGGAAGGTGCGGCTGGATCACCTCCTTTCTAAGGAAGAAGAAGTAAGGGTTTTATATACTGTTCAGGTCTCAAGGACCTAACTAAAGAATTCTGGTGTCGATGCGGTCAGGGGACACACCCGTTCCCATCCCGAACACGACGGTTAAGACCTGATCGGCCGATGGTACTATGCTGGAGACGGCATGGGAGAGCAGGTGGATGCCAGATTCAATGGGCTTATAGCTCAGCCGGTTAGAGCGCACGCCTGATAAGCGTGAGGTCGGTGGTTCGAGTCCACTTAAGCCCATTACCCGGAAGGGTAATGCAAGAAGTGACTGGCTGATTGAAATAAATACAGAACATAAATGAATAAGGGATCGCCTCGAAAGAGGGAAGGCCCGCATCCATGGGGGTGTAGCTCAGTTGGGAGAGCACCTGCCTTGCAAGCAGGGGGTCAAGAGTTCGAATCTCTCCATCTCCACTCGGGATTAAATCTAATCCCAATAACGTACCTTGAAAATCACATATTGAAATAAGTAATCTTAAATATTTAAGATACAAGACATCCGAGGCGTATCGAAAGATACGTAACCGAAAGAATCAAGTAAACTTTAAGACCAGG
>NZ_JAVYJB010000068.1:0-713 GCF_032490495.1 Pilosibacter fragilis | reverse complement strand
GGGAAATCAACACGCACGCAACTCCGCAAGGAGCCAGGTGCAAGGTCTGAAAGGGCCTGAAGTCATAACTATACATACTAGAAACCAGACGATCTATCCCTGGGCAGGGCGAAGCTAGGCGAAAGCCTAGTGGAGGCTCGAAAGGGTTCTGACGTGCAATTCGTTCCCCAGACCTGGGGATAGGGGCTAAAGACCAATCTAGTCTGGTGATAGCTAGTTCCTTCCGAAGTGGGCCTGAGCCCAGTCCCGAGCGAGGCGGCTGGTGGGGTAGAGCACTGATTGGAAAACAAGGATCCGAAAGGGTCCACTTTCCTTTCAAACTACGAATCCACCCGCACCTAAGACTTTGGGAAACGGGTTAGTGGGGGTAAGCTCCACGACCGAGAGGGGGACAACCCAGACTGAGGTTAAAGTCCCCAAATGCTGGCTAAATGTCAAACCAAAGGGCGTCGTCAGCCTCAGACAGCGGGGAGGTAGGCTTAGAAGCAGCCATCCTTCAAAGATAGCGTAACAGCTCACCCGCCGAGGCTGACGGCCCCGAAAATTGACGGGGCTAAGCCAGCCACCGATACCTCAGAACGCAGCTTGTAGCTGCGCTGGTAGGAAGGCGTCCTGATTGGACAGAAGCTGGGCTGTGAGGTCCAGTGGACCGATCAGGATTGCGAATCCCGGTGGTCGTAACAGCAAAGAGAAGTGAGAATCTTCTCCGCCGA
>NZ_JAVYJB010000065.1:0-734 GCF_032490495.1 Pilosibacter fragilis | reverse complement strand
GAGTACATCCAGCAGTTTATGTACGAGACCTTCAACACCCCGTTTTATCTCCAGCGCAGCATTGAGGTCAACTATTCCTCCTTTACTGCTGAATGGCAGATCAAGGGGAAATCTTCTGTATCCTACAACGATGTGGCAGCTTATACCACCTACGGAACCAGCCGCGCCAACGCCTACAAGATTCTGGAGGATTCCTTAAACCTGCGGGATGTCCGTATCTATGACACCATAGAGGACGCAGACGGAAAAGAGCGCCGCGTGCTGAATGCCAAGGAGACCACCCTGGCGGCTCAAAAACAGCAGGCGATCCGGGAAGCCTTTAGGGACTGGATCTGGAGAGACCCGGAGCGCCGCCAGACTTTGGTGAGCCAGTACAACGAGGAAATGAACTCTACCCGTCCCCGCGAGTATGATGGCAGCCATATCACTTTTGGCGGCATGAACCCGGCCATTACCCTGCGGGAACACCAGAAAAGTGCCATCGCCCATGTGCTGTATGGCGGAAATACCCTGCTGGCACACGAAGTAGGCGCGGGCAAAACCTTTGAGATGGTGGCCGCTGCGATGGAAGCCAAACGCCTGGGCTTGTGCCAGAAATCTCTCTTTGTGGTTCCCAACCACCTGACTGAGCAGTGGGCATCGGAGTTTCTGCGCCTCTATCCTTCTGCCAACATCTTAGTCACAACCAAAAAGGACTTTGAGACCCATAACCGCAAGAAGTTCTGCGCCCGTAT
>NZ_JAVYJB010000064.1:0-737 GCF_032490495.1 Pilosibacter fragilis | reverse complement strand
CAGGTGGCGGTTTACTTTGCGGTTATGACCGTAATCAACTGCCGCAATCGTTGCGTCTGGCTGCTCGAACTCTGCATTCTTAATCAGTCTTTTCAAACGGCTGTTTTTACGGGATGTATATTCGATATCAACGATCATCCCAAACCGATCATCGAAAGGGATCTCCTTCATGGAGATATCCTGCATCTGGTTACGGAATGCATCGGCCATCGATGTCATGTGCATTTCAATAAGCTTGTCAATTGTACTCTGATTTGTCATGATCTCTTACCTCCGTAATAACGGGCACCACGGGTGATGCCGGACTGGGAACTCTCGTTTGTCTGCTTCTGAGGTGCCTCAGATTTAGCTCCACGATCCGCAGTAAGGATGTTCTTGATACTTTTATAGCTGGGTGAATTCGAGTACTGCAGAGCCTTTGCACAGGCGTTTTCAAGCTGCTGTGAAGACTTCCTCTCAGCAAGCTTCAAAAGGCCCATACAGGCCCTGTAAGACTGCTGCTCCACTCTGCCTGAGGTAAGGATACTGTTTACAACTTTATAGGTATTGATTCCAATTGTTTCTGCCCATTTGCGGAAACGGTCACCGTTCCACTCCAGATATTTCTGGTGATCTGGCGGCATATGTTCGAGTACTGTGGAATACTGCCCAGGACGCCCGTACAGGCGTTTGTGGGAAGCAATTCTCCTGAAATCCTTAAAAATTTCAATGGTGGTATCTGTCACTCGCACATCGAC
>NZ_JAVYJB010000063.1:0-743 GCF_032490495.1 Pilosibacter fragilis | reverse complement strand
TCTGTCTGGCGACCAAAACGCTGCTGGTTTGCAAGCCGGACCTGTTCTATGAGGGTTTCATAGTTCTGTTCCAGCTTGTCGAGCCGGTCCTGCATCTGGAAGATAACATCGTTTTTTGCCGTATGGTCCATCTGATTCAGTTCATCCGGAGTGAATTTTTTACACATGATGTCCGCCTTTCTTTCTAAGGAAAGTATAGCAGAAATCGGTGATAAATGCCAATCCGGTTTCCATACCGGTCCGTCATTTTTACCTACCCGGAACGTCTCCAGATGCCCTGTTCCAGTCACTTGAAATGCGAGGCATTTAAAATCAAAAGTTCTCTTTTTTATCTTCATACAGGACAAACGGTTCGTCTCATCGGAGAGGATTCCATTAATAGACACCGCCCTTTTTGGCGGTCAGACTGGCGTTTTATTTTCTCTGTTTTTCACAAACGTTTTAATAGATATGCTTCGGATCAACGTCTTTGATCCTGGGATCCAGGGGATTTAATCCTGTCATGAGGTACCTGTACTGGTCCTCTGTAAGTTCTGCCGCTTCCTGGATATTTCTTGGCCAGGATAATCTTCCGTCCTCAAATCTTTTGTACAAAAGCAGAAACCCCGTTCCCATCCATAAAAGCCCCTTGCACCGGTCAGAACGTTTCCCACAAAACAGGAACAGGGTTCCTTTCTCGAACGGATTCTGTCCATACCGATCGCCGATGATCGTTGCCAGACCATCGATCCCTTTTCTCAGAT
>NZ_JAVYJB010000062.1:0-877 GCF_032490495.1 Pilosibacter fragilis | reverse complement strand
AAAGAAAAGGTTCGTAGTTAGCATGCGTCCAATTCAGTATCTGGAAGAACTTTTAGAAGCTTAAAAATAGCTGAAAACAGAATTGGTGGTAGACAATCATTCATGCGTTTGTCGTGGTTGTAAGCTCTGTGGGTGTTGCGTGTATACAAAATTTGTCTTATAATAGAAGACAGACCATAAAAAATGAATGTTGTTTTGCACACTGGAAAACACAATCCTGCAGCAGGGCGAAGGTCTGCAGGCAGGGCGGTGCAGGTGCGCATAGAAGGAGGTAACGATGGAATACCGCAGATTTGGAAATACGATCGTAGCAAGGATCGATCAGGGTGAGGATGTTCTGGAGAAGATGAAACGCATCGCGATGCTCGAGGATGTGAAACTTGCGAGCGTCAGCGCATTAGGTACATTTTCTTCCATGACCGTAGGAATTTATGATCTGGAAAAGCGTCAGTTTATGGGAAATGATTTCGAGGGAATGTTTGAAATCGTTTCTTTCACAGGAACCATCAACACGATGGACGGCAAGTATTACAGCCACATCCACGCGGCGGCAGCCGACGCGAAGGGCAATGTGTACGGCGGGCATTTAAGTCATGGCATTATCGGAGCGACCTGCGAGATGGTGATTACGGTGATTGACGGAGTTGTGGATCGTGTAAAAGATGAGGAGACAGGACTCAATGTCTTTAACTTTAAGTGTTAAAGTGCAGAAAGGTAACTGCTCAGCAGGTCTGCGCGTAACTGTGAAGGTACTGAATCAATGTCACTTAGTTAAGCTTTTTACAAATTAATGGATTTGTGTGCATCTAGCGTGAAAAGGATGTGGTAAACAAAAAAGATTAAAACAATCTTCGTTCAAAAAAATCATATAAATATC
>NZ_JAVYJB010000061.1:0-917 GCF_032490495.1 Pilosibacter fragilis | reverse complement strand
CTCCTTTGGACAGAATACCTCGAAGAATGCAGTCAGAATGGTGATGATGCTTTGATGTATTCCCAGTTCTGTTATTACATTCAGCAGAACGAGCAAAAAAGCCGTGCTACCATGCACATCCCGCGGAAAGCAGGCCAGCAGATCGAGGTTGACTGGGCTGGTGATCCGGCAAAGATTATTGATCCGGATACCGGTGAAATTACCGAAGCATGGATCTTTGTTGGTGTTATGACCTACAGCCAGTATGCTTTTGTCGAAGCGTTCATCAATGAACAACAAAAGTCATGGATTACCGCTCATGTCCATATGTACGAGTTCTTTGGCGGCGTTACGCCGATTCTGGTATCAGACAATGCTCCTACAGCAACGAACCGTAAACAGAGTGACAAATATGAGTCTGTCCTGATTAAGTCCTATGAGGAACTGGCACAGCATTACAACACTGCTATCATTCCGGCCCGGGTACGTGCCCCGAAGGATAAGCCAAGTGTAGAAGGAAATGTTGGCCATGTCTCTACATGGATCACAGCTGCGCTTCGTAATGAACAGTTTTTCTCTCTGGAAGAATTGAACCAGGAAATCAGGAAAAAGCTCAAAAAGTACAACGCGGCTTCTTTTCAAAAGAAAGAAGGCAGCCGACAGAAGCTGTTTCTCGAAGATGAGAAGCCATTGCTCATGCCCCTGCCTGCCACCCGCTTTGAATTAGCTGAACATCGTACCGCCACAGTACAGTTCAACTATCACATCGCCGTAGACAAAATGTACTACTCGGTGCCTTATCAGTATATCAAAGATAAGGTCGATGTGCGAGTGACAGATACCACCATTGAAATTTTTAAGGATTTCAGGAGAATTGCTTCCCACAAACGCCTGTACGGGCGTCCTGGGCAGTATTCCACAGTACTCGAACATATGCC
>NZ_JAVYJB010000060.1:0-1006 GCF_032490495.1 Pilosibacter fragilis | reverse complement strand
GGGTGTCAGGACGAATCGTCGCACCGATACGACGCGGAGCTGAACTGCGGTCGGGCAGTCCGGCGCTCCTAAGAGGTCTCCCGATACTAGCGTACGGAGGCCGAGGCGAAGCCATAAGCCCGGAGCGCGCGTTGCCCTAAGAGGCCCCGCGGTCGACAAGGTGCCAAACCCCAGGAAGGCAGGCAGTCTCATGAGAGACCAGGCCGCTTCCGCCACTGAAGAACCCCTGTAGTCCGGGCTGGGCGTGGTCCGTAGGGAGCATCCCCAGCAGCAGGACAAGAGGGAAGAGGGCCGGGAAGCCGGTCCGAAGGTGGTCGGAGGAGAAAGCCTTGGAGGGGCACAATCCCAAGAGGGTAAGGTTCGGCCGTCTCCGCCTTCGGGCGGCGGCGAGTCGGGCCCCTCTTCCGCCAGAGCCAACCTCTGGAGTCGCGACCACCCGCCTTCGGGCGGACTGGAAGAACGACAGGAGAGGCGAGACCTCGAGAGAGGTACCGCTGGCGGGGGGGAGCAAGACCCTGAAGGGCGAACCCCATGGGCGCTGTGGCGGTCGACGGGCCGTCACGAGGCGCGGAGGAGAGCAAGCCGCCGGGAGGGTAGCCAAACCCTGAGGGCGGAAGGTGCCGGGGGCAGGAATCCCCGGGTGAACCGGATCCTTCGCGTCGGAACGTGCCGCAGGGGCAAGGAACCCCAGGAGAGCTGTCTCTCGACCTTCGGGTCGGGAGGGGGATCACGGGATCGGACACTCCAGAGGGCGGGCCAAGTGCACGTCCGGCGCAACCGCGCGCGAAAGCGTGCGGGGTAGCCTCGCGGGGAGAACCCCATGGCGGTCGAAACCGCGCAGGGGGGGCGGTGAACCAACTAGCCGCTACTCGCGAGGGGAGCTGGAGCAGCGCGGGCCGATGCCCAAGGGAGTGCGGATGTCGCGCGGCGACGCGCGGCCTCTTGTTCCCGTGCGCTCGCAAGGCTCTGGAGGGGCATGGGCGATTCGTCCGGCCCGACACCGCTT
>NZ_JAVYJB010000058.1:0-1196 GCF_032490495.1 Pilosibacter fragilis | reverse complement strand
CACGGACTTCGTGGGTACACTGATCCATAGTCTTTAGTCCTCCTTGAAAAAATCTATTGGTTTTCTCAAGTATGCACTAAAAATGGTTTTAGTGAAAGGCGAGTGGTTTGACCTTTACGATTATAGGTTCCCATGCTAAAAATAAAACCACGATATTTGTTAAAAACTCAACATATGAGTTTACAGATAAATATCGTGGTTCTTTTATTTTAATAATTGCATGGATCCTTCATTCACAGTCTCGTTCTTTTCGCAGTTATCAATTACCCCTGCACCTTTTTGGCGATCTCGCCCTGCTTCTTATAGATGGAATTCTCGTCCACACATCCACGGACGCTGGATAGCGGGTAGATATTGCAGTTCCTTCCAATAACAGTTCCTGGATTCAGAACAGAACCGCATCCGATTTCCACGCAGTCACCGAGCATCGCACCAAATTTCTTGATCCCGGTCTCGATATCGCCGTCCTCAGCATGAACCTTCACGAGAAGCTTGTCGGATTTTACGTTCGAGGTGATGGAACCGGCTCCCATGTGAGCGCGGTAGCCTAAGATGGAATCTCCCACATAGTTGTAGTGCGGAACCTGGACCTTATCGAACAGGATCACGTTTTTTAACTCCGTGGAGTTTCCAACAACGGCACCCTCGCCGACTAAAGCATTTCCCCGGAGGAACGCGCAGTGTCGGATCTCTGTGTCCTTTCCGATAATGATATTCTCACCAAAGTATGCACTCGGCATCACCCTTGCGGTCTTATGGACCCATACGGTCTCCCCGCGCTTCTCGTACTCATCCTCTGAGAGTGTCTTTCCAAGTTCAAGGATAAACTCCTTGATATGGGCGAGTGCCTCCCAAGGGTAGGTAAACTGGCGGAGAAAATCCGCAGCCTGGGTGTGGGAAAGGTCATAAAGATCAACGATCTTAGTCTCTTCTTTTTTCATAATGATTCTCCAATCTGCCATCTTTTCAGACAGCATTCATTTACAGCCAGATCTCCGAAAGCATTTTCGATAAGCTTTTTGGCAAATGGCTGTATCATTGAAACAGATTTGTTGCTATTTTGCAACTGTTCAGCAGCAATGTCACTTAGTTAAGCTTATTGGTTCACTAAGAGGTAAACCTCTAACAAAAATTTATAAATTATAGTTGACACATCAATCAAAATGTGCGGCCGCTCTCGTTGCCGATATAATTCT
>NZ_JAVYJB010000057.1:0-1251 GCF_032490495.1 Pilosibacter fragilis | reverse complement strand
CACGAAAAACGCATGAGTAAATAAATTGTGAACATGCCCCTTTTCTGGTAAAATTAAAAGAAAAGGGGCGTTGGTATATGCAGGAATTATTAGATTGGCTGGAATACATAGAAGATGATCGCCAGCAAAGAAAAATTCGTCACACATTAAAAGATATTCTTGTTATTGTGTTGTTCGCAACGTTAGCGAATGCGGATGACTGGGTAGAAATGGCATTGTTTGCGGAAAATTATCAGGACTATCTTCGTAAGTATATCGAGTTAAAGAACGGGATTCCATCCCATGATACGATCAGACGTGTTATGGGGATGATATCACCAGAAATCTTACAACAACTCTATGGAAAATGGCAGGACCGATTAAATCAGGATGATGGAGAGCTGCTGAAAAAAATCATCTGTATTGATGGAAAAACCATGCGTTCCAATAAAAGGGGAGCTGGAAAGGCAGCTCACATTGTATCCGCGTGGAGTAAAGAGGATGGTTTTTGTCTTGGACAAAAAGCTGTTGAAGAAAAAAGCAATGAAATCGTAGTGATTCCAGAATTGTTGGATAAGATCCAGATAAAAGGCCAGACCGTAACGATTGATGCAATGGGAACGCAGACTGCAATAGCGGAAAAAATAAAGAAAAAACGGGCAGATTATGTTCTTGCATTGAAGAGAAATCAAAACAGCCTGTATGAGGATGTGCAGGAATACTTTTCGGATGAAGAGTTTCAAAAAAGAATCCGTGCGAGCGGTAATTACAAAAAGACACAGGAAAAAGCACATGGTCAGGTTGAAATAAGGGAGTATTATCAAACAGAAGATATTAAATGGTTAAGTCAGAAAAAGAACTGGAAAGGGCTGTCCAGTATCGTGATGGAAAAGAAAACGATAGAGAAGGATGGAAAGAGAAGGATAGAGTATCGTTATTTTATCAGTAGTTTAAAGGCAGATATAGAGCAGATCAGTCGTGCAGTCAGAGGACATTGGAGTATAGAAAGTATGCACTGGCATTTGGATGTAACATTCCGGGAAGATGCAAACACAACGTTAGATAAAATGGCAGCACAAAATTTGAATATCATAAGAAAATGGAGCCTAAGTATTTTGAAGCCGGCACAAATGACAAGGCATAAGTTGTCGATGAGAAAGAAAAGGTTCGTAGTTAGCATGCGTCCAATTCAGTATCTGGAAGAACTTTTAGAAGCTTAAAAATAGCTGAAAACAGAATTGGTGGTAGACAATCATTCATGCGTTTGTCGTG
>NZ_JAVYJB010000056.1:0-1277 GCF_032490495.1 Pilosibacter fragilis | reverse complement strand
TGTTGTGGTCAAGCTTTTTTGTAACACTTGTGGCTAAAAAATAGTGCTTATCAATTTATGCTGCCGTCCTTGCTTCATATGGGGTTCGATAACCATTATAACTGTGTGGACGAACATGATTATAATCAACGTATGCAAATTCTTCTACCTTTTGATAGAGTGTTTCCTCTGTTGTAAACTCATACAAATTTGTGCATTCATTCTTCAAGGTATTGAAATAACGCTCCATCGGTGCATTGTCGTACGGATATCCTGCTTTGCTCATGCTCTGTGTCACATTTACCGATTTGCAGAATTCGGTAAATGCTTTGGACGTATACTGTGAGCCCTGGTCAGAATGTAAGATAAGACCATCTTTGATTGTTGGCTGCGATTCCAGCGCTTTTCGGAGCGTCCGGATCGCAAGATCACTGGTAATGTTACGATCTGTTATGCTGGCAATCACACTCCGGTCATGCAAATCTATAATAGTGCAGTTATAGCGTACTTCATGATTTGCAAGGAACAGATAAGTGAAATCCGTGCACCATTTTCGATTGATTTCATCTGCTGTGAAATTTTGCTTCAGCTTATTATCGAATACTTTATGCGGGTTTCCATGCTCATATCCTGGTTTTTTGGGACGGACAACCGAACGGAGACCAAGCTCTGTGTTCATATATTTATGAACGGTGGTATTACTGTAAGAATAACCTTTACGCTTCAGATAGACTTTCATACTCCGATAGCCGTCAACTCCATTGTGCGAATGATATATTTCCTGAATCTGTGCTTGGACTTCGGCTTTAAGGGTATAATAATCCGCCTTCCGGTGTTTCCGGTAGTTGTAATAAGCATTTGGGCATATACCCAGCCGTCCAAGCAGCCAGCGAATGCCAAATTCATTATGATATTGTTCGATGAATCGATAAGCCTCTAATCGATTTCCTTTGCAAAGAATGCCGCCGCTTTTTTTAAGAAAAGATTCTCCTTACGAAGTTCTTCGTTTTCTCTTTTGAGTCTGAGCATCTCCTTCATGTTGTCATAATCTTCTTTGGCTTCCGGGCTTGACTGGCATTCTTTACTAAACTCGCTACACCACTTAGAAATGCTGGCTTTCGATACCCCATACTCAGCGGTGATGCTTTTGTAGGTACGACCTTCCTCTTCATGAAGACGTACTATTTTTTTCTTAAATTCGGGTGTGTAACTTTGTGGCATGATAATTACCTCTTTTCTCTATTGGATTTATTATATCTTATTAGCCACTACTGTTACAACGTTAGTATAGCACTTCA
>NZ_JAVYJB010000055.1:0-1376 GCF_032490495.1 Pilosibacter fragilis | reverse complement strand
TATCTGATAACCTGTCGAAACAAGAATATAAATTTTTACTGACAACTACCTTGACAATCAGCGTAACCTGTCGAAACAAGAATATAAATTTTTACTGACAACTACCTTGACAATCAGCGATAGTCGATGTACAAAAAAGTAAATTAAATATGCCCTCATTAAATAAATCCAAAATTTCTTTTTGTATATACTTAGGCATTTTTCCGTGATGCATTCCGAATCCCATTTCCAGCACATTCACAAAACTCCATTCATTAATAGATCCATCTATATTATAATTTCTTTTTAGATGCTCTATAAACTCAGAAAATCTTTCATTTTTAACAACGTTCCCCTGATGATTTTCCGCTAACTTAGTGGCATATTCATTCGCTTTTGCAGGCGTTGTACAATATAATATTGTAGCACCATATATTTTTCTATATTCATCCTCTATAGGCATATGTATCACCCCATCATGTTCCACATATTGTATTCTACATATGATTATGCATCTATATTTAGGTTTGTCAACCTTTATCTGGAACAAAACACGATAACCCTGATGATTATTAGTCTTACTGCACTAAAATTCCTAACATAGATTTTTTTCGCTAAAGTAGGATTAGTGCGAAAGAAAGTAGAGGGAGACAATAAATTGGCACACTTGAATAAACTGTCTAAGGCAGGCAACTTTTTGAAATGATATAGAGCGTGTAATGATAGCGTGTGGATTCCATACAGACATCATGACAGTCATTGTCAAAAAGCCATTGCTTGAATTCGAGAATTGAATTATTAAAGGTAGAAAAGCGTTTCTTTTGGTAAGAGGGTTCAATACCACCGCTGGTTTTAACGATTGTGGCAACAAGAAACGATGAGTAATACGTTGTAAATTATCCATCTAAACAGACAATACCTTAATCATCGATAGCTCTGGTGAAAAATCTGAAGGCTTCAATGTTCTTTGCTTTTATTTGTTCTCTTATTGTTATATAATTTTCCATATGTCTGCTTTTATCCCCCTGTCTGTCAACTCATTCTAGCATATCGTCGTGCACTTCTTCTAAACTAAACTTTTTAATCAAACGTTCATCGTTTCGCAGACATAAATCTCACTGCAGATATTCTAACTTTTAAAACAGAATATTGATTTTCACACGCCAGACAGGTGATGGATTTCAACCCGTATTATTCATAAAAACTGTCTAAGTTACAACCACCACTTAGAACATTTGCTTCCGTGGTCGGAAAAACTTCCAACTGAGATGCATAAAAGTAAAGGTCAAACCACTCGCCTTTCACTAAAACCATTTTTAGTGCATACTTGAGAAAACCAATAGATTTTTTCAAGGAGGACTAAAGACTATGGATCAGTGTACCCACGAAGTCCGTGC
>NZ_JAVYJB010000054.1:0-1493 GCF_032490495.1 Pilosibacter fragilis | reverse complement strand
TGAGGAGTGCATCCTTTAACTCTGGACTATAGTTCATAATGAAAGCTCCCTTCCTGCGATAGCTCTATACTACCACAAATGTAATTATCTTTCACTGACAACTATCCTAACACACAGGGCTTATCATACTTGACTTTTGTAGTGGTAGGTGCTACTGTATAGAAAAACAGTGGTAGCACCTACCATAGAAAGCGAGGAGTAATATGGGAAGAATTTATTCAAACTACGAAGAACATGAATTTGAGAGTGTAAAGAAGAGAGCAGAAGAATTGGGTTTTAGTGCATCTTCGTTTCAGAAGTATTGTGTGATGCTCTATTTAGGAGATAGAACAAATACAGTTCCAATTGCTGATTTACAAGAGGAAATGCTAAAAGGTTTAGAAGAAATGGAGATTGGGAAGACGTTTATTGTTTCAGCGTTACATCAGGATAAGTGGGCAAGTTTTTCTCGTTCTACTAAGATGCAATTAGCAAAATATTTAGCCTCATATGTAGATAAGCATTCTGACAAATTTATCGTTGCTGAAAAAGTAAAAGGTACTATTAATAAGTACAAAAAAGTGATGTGAGGTGAAGCAAAGAAAATAGATGATAAGAAATGTGATAGGTCAGCGAGAAGTACAAAAGATGAATGGTGCGGACTTCGGCACATCGGAACTCATTCGTCATTTTATAATCATCAATGGTTTTCCTTTCCCTTTACCGTTGAGTAGTTACAATCAACAGGAGGATTTTGATGATGATAGATAGAAAAGATAAGAGATTTGTGAGTTGCCCGGTGTGTGGCAGAATCTTGATGAAGTGTCAGGGAGAGTGTAATATCGAGATAACCTGTGGGAAATGCAACCGAGAGATAGTTGCGCTTGTGGATAATGAGAGAGTGATGGTGTTGGAGAACCGCAGAGGAAATGGTCAGGTGGGACAGGTCAAAGTAAGTGTCCAAAAGACTAAGAGATGTAAGCAGATGCAACCGATGAAGCGAGCAGCGAATTATTAAAACAGAATAACATGAGGAATCAGAGGAACCGTCGGATTTGGCTAGAACCATCAAGGTCGGCACTGATTACCAAGAGTTTGTAACGAGTTGGATTTAGCATAGAACTATCAGGAGCCTACAAAACGGAAATAACGCCAGGTGGCATATAATTGTCGCTACCGGTCTTATTGTTATACGTTTTGTAGACTCCTTTTCTTGTGTTTATTTCCGTTTTGAACTCCGGAAATGGAGAGAAGAATGGAAATGACAATGGGAATGAGAATTAGAGAATGCAGAGTAAAGATGGGAATGACACAGGAGGAATTGGCAGAGGCTTTGTTTACAAAGAAATGCACTATATCTGCTTATGAGACAGGGAAAATTGATGTAAAGGTAAGTGAATATTCCGTTGCGGCGAAGCCGTCTGTCCGGAAAAATGGAAACCACCTGTCCGGATAGGCGGAAACCGCTTTAGGTTATTGCTATGTGCGGCGAAGCCGCCTGTATGTTATTGTGC
>NZ_JAVYJB010000053.1:0-1515 GCF_032490495.1 Pilosibacter fragilis | reverse complement strand
ATCGACACTTCCGTCGATACGGATGATCTCAAGCAGTTCGGTTAATAGATGCTTTACGTAGTAGTAAACATTCAGACCATTTGCCCGGGCTGTTTCGGTAATGCTGTAGATCATTGCACTTGCCTGTGCACCACGTACTGTGTTCAGCGTCATCCAGTTCTTACGGCCGATCGTAAAGGTTCTCAGTGCGCGTTCACTGGCAAGATTATCGATCGGCACTTCCCCATCACTCAGGAATACCTTCAGATATTTTTCCTGATTCAGGCAGTAGTTAATCCCTTTTGCAGTTTCGCCCTTGGGAAGGACTGTCTGATCTGACTTTATTTCATGGATCCACGCAAAGAATTCTTCCAACAGGGGCTTGATGGATCTCTGCCTCTCTTTTAACCGTTCTTCCGGACTCAGATCCTTCAGCCCACCTTCCAGATCATAGACAGCACCGATCCTTACCAGTGCTTTATACGCAATAGATGACTGGATTGCTTCCGGGTTGCTTTTTCCGATTGCCTTGATCGCGTTTGCGAAATGGCGTCTTGCATGTGCCATGCAGTTTGCGTTCTTTATCCCTTCCAGATCCCGCTCCAGCTTGTGGTACTGTTCCAGCCCATCCGTCATAAGAATGCCGGAAAAATCCTTATAGTACGCCTTTGGATGGTCACTATGGCGTGTTTTCTGGTATTCATATATGATGACCGGTGGTACCTTGCCAAGTTCCCCGGTGATATGCACCCACATATAGCTTTTGCTGCCTGCGGGTCTTCCATCATGGATCACATCCACGGTCGTTTCGTCGCACTGGTTTACATGGGCTTTCAGCTGGCATTGCTTCATCATCTCGTATACGACTGATAAGTAGCGCTCTGCCGTCCATACAGTCCAGTTGGACATCGTCTGCTTGGACAGATTCAATCCGTTCGCTCCAAAATCCCTGGAGATCCGGTCGAGTGGGTTACTGTTTACATATTTAGAGTTGATGATCGCGGCTTCAAGAGAAGGGGTCGCAATGCTGCCTTTAAATAAAGTTGCCGGATGATCTCCACGGAGGAATTCATCCTGATGCGCCCCATCCGTTCCGACATACACTTTGATGACATGTTTCTCCGCAATCCATCTGGCCGGCTCGAACCGGAGTTGCCAGAAGATCTCATCCGGCATGCTTTTCCAGTTCCCCGAACCAAAAGCTTCGTTTAATTCCTGCTCCGGTATATCATGAGAAATCTCTTCCTGCGGGAAATCTTTCAGGTCTTCTTCCCTCTGTCCCTTCTTTTTAGACTTACGGGACCTCTTTTTTGCGGATTCGATAACCTCTTCCATGACCGGTTCAGGGGCGGTTTCATCGTAATTCGCTTCAGCCTCATTAAAAAAGGAGAGCTGCCCCGCGATATCATCCAGTTTTTCTGTCTGGCGACCAAAACGCTGCTGGTTTGCAAGCCGGACCTGTTCTATGAGGGTTTCATAGTTCTGTTCCAGCTTGTCGAGCCGGTCCTGCATCTGGAAGATAACATCGTTTTTTGC
>NZ_JAVYJB010000052.1:0-1683 GCF_032490495.1 Pilosibacter fragilis | reverse complement strand
CAATGTCACTTAGTTAAGCTTATTGGTTCACTAAGAGGTAAACCTCTAACAAAAATTTATAAATTATAGTTGACACATCAATCAAAATGTGCGGCCGCTCTCGTTGCCGATATAATTCTAAGGTAACGAGAGCGGCCCTTGAATTAGAACTATATTTCATTCTGATTCAAGGAGGTTTACCTATGACATTTCCTGAAATTGTCAAAACTACACTTTGGGACATTATTGATGAGATGTCCCGCTTACTTTCTTCTTTTGTAAAAAATCCAGATAAAGATTTTATCCGCAAACGCAAACTTGATTTTAAGAAAATGATGCATCTGATCATTTCCATGGAAAGCGGAAGCCTGAATCATGAACTTCTCAAATTTTTTGAGTATGATTCCTCGCTTCCTACCGGCTCTGCTTTTTATCAACAACGTTCCAAACTTTCCGTTTCTGCATTCCGTCACCTTCTTAAGGAATTTAACCTTAAATTCCCCTTAGAAAAATTTCGCGGAAAATACTATCTTATTGCGTGTGATGGTTCTGAATTTAACATTGCCAGAAATCCTAACAATCCCGACACCTTCCACGAGCCTAATGGCAAATCTCTATCCGGTTTTAATATGGTTCATACCATCTCTTTGTATGAGGTATGTTCTAGGCGGTATCTTGATTTAGAAGTTCAGCCTGGGCGTCTTAAAAATGAGTTTCAGGCTATCTGCAATCTTATGGATCGGTATGCCTATGGGGGATCCCCCATTTTCATTGCTGACAGAGGATTTTCCAGTTACAATGTTTTTGCCCATGCAATCGAAAATCATGTTGATTTTTTGATTCGTGCTAAGGATTTGAATGTACAGCGTTTTCTTGGAGTCGAGACTCTTCCTGACAAACTGGATACAACCATAGAACTGATTCTGACCAGAACACAATCAAAAAAGAAACATAAACATGCCGAAAAAGAATCACAATACCGCTATATTTGTAAAAACATAGCTTTCGACTATCTTGATCCAGATGATATTTCCGATGAATATCTGCTGAAACTAAGAATCGTCCGCGTTGAAGTGTCCGATGGTGTTTTTGAAAATATCATCACTACACTTTCCGAAGAAGATTTTACACCGGACGATATAAAATACTGTTACAATCTCCGCTGGGGCATCGAAACTTCTTTTCGCGACCTGAAGCATACCATTGGTGCTACTAATTTACACTCTAAAAAAACAGAGTATGTTGCATTTGAACTGTGGAGCAAGCTCATTTTGTACAATTTCTGTTCCATAATTATTTTACATGTACCAGTAAAAAGTATGGATCGCAAATATGAGTACCAAGTCAACTTTTCTCTCGCAATGAAAATCTGTTTTGATTTTCTAAGAGGAGTCGCACCACCAAATCTAGAAAGCCTGATAAGTAAGTATATCCTACCTATCAGGCCCGATAGAAACTATGCCCGCCAGCATAGAGTCCAAAAACCGCTCAGCTTCTCTTACCGTTTTGTATAACATAGAGTAGCTGACAATTCTATTATACACTAATTTTAAGGCAGACGAAAGTCTGTCTTAAAGTCGTGCCTGATATTTATATGATTTTTTTGAACGAAGATTGTTTTAATCTTTTTTGTTTACCACATCCTTTTCACGCTAGATGCACACAAATCCATTAATTTGTAAAAAGCTTAACTAAGTGACATTG
>NZ_JAVYJB010000051.1:0-1713 GCF_032490495.1 Pilosibacter fragilis | reverse complement strand
TACGTTCGCAAGAATGAAACTCAAAGGAATTGACGGGGACCCGCACAAGCGGTGGAGCATGTGGTTTAATTCGAAGCAACGCGAAGAACCTTACCAAATCTTGACATCCCTCTGAAAAGCCTTTAATCGGGCTCCTCCTTCGGGACAGAGGTGACAGGTGGTGCATGGTTGTCGTCAGCTCGTGTCGTGAGATGTTGGGTTAAGTCCCGCAACGAGCGCAACCCCTATTGTCAGTAGCCAGCAGGTAAAGCTGGGCACTCTGATGAGACTGCCAGGGATAACCTGGAGGAAGGTGGGGATGACGTCAAATCATCATGCCCCTTATGATTTGGGCTACACACGTGCTACAATGGCGTAAACAAAGAGAAGCGAGCCTGCGAGGGGGAGCAAATCTCAAAAATAACGTCTCAGTTCGGATTGTAGTCTGCAACTCGACTACATGAAGCTGGAATCGCTAGTAATCGCAGATCAGAATGCTGCGGTGAATACGTTCCCGGGTCTTGTACACACCGCCCGTCACACCATGGGAGTCGGAAATGCCCGAAGCCAGTGACCCAAGCGAAAGCAGGGAGCTGTCGAAGGCAGGTCTGATAACTGGGGTGAAGTCGTAACAAGGTAGCCGTATCGGAAGGTGCGGCTGGATCACCTCCTTTCTAAGGAAGAAGAAGTAAGGGTTTTATATACTGTTCAGGTCTCAAGGACCTAACAAAAGAATTCCGGTGCCGATGCGCTTATGGGACACACCCGTTCCCATCCCGAACACGACGGTTAAGACGTAAGCGGCCGATGGTACTATGCTGGAGACGGCATGGGAGAGCAGGTGGGTGCCGGATTCAATGGGCTTATAGCTCAGCCGGTTAGAGCGCACGCCTGATAAGCGTGAGGTCGGTGGTTCGAGTCCACTTAAGCCCATTACCCAAAAGGGTAATGCAAGAAGTGACTGGCTGATTGAAATAAATACAGAACATAAATGAATAAGGGATCGCCTCGCAAGAGGGAAGGCCCGCATCCATGGGGGTGTAGCTCAGTTGGGAGAGCACCTGCCTTGCAAGCAGGGGGTCAAGAGTTCGAATCTCTCCATCTCCACTTGGGATTTTAAAACTAGAATCCCGATAACGTACCTTGAAAATCACATATTGAAATAAGTAATCTTAAATATTTAAGATACAAGACATCCGAGGCGTATCGAAAGATACGTAACCGAAAGAATCAAGTAAACTTTAAGACCAGGGGTGCAACGCTATGCACCTTCGTATGGAAGCCGTTCCCGCGGTGGAGATACTACTGGTTAAGCTAGAAAGAGCGCAGGGTGGATGCCTTGGCACTAAGAGCCGATGAAAGACGTGATAAGCTGCGAAAAGCTTCGGGGAGGAGCAAATATCCTTTGATCCGGAGATCTCTGAATGGGGAAACCTACTTGAGTGCACCTCAAGTGACGTATGGTGAATACATAGCCATACGCCGGGAACCCGGTGAACTGAAACATCTAAGTAGCCGGAGGAAGAGAAAGAAACATCGATTCCGAAAGTAGCGGCGAGCGAAATTGGAAGAGCCCAAACCGGAATGCGTGCATTCCGGGGTTATGGACCACGTTATGTGACCCGTATGGTAATGGAACTGTCTGGGAAGTCAGACCAGAGAGGGTGAAAGTCCCGTACATGAAACCAGAAGGGAGCTAGTGGGATCCAGAGTACTGCGAGACACGTGGAACCT
>NZ_JAVYJB010000050.1:0-1827 GCF_032490495.1 Pilosibacter fragilis | reverse complement strand
CGCTGATTGTCAAGGTAGTTGTCAGTAAAAATTTATATTCTTGTTTCGACAGGTTATCAGATATTGTTCTGTACCTGACGTGAGTATCAATGAATACCCCATTTTTATTGACAATCACGTCAGGCACAGAGCTTTTATCTGAGCATGTCCATTTGAATCATCAGATTTTTATGAAACAGCTGTCTCCTCAACAGCAGTTTCTGCTTCTTCGCTTATTTTCTCCGGATTCAGATACACTGTGTCCGGAAGGCTCCAGTCACGGGTCAAACGTCCGTTCCAACGCTCGGGATGCTCTGTTTTGGCTGCTTCATAAACTTCCTTGCGTTTGGCAAGTATCTTGTCAGATAAACCACTGCGGCGCTGATATGGGGTAAGAAACTTTAATCCACTATGATGATGGTCATGGTTATACCACTTTACAAACAGACTTACCCATTCCCTTGCTTCTTCCAGTGTTGCAAACCCTTTAGGCTGATAATTCGGACGGTATTTTAATGTTTTAAAGAGACTTTCCGCATATGGATTATCATTGCTTACACGCGGTCTGCTGTTTGAAGGTGTTATGCCAAGCTGATACAGCGTTGCAAGCATCGTTGCACCTTTCATGGGAGAACCATTATCAGAATGTAATACTAATGGCTCTGTAGTAAGGCGTCCCTGCTTTAAACAAATCCTTTTGATCAGGCTGCTGGCATAATCGGCATTTTCTGCCTCATAGACCTCCCAGCCCACGATACTCCGGTCATAGAGATCCGAAAAAAGATACAGATAGTAAAACATTCCTTTATGTGGGCCATTCAGATACGTAATATCCCACATATACACCTGATTGGGTGCTGTTGCACTGTATGTAGACGGACGGTTATGCTTTGGTGCTTCACTGCGTCCACGATGGTTCAACATTTTTTCTTCCCGTAAAACACGGTAAAAGGTTGATTCAGAGGCGATATAGATGCCTTCATCGGCTAGTGTTGGAACGATCTCACATGGCGCCATGCTGGCGTATTCAGGCTTGTTACAGATATTTATGATTTCCTTTCGGGTTTCTGTCGGGATCTTATTTGCCGGCTCTGAATGATCCGCTGTGGGACGTCCATCTTCATAGGAATTTATATCTGATTTCCTTTTTTTCCAGCGGTAAAAAGTCCTTTCTGTAATTCCGAGACGGTAACAGGCTTTTTTGCAGGATGCACCAGATGCAATAGCTTCATTGATTAGCAGTACAGCATTTTCGCGGTCTGAGGCGCTAATCATTCGTCCTCGGGATCCCCCCAGATCGCATTTGCTTTTTTTGACAATACAAGTAAAGCTGCAGCTTCGGCAAGAGCTTTTTCCTTGCGTTGTAATTCCTTTTCAAGTTTTCTGCGTTCTTTTTCAGAATCCTTGAGTTCCCGGTTTAGTCGGGAGGCCTCTTTAGCGATGCCGCCATTTGCATTCATGCAGGCATCTTTCCAATCCTTAATCTGCTCAACATAAAGTCCTTTTTTACGGGCATATTCAGCAAGTTCCGTTTCATTCATGCTCGCTGTTTCAACAACAACTAAGAATTTATCCTGTGTGCTCCAATTGTCTGGGATGGCATCTGTACCAGGAGTGGCATAGCCTTCCTTTCTGGCTTTGTCCCGCCAGTTACGCAATGTCTGTTCGGAAATACCTTCTTCTCTGGAAATTTTTGTAATGGATTCATTGTTTGGTGGAAGCATCCTCCTGAGGAGTGCATCCTTTAACTCTGGACTATAGTTCATAATGAAAGCTCCCTTCCTGCGATAGCTCTATACTACCACAAATGTAATTATCTTTCACTGACAACTATCCTAACACACAGGG
>NZ_JAVYJB010000049.1:0-2241 GCF_032490495.1 Pilosibacter fragilis | reverse complement strand
TGAGGAGTGCATCCTTTAACTCTGGACTATAGTTCATAATGAAAGCTCCCTTCCTGCGATAGCTCTATACTACCACAAATGTAATTATCTTTCACTGACAACTATCCTAACACACAGGGGAAAGAGCTTTGTTAAAAACGCAGGGAAGAACATGGGATGGTGTGCCTCTACCAAAACTGACAGTATCTGATTTAAAGCAGGATGCAATACAGCTATTCAAAGATAAGGCAGTGAAAAGAGGAAGGCTTACGAATGAAGAAGTCAGTGTGGAAGATACTATCTTGATGGATAACCTGCACCTAATTGATGAAGATGGATATTTGATAAGAGCAGCAATGCTTGCGTTTTATAAGGATCCAGAGAAGTGGGTAACAGGTTCTTATATCAAAATCGGTTATTTTGGAAAATCGGATTCGGATTTGGTGTATCAGGATGAGGTGCACGGGCCTTTGATAGAGCAGGTAGATAAGACTGTAGATTTGGTATACACGAAATATATGAAGGCATTGATTGATTATGAGGGTGTCCAGAGAATTGAGCAATTTATGTTCCACAAGGACGCATTCCGTGAGATTTTGTTGAATGCCATTGTTCATAAGGATTACAGCGGTTGCAATCCAATTCAGATTAGCGTTTACGAGGACAAGATATATATTTGGAATGATGGAGAGATGCCTCCAAATCTGGATTCTACTGACAAGTTGTTTATGAAGCATTCATCAAAGCCTTATAATCCGAAATTGGCTAATATCTTTTTCAAAAGCGGTATGATTGAAGCTTGGGGAAGAGGATTTGAGAAGATTAGGGAAGCCTGTGCGTTGTATGATGGACCATTGCCGGAATACGAGATTAATGAGGCTGGAATTATGGTTCTTTGCAAGGCTTGTGATAGGTATTTGAGGTTATTGAGAGATGATGGTCAGCATCCTGACCATCATCCTAACCAAAATGGTCAGGATGTGAATAAGCTGATTATCGATTTTTGTAAAGACCCGAAGTCGGTCCAAGAAATAATGGATGAATTTGATTTTGATAGCAGGACAAGCTTTAGAAGAAAGTATTTAACTCCTATGCTGAAAAATAGTGTGTTAAAGATGACTATACCGGAAAAGCCATCAAGTAAAAATCAGAAATACTTTTCGTAAGAAAATAAGCTAACCACATCTTAACCAATGTGGTTAGGTTAATAAATATTCTTATAGATAGTATCATCGGAAAAGTGCAATAAAATTTATGGGGGGAATAAAAAGTGAAAAAGAAAATCTTAATACTTGTAAGCATATTAGTGGTGTTTCTAGCTATACCTCCATTTGTAAATTATTGGGTGTCGACGCCTTCACCTATAGGATTTATACCAATAGAAAAGCAGGAAGTTTGGATTAGTTTCTATGCCTCATTAATAGGTAGTGGAATAACATTGCTAGGAGTTGCTTTGACTATTTGTTATACCGATTTTACTAGGAAAGAAGATTTTAGAAAGCATGAACAGGAATTAAAAGAGGAATATGAAAAAAGAAATAACGATACGAAAATTAATCTCTCTGCACAGTATAAGCCTATTTTGACAGTTACATTTGATTCGAATTATATAGATGATATTAAATTTGGGATGTCAAAACGTCCAAAGTTTTATATAGAAAATACATTATCGTTGAATGGTAAGATGGAAATTCAATTTAATAAAAAAAGAATTAGTATTAGTTTGTATGTCTTGAATATAGGGAGAGGAGAAGCTAATAATATAAAAATTAGTTCTTTGATTTTGGATTCCAAAGGAAGTACATGGGATACTGAATTAAGGACATATAAGGAAATTGCTACTTCTAGTGGAATATGTTTAATGTTTTACAAGGAACTATCAGAGCGTGAATGGAAGGAATACAGTAATAAAATGCTAGAAGAACCTTTTAAAATGTGTATAGACATTGAATATGATGATCTTGTTGGCTTTCATCATAAGTTGAATAGTTTATTGATGGTAAAACGATTTGTACATATAAGAGATGAGGATAATAATGTTATTGAAAATGTTTTAGTTATAAATCCGTATGATTCCACGATTCAAAATATGACAAGTATTGACAGTTAGTATTATGGTGATTGTTAAGTATATGACGGAAAATGAATATTACGGGTACTTTTACACCACTTGTCCGGATTGAGGAAACCATTGTTCCGGATTGATGGAAACCGCTCTTCCGGTCATTAGGGAACCACTCTTATAATGGATGTAAGCATCGA
>NZ_JAVYJB010000048.1:0-2312 GCF_032490495.1 Pilosibacter fragilis | reverse complement strand
CTGGCAGGGATCGCAGAATAACCAATAGTAATTAATCAACCTGCTGAGTTTTGCTCAGTTTGAAGCGGAATGGCGCTCCGTTCCTCTGGAACGGATGCGCAGTTCTTGCGGAATATGCAGACCGGAGAAATTCTCCATCTGCGGAAACCACTTTTTCAGTAGGGAGAGGGCTTCCTCTTTTTTCTTTCCGGCGTTGAATGGGGTAATACCGTCCAGCGTGGCTTCAATGGCTCTTGCCTGTTTGGAGAGATGGACCGCCTGCTTGAACAGACGGGTGGGGATATGCTTCCTGCCTGTCTTGCTGGCACTTTCCCCACGCTCCAAGTCGGGATATTTCTCTACCATGTAGGCGTGAAAATCGTCCTGCCATTTTGTGAGGTTGGCTCTGTTCCCAATAATCTCCTTTGCACACAGGTGGTTGTCCTCTGTCAGCGGGACAAAGACCAAATGCAGGTGGGGCGTTTTCTCGTCCATGTGTACCACCGCCGACACGATGTTTTCTTTCCCTACCCGCCCAATTAAGAAATCAGCCGCCCTCTGGAAAAATTCCTGTATCTCCTTTGGGGACTTCTTCTTAAAAAATTCCGGACTGGCGGTAATCAGCGCATCCACAAACCGGGTGCTGTCCCTGCGTGTCCGGCAGCCTGCCTGTTCAATGCGGCTTTGAATGAAGTGGTAATACCGTCCCTCCGGCTTGACGATATGGAAGTTGTACTTGCTCCGGCTGGTGTCAATGTCGGGATTGCTGGCATACTGTTCCTTTTGCCGTTCGTGATGGGCTTCCAGCGGTCTTGCCGGATTGCCCTTGTGCTTTTCAAATCGCAAAATAGCGTGTTGTGCCATGAAACTCCTTTCCCCATGCCCTTCCATTCCGGGACTTTTCCACAGGAAAATCCCGCAGAAAATATCTCAGATAGGAAGGGAATGGATAAGATATAAATAAAATCGTTTTAATCTCTGTATTTCTATATACCGTCCGGTTTTCGTACTTCAAGAGGATTGATTATCGTACTTGTGGAGTGCGGTTTTCAGTCCGACCGCGTTCCATAACCGGATTTCTTGAAGTCGGTGTTTGGAACCGCTTCGTAGGATTTTGGGTAAATGCGGTTGGGTTTTCCACAGCCCTGCTTCTGAATCTCTACCAATCCGGCATATTGCAGCTCCCGCAGGGTGTTGACCGCCTTCTGCCGCCCGCAGTGGAGCAGCTCCACTACCTCGTTGATGGGATAGTAGAGGTAAATCCGCCCATATTCGTCCGCCCAGCCGTTTTTTCAGGATAGGTCTGTCCGGCGCAGGATAAAGGCGTACAGAACCTTTGCTTCGTTGGACAGTGGCGTGAATGTGTGGGCTTCAAAAAGGAAATTCGGAAGCCGGGTAAAGCTGACCGCCTTTCCCGGCTGATGGATATAAATGGTGTTTGTCATATCGTGTTTTGTGGACGGTTAGAAGCCCGTTTTCTGGGGCAGACGGTAGTTTCTATTGCCTGCCCCTGTTCTGTGCTTGCGAAGCCTTGTAAATCAAGGACTTTTCAGCCCCTAACTGTCCACACAAGACCTCCTTTTCCGTTCACTTTCTGTTTTCTGCCGCCTGTGAACTCTGGCGGCACAGTCGGGGCAGTATTTCGCCCGGTTGGACTTTGGGACGAACACTCTGCCGCAGACCGCACAGCGTTTTAGCTCCTTATCCCGGAAAATCTCCGCTTCCAGCGTTCCGACTTGCGGCAAAACCGACCAGCGGAACCACTTACAGCAGACCGAGAAAGAAATGGTCTGGGGGCAGGTGTGGGCGTCCCCGTCGTCAAGGGGCATACAGTTCCCGTCCTCATAGTTGCAGCACTCCCGGCGGATTAAGGCGTTTGCCTGTTTCCTCTGTGCCGGTGTCATACGGTAAAGGGAACCGTCCGGCTTGCGCTCTATGGGCGGCAGTCGTTTATATGGGTTCTCTCTCATGTGTTCCCTCCATTTTGCTTTCCTTTGCCGTTCTCCCCGAAAGGATTTCCGGCGTTGGCACGCTCCCCGGACTTCGGGACATTTTGTCCCGAAGTGGCTCGTTGCGGTGCTTCCCCTGCCAGAGTATTCCTTTTCGGACGGTTATTCATTTTTCAAGGTGCAGCTCATCGATGAACTACCATAAGTCTACACCTAAAAGACCGCCCGCCCCGTATATCCATAAGGTCGGAAATCAGCTCGGAAACACGAAAAACGCATGAGTAAATAAATTGTGAACATGCCCCTTTTCTGGTAAAATTAAAAGAAAAGGGGCGTTGGTATATGCAGGAATTATTAGATTGGCTGGAATACATAGAAGATGAT
>NZ_JAVYJB010000047.1:0-1170 GCF_032490495.1 Pilosibacter fragilis | reverse complement strand
ATGTGACCCGTATGGTAATGGAACTGTCTGGGAAGTCAGACCAGAGAGGGTGAAAGTCCCGTACATGAAACCAGAAGGGAGCTAGTGGGATCCAGAGTACTGCGAGACACGTGGAACCTTGCAGGAAGTCGGGGGGACCACCCCCCAAGGCTAAATACTCCTTAGTGACCGATAGCGCATAGTACTGTGAAGGAAAGGTGAAAAGGACCCCGGGAGGGGAGTGAAAGAGAACCTGAAACCCTGTGTTTACAAGCTGTGGAAGCACGTTAAGGTGCGACCGCGTACTTTTTGTAGAACGGTCCGGCGAGTTGCGGATGCTGGCAAGGTTAAGCACTAAAGGTGCGGAGCCGAAGCGAGAGCAAGTCTGAATAGGGCGTCAAGTCAGCATGTGCAGACCCGAAACCGGGTGATCTATCCATGTCCAGGTTGAAGCGAAAGTAAAATTTCGTGGAGGACCGAACGCACATCCGTTGAAAAGGGTGGCGATGAGGTGTGGATAGGGGAGAAATTCCAATCGAACCCGGAGATAGCTGGTTCTCCTCGAAATAGCTTTAGGGCTAGCCTCGTATTAGTCTGGTGGAGGTAGAGCACTGAATTTCCTAGGGGGCGTCAAAGCCTACCGAAGAATATCAAACTCCGAATGCCATACAGATGATGTACGGGAGTCAGACGGCACGAGATAAGTTGGGTCGTCAAAAGGGAAAGAGCCCAGACCTGCAGCTAAGGTCCCAAAGTGTGTGTTAAGTGGAAAAGGATGTGGGATTTCAAAGACAACTAGGATGTTGGCTCAGAAGCAGCCACACATTCAAAGAGTGCGTAATAGCTCACTAGTCGAGAGGTCCTGCGCCGAAAATGTCCGGGGCTGAAACACAACACCGAAGCTCAGGAATGTATTTATACATTGGTAGAGGAGCATTCTTAAAGGGGCGAAGCAGTACCGATAAGGAGCTGTGGACTTTTAAGAAGAGAGAATGCCGGAATGAGTAGCGAGATGGAGGTGGGAATCCTCCAGGCCGAATATCTAAGGTTTCCAGGGTAAAGCTGATCTGCCCTGGGTAAGTCGGGGCCTAAGGCAAGGCTGAGAAGCGTAGCTGATGGACAACAGGTTTAGATTCCTGTACCACATGGTATCAGAACTGTGGGGACGCAGAGGGATAAGATGACCGGGGA
>NZ_JAVYJB010000045.1:0-2557 GCF_032490495.1 Pilosibacter fragilis | reverse complement strand
TCATGTTCGTCCACACAGTTATAATGGTTATCGAACCCCATATGAAGCAAGGACGGCAGCATAAATTGATAAGCACTATTTTTTAGCCACAAGTGTTACAAAAAAGCTTGACCACAACACTTCTGCATTCAATACATTCTTCGTCTAAAGACTCTACACCAACATAATGAATATTATAATCTACAGTATCGTTTATAAATCTTTCAAGGAAACTGTTCAAAACAAAGGCTACTCTATCATCACAATATACATAACCAATTAAATTTTTATCTGTGATTTCTACACATTCATTATACCCGTCTACTGATGAGTCGTAGTATATAGCATACCAATATGCTCCTGGATTTCCTGCTTGTGAAAGAAAATAATTTCCAATAACAACTTCCAAATGTCCACATAATGAAATCCATTGATGTTTTGTACTACTACTTATCGAAAAAATACCACTAATATCCGTCATGTCATCACACTCTCTATTGTATATCTTCAAATTCTTATTTATCTTTTTATATTTTCGTCATCACATCACAATACATCAATCACGATTTCCGGCTGCATACTCGCCCATGCAAACATCCATGACTATCCTCGCTGGCTGAATCAGTGCATCCTCATACTGACACTTCCACTGGATGTCCTGCACGATCATTCCGTTCCGAATGCCGTCGATGGTATCCCCATCCTTCATAGGCTTTTCATTGTTCAGCAAATAGGATGCCAAATTGTAGGCGTGATTTACTACCCAGTTTGGATCCATGTCACGGAAGTGATACTGCAAATCTTCTATATACAAAAGACTCAGACCAAGCGTGTCCACTACACTGTCCTCCGTCCCCTGAACATTAAAAAAACGAACGTTTACTGCGTACCGGATAAAGCGGTCAACGCCGGGGATTTCATTTTTCCGGATATCATCAGCCAGGATCAGCTTTCCTGAGTTAAGGTTGTAAACCGCCTCACACTGAGGATATAATTCCACCAGTGCCTCCAGATAATCCATAAGCATATTTGCACGTTTTCTTGCAGGTAGCCCGCCGCCCAACATATCATTAGCAAAAATCTGATATTTGCACTCAGAGAGAATACGGTCACGGTCACTCATACAATCCCACATCTGGCTGCGTCTGAAAGCATCAATGGAATCCCGCACAAATTCCTCACAGTCAGAAATCATCAATGTTACCGGAATGCTGGCATCCTTCATCTCAGAGATGTAATCATGGGCGGCAAATTTCACACCCGCCTTGCGACTACCATACTGCTCCACTTTTCCCAGATGCTTCGACAATATCTCTATAAACCTCTCATTGGAAGGCATCTCGTATTTCTCTTTCATCAGAAGCTGTATCATGAACACGCCGCCTGGGCGTATTTGGGAATCAGTCTTTTGTGACAAATCCTGCTGAAACTGCTGCTCCTGATGCTGTTTTTCTTCTGACTCCCTCTTTTCTTTTCTTTTTTTCAACTTATCCAATAACCCCATCTACATTCTCCTTTGTGTTGACTTTACGATTTGTTGCTCAAGTTCATCTTAAAATTATACCATAAAACTTGTGAACAATTCTACCGTCATTTTGGAACATATGAGAAAAGTCCGAACAGTTTTCTGCCCGGACTTTCTCACTCAATCATAAATCAATTCCGCTTTCACAATCTCCTCTGCCTGTGCCTTGCAAGCGTTCATCTGCCGCACCCATTCCATTTGGTTTTCGGCTTTCAGCTGTTCGGTCACGCCGTTTTGCTCTGCCAGTGACCGCACGATCAGCTCCATGCGGTTTCGTGCCGCTTCGTCAATCTCGGCGCAATGCTCAAAGAGTTTATCGGATAGCGCCAGCTCATTGAACAGTATCGGACGGTGCATTTCCAGATACGCCTTGCGGAGTCTGCCGTAGTGCCCGAGGGGCTTGGTCTTGCGGATAACGATGTTCGGGATAAGATAATCGCCGTTCTGTGTATAAGTGATATTCATGCTGTTTGTACTCCTTCATCGGCTCTCTCTGTGGTAAACTGCTGACAGGGACGAACACTCCCTTTGCAATATCCTCCGCACGAATGGCGGCTTTCTTGGCTTCGATTTCTGCCTTTTTCCGCTTCTTGATTTTGTCCTCGTATCGCTTCTGCGCTCCGCTGGCTTTCCGCTTCAAGTAGTTCTGATGAAGCCTGTCTTTGCGTTCCTCACGCTTGCGGATTTCCTCTAATTCTTCCGGGGTCAGCTCCACTTCTCCAAACGCCGGGGGAACAAATCGCCCGACAAAATTGAAGTAAATCTCGACCTCCTGTGTGGTCTGTATACTGCCTTTACGGTCACGCTCATGCACAAGGATTTTCTCGATAAACTCGTTGAGCATGGCAATGGTCAGCTTGTCGAAGTTCTCATACTTGTCAATCAGAGCGATAAAACGGTCAGCGTCCTTTTCGTGCTTCTCATAGCTCTTGACAGCCTTTTCCAGAGTAGAGATTTCGGCGTTAAGCTCGGACTGTTCCTTTTCGTATTGAGCGTCCAGAGTGGCGTATCTGCTGTCGGACAGCTTTCCTAAAATGTTGTCCTCATAGATTT
>NZ_JAVYJB010000044.1:0-2588 GCF_032490495.1 Pilosibacter fragilis | reverse complement strand
TGCAAATTCCGGCTCATCTGACTACGCATTCCGCTAAGAGCTGATCAGTCTTTCCGGATGTAACTGAACGCGTTTCCGCTTCAGCTGATCAATAAGTTTTCAACGTGTTATAGTTCTTTCGTAGTCATCAAATGATTGCGAAAGGAGGCATAACTATGCAAGACTACAACACGATTATCGGCTCCATCCAGATGCGTTTGAATGGATGCCAGACCAGGTCCGTTATGGACCGTTACAAGATTGGCTCAGGTACATTAAATCTGATCATGAGCCGATACCATGACAACGGAATCCCAATCGAGGAACTCCGAATGATGGCACCTGAGGAAGTCGAGAACCTTTTCTATCCGCAGAAAAATCTACAGAGGAAAGATGTCCCACTTCCAGATTTCCAGTATTACTATGACAGAATCCATGCACCAGGGAGCCGCATGAACATTTCGTTCTGTTGGCTGGATTATAAAGAAAAGAATCCTGATGGTTATGAGAAGTCACAGTTTTACGAATACTTCAACCGATTCATAGCAGAAAACTATGGTGGACAGAAGGTATCAATGGCCGTAAACCGAATCCCGGGTGAAAAGATGTATATCGATTGGGTCGGTGATCAGCCGGAACTGTTAACAGATACCGAAACGGGCGAGATCAAAAAAGTCCATATCTTTGCGACCACTCTTGGAGTCAGCAGTCTGATCTATGCAGAAGCTTTTCCAAATGAGAAGCTCCCATGTTTTATAGAAGGCTGTGCCCATGCTGTTTCATTTTATGGTGCTGTTACGAAATACTTTGTGCCCGATAACCTGCGAACTGCTGTAACCAAGCACACAAAGGATGAACTTATCCTGCAGTCTACATTTGCAGATCTGGAAGATTTCTATGAAACTATAGTTCTTCCACCACCCGCTAGAAAGCCGAAAGGCAAGCCTACAGTTGAAAATCATGTACGTTATCTTGAAATACACCTGGTTGAGAAACTGAAAGAAAAGATATATGTATCATTTGAAGACCTGAATGCTGAAATCAAAAAAATAGTAGCAGTCCTCAATAAACGATCTTTTCAAGGCAAGGATTTCTCAAGACAGGATGCTTTCGAAAAGTATGACAAACCATGTATGAAACCACTGCCAGGCGGATGTTACACGGCTTGCGACTATAAAGCGGTCCTAAAAGTTCCCAACAACTACCACATCGAGTATGACGGCCACTACTACTCCGTATTGTACTCTTACTGTGGCAAGCCTGCAATCCTGAAGGCAACAGCTTCAGAGATCAGAATCTGTGATCAGTATAATCGGCTGATCTGTACACATAAGCGGTCTTATAGAGAGTTTCCGCTGTATATCACGGTAGATGAACATATGCCGCCAGAACACCTTTATTACAAAGAAGTCAATTCAAAGGATGGTAATTATTACCGCCGCTGGGCTTCTGCCATTGGTCCTGCGATGTCAGAACTGATTGACAGACTCCTTAAATCATCAAAACATGAAGAGCAGTCCTATAGTGCCTGTGTAGGTATCCTGCATAAAGTAAAAACAATCCCGAAAGGTGCTGCTGAAGAAGTTGCCCGTAAATGTATAGAGATCAATTCCTGTAAGTATTTTACCTTCAAGCAGATGCTGAAAAAGATGGATGTGAAGGAACTCCCCGAGCATTCACCAGGAACACTGCCCAATCATGAAAATATCAGAGGAAAGGACTACTATAAGTAAGGGTGACGTACTATGGCATACAGATTAAAAGACTATCTTTATAACGATAAACTCACAAAGGAACAGAACATACTCATGGATCGGCTGTATAAACTTCGCATGTCCGGTATGGCTGAAGCATTTGAAAAGCAGCTGCTGGAACCAAACACAGGTCTCGAACCATTTGAAGTCCGCTTTGCTGCTATTGTAAATCAGGAGTGGGATCAGCGTGAGAGTAAAAAGTTTAAACGCCTCATGAAGAAAGCGACCCTGAAATATCCTGCAGCTGATCTTGACAGTTCAATCTATGATCCAGAACGTCAGCTGAATACACACGTCATAGAACTTCTGGCCAAGTGTGATTGGATCGATGAGCCGAATAACCTGCTGATGACCGGAGGGGCCGGTGCTGGGAAAACGCACATCGCCTGCGCTTTATGTATCACAGCAATGCATCAGAACCGTACTGTTAAATACATACGTGCGAACACACTCTTAAAGGAATCAGATCATGCCAGGCAGGAAGGTACTTACTTTGAGTATTCGAATGAAATGGCAGCTTATGATCTCATGGTGATAGATGATTTCGGCTTAATGGATCTGGACATCGAGAAATGCCGCGATTTATTTGAAATCATCGAGTCCAGAGACTGCCGCAAGGCAACTATTATTATCTCACAGATTCCAGTATCCGGATGGTATCAGCTTTTTGGGGATTCCACCTACGCAGATGCCTGCTTAAGTCGAATGACATCTAAGGCATATCGCCTTGAATTTCCTGGCAGGGATCGCAGAATAACCAATAGTAATTAATCAACCTGCTGAGTTTTGCTCAGTTTGAAGCGGAATGGCGCTCCGTTCCTCTGGAACGGATGCGCAGTTCTTGCGGAATATGCA
>NZ_JAVYJB010000043.1:0-3333 GCF_032490495.1 Pilosibacter fragilis | reverse complement strand
TCACGATATTTGGTCATATGAAGACCTCCCTCATAATGAATTAGCATCAAATTCGATGCTTACATCCATTATAAGAGTGGTTCCCTAATGACCGGAAGAGCGGTTTCCATCAATCCGGACAAGTGGTGTAAAAGTACCCGTAATATTCATCTGAAATGAGGTAGATAACATGAGAGCTTTTGATTATATAAAAGAGCCAGAAAAGTTGCTTACTCCTGAAATTGTGCAGATGATCGGAAAAATTCATGAGCACAAAGGTAAGCAAGAGTTATTTTTGGAAGCTAATATTGATGAAGTGAAAACCCTTCTTGAAGTCGCTTTGATTCAAAGTACAGGTGCTTCTAACCGTATTGAGGGTATTTATACAACAGATAAGAGATTGGAAGAATTGGTCAGCCAAAAGGCAGAACCAAGAAACCGATCTGAGCAGGAAATCTCAGGTTACCGAGAGGTGCTTTCTACAATCCACGAAAGCTATGAGTATATTGTGCCCAGACCTAATATTATTTTGCAGCTTCATCGTGATTTGTATTCCTACGCCGGTTCCGGTGGAGAATATAAAAATGCTGATAATGTAATTGCAGAAACAGATGCAGAAGGTCACCAGAAAGCAAGATTTATTCCGGTTCCTGCCTTTCAGACTGCGGAAGCTATGGATGAATTGTGCAGACAGTTTTTAGAAGCATGGAATACTGATAAAATTGATAGATTACTTTTGATACCTATGTTTATTCTGGATTTCCTCTGTATCCACCCTTTCAATGACGGAAATGGACGCATGAGCCGTTTACTGTCGCTTCTTTTGTACTATAAGGCAGTATATATTGTAGGAAAATATGTCAGCATGGAAATGTTGATTGAAAAAACAAAGGAAACTTACTATGAAGCATTGCAGGCAAGTTCGACAGGATGGCATGAAAATGAGAACAGCTATGAGCCTTTTGTTAAGTATTATCTGGGTATCATGTTGAAAGCATATAATGAATTTGAAAGCCGTGTAGAACATTTAAAGAACCGCACTCTTTCTAAGCCCGAAAGAATTAAAGCGATGATTGATCAGAAAGTTGGTAAAATCACAAAGAAAGAAATTATGGATGCTCACCCTGATATAAGCAAAACCACGGTGGAACGCACTCTGGCAGATTTAGTTAAGCGTGAGTACATTGCGAAGGTCGGTTCAGGTCCGGCTACAGGATATGTAAAAATCTAAGTCATAAATTATTTATCTACCTCATTTCATATACAGATGAGGTAGATATTTTTACGATGACGGAGATTATAAAACAGAAAATTGTGTCAGGTTGCAAAAATTCTTTCCGAACTTTTTACATAGCAGTCATGCATTACGGTGTGTGGCTGTTGTTTTTATAGAGTAATCTTTAGGAACCCTTCGGGTTGCCCTTGCGTACATTGATTCTCAAAAACCGATGTGATATAATTTGTAGCATAGACAAAGTGACAAATCGGAATTTTGTGGAGGCACATCAATGGAAACGATTTACGAAAAGTATATGGCACTTCCCATAGATAAGGGACTTTTATGTTTAGAATATGGAGATATTGCAGAGCCGTATTTTTGCTATCCCGTCAACGCAAAGCCAATCGGATTTGAAGGATGTATTCTGTATTGCTTTTTGCCGGAATATGGAGAAATGGTATTTGCCTGCAATCCAGAAAGTTGTGTAGACCAAAATGTATATCCATTAGCGGCAAATTTTGAAGATTTTATCCGTTTAATCTTGGCTTGTGGTACTGCTAACCCATTGGAGCAAATCGTTTGGATGGATAAAAATAAATTTGAAGAACACATGGCAAACGAAGAAAAAATACTGACCGATGAGCAGAGGACAGCGGCACAACAGCTACAGCGGGCATTAAGTTTGTTACCAATAGAAAATCCGTTTGAATATGTCAAATCCATTCAAAAAGATTTTGATGGTAGTAAAATACAATACAGTGATGAATACTATGAAGTTACCGGCATAGAGAACCCTAAAGGAACTAACACCCAAGATAAGCATTTAGTTGAAAGAAAAAGGCTTAGGCAACTACGACGATCTGACCGATCATATTGAAAATCTGTCTGCCCGGTTCGATGCGCTTTCTGATTCTATCAAGACCGCAGAGAAACGAATGGTTGAGGTTCAGACATTGCAGCAGCACATCAAAAATTATCGCAGCACAAGGCAAATCTATATCGAGTACCGTAAGTCTGGATATAGCAAAAAGTTCTTTGAGGAACACCGTCAGGAAATCACAATTCATAAAGCGGCGAAGCAAGCCTTTGACGAATTGCAGATTACAAAGCTCCCGTCCATGCAATCATTGTATGAGGAGTTTCATCAGCTGGCAGTCCAGAAGAAGAAAGATTATGCGGAGTACCGTCAGATCAGAAAAGAGAAAGAAGAACTGCTGATTGCCAAGCGGACGGTTGAAACGATTCTGAATATCGACAGACAGAAAGAGCAGGAAAAAGAACAAGAGAAAGAGGAAAAGAAGAACTTCCGTTAAAGCAAAAAGCCACGGTCTGCACTCCTCCAAAGGGTGCGGATCGTGGCTACTTTTTTGTATTTTACTTTGATATAATATGCTGATTATCGCCTGTCGGAAATAATCATGTCAATTCCTCGCTGCAGGGTTTCTGCGCCCATTGCTACAAAAATTACGGTAAATCCACTAACAAATCCCAATGCGCCCAACAAAGTCTTTTTGTGGTGTGTTGCCCACCGCCTGCAAAATAGGAGGTATAGATGGGCAGCATAGGAAGCAGTCAGGGCGATATGAAGGTGATGATTCCCTCCAGGAAGGCTACTGCATATTGCATGAACCGCTGCACCCCTTTCCGAACACACCTGACAACAGCCAACCGATAAAGCCCATATAGGCCATCGTGATAAAAGGGTTAGAAGTTAGCGGACAAGCTCCTGTGGAGCATCCCACAAAGTAGTAATATGCAAGGCCGACCAGAGCGCCGCCTGCGGTAAATAGAATTGGCTTCAGCCATTTTTTAATATTTTCTTTCATCTCATATTCCTCCTGCTAAATATTCCTCTGCATAGTGAACAGCGGTTGCCCCATCGGCTACAGCAGTCACGACCTGCCGCAATGCCTTTGTGCGGACATCCCCAACGGCGAATACACCGGGGATGTTGGTGCAGGTACTCTCATCTGCGATAATGTATCCAGCCGGATCAATCGTAATCTGATCTTTCACTGTTGTGGTCAAGCTTTTTTGTAACACTTGTGGCTAAAAAATAGTGCTTATCAATTTATGCTGCCGTCCTTGCTTCATATGGGGTTCGATAACCATTATAACTGTGTGGACGAACATGA
>NZ_JAVYJB010000042.1:0-4029 GCF_032490495.1 Pilosibacter fragilis | reverse complement strand
AAAAGGGAAGAGAAAGAATTGTAATTGCTTACCGTTTTACATCTGTCTGTGTATCGTTATAGTGGCATTCATCCCGCCACCTACGAGGAATGGGGGTATTCTGCCGATTTTATGATAAACCAATAACGTGCAGCTGTACCTTTTATATAAAAGAATGTGCCTTGGCACATTCTCGCGCCACGCGCAGGCGCTTGCGACAATCTGCATCTTCGCGCGAGTGCGCATTTGGGGCACGTCAGTGCCTTTTTATGTAACAGGAACTTCCTATGAATTTCCTGTTACATAAAAAAGGACCGCTGCCCCACAGATCTCTCTGCAAAGGCAACGGTCCTTTTCAGCTACAGGTTATTTTCATTGATACCATACACCGCAGGTAGCTTTCACTGTCTGCCGCGCTTCCTTAACCTTCGATCGCAATACGCTTAGAAGTTTCAACCTTCTTCTGCTCAACTGGTTTCGGAACGGACAGGCTTAAGATACCATTTTCAAATTTAGCCTTGATATCTTCCTGCTTTACATCTTCGCCAACATAGAAGGTTCTGCTCATTGCTCCGGAATAACGCTCCTGACGGATATAGTGACCTTTCTTATCTTCCTCATCCTTATCAAGACCCTTAGCAGCGCTGACGGTCAGATAACCATCTTTCAATTCTGCAGTGATCTCATCTTTCTTGAATCCCGGAAGATCGATGTCCAGTTCATAGGAACCTTCATTCTCCTTGATATCAGTTTTCATAACTCTCGAAGCATTCTTTCCATACAGCGGATTCTTCTTAGAAGTAAAGAAGCTGTCATCAAACGGGAACATATCATCAAATAAACTCTCTCCAAAAATACTCGGCATATACATAAATCATTCCTCCAATCAGAATATCTGAAATCTATTGTCTGGGAGATTCTGAAAATCTCCAGGACTTTTTGCATCCCTTTGATTTCTTTCTCTCTTCCTTTGTTCTGTATGTACTATAGCACATATGATTAGCACTGTCAAGAGGCGAGTGCTAATTTTTTGTGAATTAATTGTGAACTTTTTTTCCTGCTCAAATATTCCTTATTTTCAAAATCCGCTGGGACAGTTAGAAACTATCTGGCATCTTCTTATTTCTCTCACACTCCTCGTGCATAATCATGATCATACATGCATTGGTTTTCTGCAGTAGCACAATGTGATGTGCAATGGCAGGAAAATTTAAAGGACATAAATTAAGAACATCTTGAATTATTTTTCCAAACGCCTATAATATTGATATGTTATCCATTTTGATGACAAATCTTTACTATCAACCGTAACGCCTCTGGATAGTTTATTCTATCCTCTAACAGTTACCCCCACAATCTGACAGATATTGTTTATTCCGGATATTTGTCAGCTCACAACAAGAAAGAACAAGAAAGGCAGAAGCAAATGAGTTACAGTGTATATCTTCCTAATTACTCCATCGGTGAAAATTGTTACAAGGAACTTCCATACGTCGCAAGAAACTATGGAAAAAAGGCAGTCGTGATCGGTGGTAAAACAGCCATGGAAAAAACAAAAGATGCACTCTTGGAAGGCATCAAGGGCTCCGATCTTGAGATCACGGATTTCATCTGGTACGGCGGTGATTCCAGCTACGAGAACGGCAATGCATTGATCGCGAATCCGGCTGTCCGCAACGCAGATATTATCTTTGGTGTCGGTGGAGGAAGAGCCTGCGACACCGCAAAATATGTAGCAAACGAACTTGACAAACCACTATTTACCTTCCCGACCGTTGCCAGCAACTGCGCGGCCGTGACTGCCATCTGTGTCATCTACAATGCCAACGGCACCTTCCGGGAATATTATTATCCGAAGCTTGCGGATCATACCTTCATCAATACCGCCGTGATTGCGGATTCTCCTTATGACCTCCTCTGGGCCGGAATCGGCGACGCACTCTCCAAAGAATGTGAGGCTGTTTTTTCCAGCAAAGGTAAGCACTTAAGCCATACTCCGTTAATGGGTGTCCAGCTCAGTAAAGTCTGCACACAACCGCTCCTGGATTATGGAAAAGAGGCACTCGCATCCTTAAAAGCGCACAAAGTCAGCGATGCCCTCATGCAGGTCACTTTGGATATCATCGTCTCCACCGGTATCGTTTCCAATATGACGACTCATATTCCGGATTATTACTACAATTCCTCCCTCGCGCACTGTGTCTATAACGGCTCCACGATCACGCGTCATGGTCACGAACACCTGCACGGCGAAGTCGTATCTCTCGGTGTTCTCTGCCTGCTCACCTATGAAGGCGCGAACACTCTCCGTGATACGATCATGAAATTCAATGCAAGCATCGGTCTTCCGGTATGCTTCGATGATATCGATATCACCGAAGATGAATTTGATCTCATGGCAGATAGAATTCTTACTTCCACCGAATGGCAGTACCGCCCGCAAGATGTGACCCGTGAGAAATTTATTGCATGCATGAAAGAACAGAATAAGATCGGACAGGAATTTAAAAAACAGACTATACTCTTATAAATGTACCGTGGAATATCTACATGCCATTCCGTCAGGAAAGTCATTAGAAGCTTTTCACAAGGCATTCATGAAGACGAACATATTTGCAGACTTTCCTAAACTCAGAGGTAAAATTAATGAAAAAGTTAGGATTAATTGGTGGAATAGGGCCAGAATCCACCATTGAATATTATCGCAGCATAGAATATGGCGTACAGAAAAAAAGTGGTCAAAATTTCTTTCCCAATATCACCATAGAAAGTCTTAATGTATTTGACGTACTCAATTTATGCAAAAATCAGGATTATGATGGGTTGACAGATTATCTTCTCAACGGTATCAATCAACTTTCTGCAGCAGGAGTACAATACGCTGCTCTAACCGGAATCACAACACATATTGTTTTTGATGCATTATCGAAAGTATCTCCTGTACCGCTTGTTAGTATGGTAGATACCGCAAGTGAATTTGCCAAAGCACACAGATACAGAAAAGTTTGCCTGTTAGGAACTCTTCCAACCATGAACGGAACCTTTTTTCAGCAATCTTTCGAATCTAAAGGTATCGAAGTCATTACACCGGATGCGGCAGAGAAAGAGTATATTGGTAGAAAAATTGAAACAGAACTGGAACTTGGGAAAGTTGTATCTGATACTCAAAACAACTTTCGAACAATTGCAGAACGAATCATTCAAGATGAGAACGTTGACACAATCATACTTGGATGCACAGAACTCCCATTGATTTTCAAAGGAATTGATTTATCAGTTCCATGCCTTAATGTGATGCAAGTTCACATTGATTCACTCATTGATTTAATTATGTCGGAATAAATACTTTCACCTATACCGCTGTTATTGTGGATTCGCCTTACGACCTCCTCTGGGCCGGAATTGGCAATCCTGATGAACAATGCAAAGCCAGTGCAGTCGAACATCCGGGGGACGTTCGACTGCGACGACCGGAGTGGAACGTAGACATTCGAACCGTTCGAGCCCGGCAGGGCTCGAACATGCGAAAAAGAGGAGGTATCCATCAGATATCTCCTCTTTTTCACATCTTATTGAAAGCACGAGGCGTCGCAGAACGTCCGGGGGACGTTCGACTGCGACGACCGGAGCGGAGCGTAGACATTCGAACCGTTCAAACCCGGCAGGGCTCGAACACTCAAGAAACCTGCTGTCCACTTGATGATCCTTTCATTTTAGTTACTTATCCACACTTCATCTGCATCGCAAACTCTTTTTCCACAAAAAAAGAGGATACCCACACTGGATATCCTCAAAAAGCGAGCACGAGACGGGATTCGAACCCGCGACCCTCGCCTTGGCAAGGCGATACTCCACCACTGAGCCACTCGTGCATAGGTAACATACCTTCAAAACCACATATTGAACTTCATCAACCTTTGAATCTTCACTTGACCTTCCTGGATAAGCCCTCGACCGATTAGTAACAGTCAGCTCCGTACATTACTGCACTTCCACCTCTGCCCTATCTACCTCGTCGTCTTCAAGGGGTCTTACTTCTTTCGAATGGGA
>NZ_JAVYJB010000041.1:0-4967 GCF_032490495.1 Pilosibacter fragilis | reverse complement strand
AAAGAACTATAACACGTTGAAAACTTATTGATCAGCTGAAGCGGAAACGCGTTCAGTTACATCCGGAAAGACTGATCAGCTCTTAGCGGAATGCGTAGTCAGATGAGCCGGAATTTGCACTCCGGTCAGCTCAAAAAACACAAGGTCACGATAAACGACCTTTTGGCAGAAAATGAACAGTTGGAAGCCAGAGCCAAAGCCAGCGAAAAAGGCAAGATGAAAGATACGATGGAACGGGCAAAGCTGGAAAGCGAGCTGAAAGACATTCAGCGGCTGGTAGACCGTATCCCGCCGGAGGTGCTGGCAGAACTGAAACGGCAGCAGCGACACACAAGGGAACGGTGATCAATGACAGAAAACATTTCACGCCGCAGCATGGCGGAACTGCACTTTGAAAACTAAATACGGAGGTACTATGGAGCATATCAGATACAAGAAAGAAACAGAAGTCGTGACTTTTCAGGGAAAGGAAATCACGCTGGAAAATCTCTCCCCGGTGTTCACGCCGGAACAGGAAGCGGCAAAACGCCGGGAGCTGGAACAGCAGCTTTATGAGGTGTTCCGCAAGTATGCCGACAAACGGCAGAGTGAGGAAGCCGGGGCATAAGATTTTCCGAAGCCATCGTTGATTTGCGGGGCTGCTGACGGTATAATAAAGGTGTCAGCAGCTCCGTTTCTTTTTTTAGAAAAGGAGCGACAATATGAACAATCGAATAGACGCAATCTATGCAAGACAATCGGTGGACAAAAAGGACAGCATTTCCATTGAAAGCCAGATTGAATTTTGCAAATACGAGTTGAAAGGCGGTAACTGCAAGGAATACACAGACAAAGGGTACAGCGGCAAGAACACAGACCGTCCGAAGTTTCAAGAACTGGTGCGGGACATCAAGCGGGGCTTGATTGCAAAGGTCGTGGTTTACAAGCTCGACCGTATCAGCCGTTCCATTCTGGACTTTGCCAACATGATGGAGTTGTTCCAGCAGTACAATGTGGAGTTTGTGTCCTCTACGGAAAAGTTTGATACCTCCACCCCGATGGGGCGGGCGATGTTAAATATCTGTATCGTGTTCGCCCAGCTTGAGAGGGAAACCATACAGAAGCGGGTAACGGACGCTTACTATTCCCGCAGCCAGCGAGGCTTCAAGATGGGTGGGAAAGCCCCTTACGGCTTTCATACAGAGCCGATTAAGATGGACGGTATCAATACAAAAAAGCTGGTGGTAAATCCAGACGAAGCGGCAAATATCCGGCTGATGTTTGAGATGTACGCCCAGCCCACAACCTCCTACGGGGACATTACCCGGCACTTTGCCGAACAGGGGATTATGTTCAACGGCAAAGTGCTGATACGCCCCACGCTGGCGCAGATGTTACGCAATCCTGTCTATGTGCAGGCAGACCTTGATGTGTACGAATTTTTCAAAAGTCAAGGGACGGTCATTGTCAATGACGCTGCCGATTTTACAGGCATGAACGGCTGCTATCTGTATCAAGGGCGGGATGTGAAGCCCAGCAAAAAGAACGACTTGAAAGACCAAATGCTGGTACTGGCTCCCCATGAGGGCATTGTTCCCTCCGACATCTGGCTGACCTGCCGTAAGAAGCTGATGAACAACATGAAAATCCAGTCTGCCCGGAAAGCCACCCACACATGGCTGGCGGGAAAAATCAAGTGCGGGAACTGCGGGTATGCCCTTATGAGTATCTTCAATCCCTCCGGCAAGCAATACCTTCGCTGTACGAAACGGCTGGATAACAAGAGTTGTCCGGGGTGCGGGAAAATCATTACTTCGGAACTGGAAGCGGTTGTTTATCAGCAGATGGTAAAGAAACTGGCAAGCTACAAGACGCTGACAGGCAGAAAGAAAGCGGCAAAAGCAAACCCGAAAATTGCAGCACTGCAAGTGGAGCTTGCCCATGTGGACAGCGAGATTGAAAAGCTGGTGGACAGTCTGACGGGTGCAAACAATGTCCTGCTCTCCTATGTGAATGTGAAGATAGCGGAACTGGACGGACGCAAGCAGGAACTTCTGGCGAGGATAGCGGAGCTGACGGTGGAAGCCATCAGCCCGGAACAGGTCAGCCAGATTTCCGGCTACCTCGACACTTGGGAGAATGTATCCTTTGACGACAAGCGGCGGGTGGTAGACTTGATGATTACCACCATAGCCGCTACAAGCGACAGCTTGAACATCACATGGAAAATCTGACGGGCGGCACACCTCCCGTCAGACCGTTACCCTGTGTAGTCCCTTGTAAACTGTACTTTCTCTTGTCATAAGTTTATCCACCTTCTTATTATGCGCGTAGATTATTGATATATTTTGTTAAAAATGCCTTATTATCTTTTGAAGCTTGTAATGCATCTGTGTAGTAACCACCGATAACCTTTTGCATTCCTGTTCTTACTTTATCTTGCAATATTACATCATATTGTTTAAAGTCTGCATCACTCCCTTTTCGGAAAAGTGTTTCTGATATTACTTAGCCCAAACTATCCTGTTATTTATTGTTCTGCTTCTTTGACAACTTTGATACCGTAAACCTCTGTTATCTGTGCTGGATAACTTTCTGCAATTTCTCCGTTATATGCTATTTCAATAATGTCACCAACATTTGGTTGTGGAGCAGTACCTATGTTTTTCATTGGTACTGTAATCAGATCTGCACTGTTTAATTCTTGACTACCCTCTACTGGTTCTACTAAAAAATAATTATCACGAATTTCAAGAATGGTTGCTTCAAAAATAGTGTTATTTTCTTCACCTATTCCACTTGGTCTGAGCCATTGACCTGTTTCTTCATCTTTCACTAAAACCAACTCGTAACCTCTCTCCGGTCTGTTAAAATAAATTTCTGTATCATCCGAAGTAAGCTCTAATTGGAAGCTATGCTCTGCTCCAATCGGACTGTTTATTCCACCAAATGTCGAAAAAAATGTAAGATAATGTGGTTTTACTCCACCGCCATTGTCTTTAAATCCTCTGATATATCCTGTAGATGTTGGAATTCCTACATCAAGCGTGATCTCCGTTCCATCCTCTGATACAGAGTAATCAACTAATACGACATCCATTCTTTTTTGAAAACCTGTGCCAATAAAGAATAGAGCTACTAATACAGCTAAAATTACAATTACTGCAATTATTCTTTTTTTCATAATCAAACACCTCCATTGATTTGGTGAAACTTCAAACAAATTCGTTTTTAAATTACCCTTAATGTTATATTTATGCATCAATAATGCATAATTACACATTTTTTTTCATTCAGACACACAATTCCGAAAAGGGAGAAAAGAAACAACAGTGCCAATACATTCTCCAAACTATTTTTCTTTATAAAAAATGGGGATTTGTTTTTCGTGATATGTGCGGATATTTTTCTGAAAGTCAGGATCCACCAAAATATCATATCCAGTCATGGCAAGTCCTTTTGCGCCTTTTAAGCAGATTTCCTGCGCCTCTAAGCTTCCTGACGCATTTGCATACTCTATCGTATGACCCTGAATTGTTTTGTCATCTGTGATGGACAGATAATCATGAATCGCCGGAATTTTGATGGATACATTTCCGATGTCCGAAGAACCGTATTGCTTTTTCGGATCCGGCCATTCCATGTGAATTCCTATCAATTCCATATTATCCTTGAATGCCTGACACATCGGCTGATTTGGATATCGTTCCGCATAGATATCGCCCAGATTAATCAAAGCATTTGCTCCTGTCAGTTTTTCTGCATTTTCTACACAGCGTTTTAAAATTTCAATCAGTTCCTCCGTCCTCTTCATCGTATCCGCCCGGACACAGAACTCACATTCTGCCTGCGCAGGAATCACATTTGCAGCGCTGCCACCGTTTGTTATAATTCCATTGATGTTGTCCTGAGGATCGAATGTCGGACGTAGAAGATCAATCTGCTGGAACACTTGAAGAACAGCACTTAACGCATTGATTCCATTCTTCGGCACGGAGGAATGCGCTCCTTTTCCCGTAAAACTAATTGTCAGCGTACATGCTGCCCTGCCGCCTCTGCCAACCAGATTCGCTCCTCCGGATGACGGATGCATCATCAAAGCGAAGTCTACATCGTCAAATGCTCCATTTCTGAGAAGTTTTGCCTTTCCAGCTCCTCCTTCCTCCGCCGGAGTTCCGATCAGGCAAACATTTCCGTTTAATTCCGCCATCATGGAGGCAAGTCCTAAAATGCCCCAGTCGAACAGGTGGCAATCAGATTATGACCACAGCCATGTCCAATGCCTCTGAGTGCGTCATATTCCGCCAGAAATGCAACATTCGGTCCCTTCCCTTTTCCCGCTTTATCTGCGCGAAAGGCAGTCTGAAGACCTCCATACCCCTTTTGCACCTGAAATCCGTGATGCTCCAGAACCGAAGAAATTGCCTCCACCGCCTGAAACTCTTCAAAACCAAGTTCCGGATGATCATGGATCTTCTTTGACAATTCAAACAATTCATCCCTGCTGCGATTGATCGCATCTGCAATACGTTCTTTTTTATTATTCATGTATTTCCCTGCTTTCATTCTGGAATGCTACTGCTGCCATACACATCACTCTTGTCATTAACTGGATCCAATGCTCATCCACCATAAAATGCTCATTGTGTGCTAACGCATACTCTCCTACCGCCATCTTGATAAATTTTGCATATCGGTACAGGCTCTCCCCTGCAGTTGTCAGGGTAAGCGTATTCTTTCTGTTAAAAAACTCTACTCCAAACTGTTTTTCCAATTTTGCAATATAATTACTCAATGATTGCTGCGAAATATACAGTTGAATATTACGGGTACTTTTACACCACTTGTCCGGATTGAGGAAACCATTGTTCCGGATTGAGGAAACCATTGTTCCGGATTGATGGAAACCGCTCTTCCGGTCATTAGGGAACCACTCTTATAATGGATGTAAGCATCGAATTTGATGCTAATTCATTATGAGGGAGGTC
>NZ_JAVYJB010000040.1:0-5473 GCF_032490495.1 Pilosibacter fragilis | reverse complement strand
TACGCCGCAGTCCTGTCCTGCAGTCCCATGACGGTCAAGCGTTCTCTGAATGAATTGGAAACTGTCGGACTTATCATGCGGGTGCGTCAGGGCGTTGGAGAACCAAACCGGATTTATGTGCTGATACCGGGAAAGGAGGACGCTGCCCTTGCCTGATACCTCAAAGCTGGAAAAGCTCAACCGGGAGCTGGAGAAAAGCGAAAAGAAACTGCGGAAAGCCATCAATGATGAAAAGGCATTGCAGTACCAGTTAAAGCAGCTTACCCGAAAGGAACGGACGCACCGGCTCTGTACCCGTGGCGGTATGCTGGAAAGTTTTCTGCAAGAGCCGGAACGCCTGACAGATGATGATATCATGCTGTTGTTGAAACTCATTTTTCACAGACAGGACACGCAGGAACTATTGAAAAAACTGCTGGAACGGAAGAAGCCGGAAACCCCTTAGTTTACTAAGGGCGCAATTATACACCACCCGGAGGTTGGTGCATTGCGTTCTCCGAAGGCTCCTCGCCGGAGGGCTGTGATTTGTGCGAGCAATGAGCCGAACGAATATGCTTGCATATTCACTCGGCGAAAGCCGCAGCAGCCGACAGAATGTTGGCTTCCGCAGTCATGGTCTGCTCCAAATCATACAGGAGACGCTACGCCGTCTCCGCTCCGCTTCGGTCGGTGCAGGGCAAACGTCCACCGGACGTTTTGCACCCCTGCGCTGGCTGCCGCCAGCTACCCTTTTGTGGACTTGCCATCTGGGGACACCTTGCTTTGCAAGCTGTTCCCAGCCGACAAGTTTTACAAAATCTCTCTATACTTTGACGGTCGGGTAAAGTATAATGAAGTCGACGACAAATCGGAAGTGGCTTATTGTATTGGGAAGGAGAAGTTATGGACAGAATGGTAATTGCAGGTGGCTATGGGATCTGTTTATTTTCCGCAGACACCTTACAGGATTTTTTGAAGCGTGAGAAAATTCGGAAAAGAAAACTGTTAAGTCTTCTGCAAAAGGATAAAGAGCTTTATCTGAACACGCAACGAGAGGGAATTTTCATCCCGTTGGTAGGGATTGATCACTATAATTATGCAATCAAATTGGAAGGGCAGGACGAGCCCTTTGATGACCAGTGGGTGCAAAAAATCAGCTATGAGGGCTTTAATCTGGAAGTAAAAGATGGACTTTGGATTTCTGCTATTGAACAGCTTGAACCTTTTGAGCCAAAGGAATACCATATCAAGGAAGAAGAATTTTATACCACACCGGGGTACTTCGGTTCTGTGGAGCACTACCACTCCCCGTGGGAACGGTGGTATAAGTCAGAAACACCAGATGGTATCTGTACAATTTATACGGACATCAAGTATAATGTTCCCGCTGGAAAATATCTGCTGTCCATCAAAGGCTACACCCGAAAGGAACAACAGAAATTTCCTACCCCCAACTGTGGTTTTTTCTTTTCCTTTACAGAAGTAGATTCGTTTGAAGGTTTCAAGAATCCACGAGAATCTGATGAGTACGATTTTAATCTAGGAAGTATAAAGTAGAAAACTTTCAATTTGCCACCCACACATCGGGTCAACTTGTCCTGAACTTTTACAACTTAATACCCGCCGCCCACACAGCGGCACACCAAGCAGGAAATCTGAAAAAGGTCTCCTGCTTTTTTTCTGCCCAAAATGAGGTGGTAAAACGCCACCCCATCCACCAATTACCGAAAGGAGGGACACGAAATGCCCTGTCCGCACAACGAAATCTCGATTGTGCAGCGAAGCCAACAGCAGTCTGCTGTTGCCGCCGCTGCTTACCGGAGTGGTGAAAAGCTGTTCTGTGAATATGACCAGCAAGTGAAGCACTATCCGGAGAAGCGTGGTATCGTCCACAATGAAATCCTGCTTCCGGCAAATGCCCCACGGTCGTATGCAGACCGCAATACTCTATGGAACGCCGCCGAAGCGGTGGAAAAACAATGGAACTCCCAGCTTGCAAGGCGGTGGGTGCTTACCATCCCCAGAGAGATACCGCCCGACCAATATGCTGTCCTTGTCCGGGAGTTTTGTGAACAGCAATTTGTTTCCACCAAAGGCATGATTGCTGACTTTGCCATCCATGACCCCCATCCGCCGGGACACAATCCCCACGCCCATGTCCTGCTGACTATGAGGGCAATGGACGAACATGGGAAATGGCTTCCCAAGAGCCGTAAGGTTTATGACCTTGATGAAAACGGGGAACGGATAAAGCTGCCATCCGGCAGGTGGAAAAGCCACAAGGAGGATACGGTGGACTGGAACGACCAGAAATATTGTGAAATCTGGCGGCATGAATGGGAGGTCATCCAGAAATATTCCGGTCATAAAGATAACGACCGAGATGCTACGAAAATATCTTGTAGAGTATCAAACGATAAATAATTGTGGAAAGGTAACTATTAATAATATTCGTAGAAGTCTTTCCACATTTTTTTCGTGGCTAGAGGAAGAGGATTATATTATAAAAAGCCCAATGAAAAGAATTCATAAGGTAAAGACTGCCGTTATTGTAAAAGATACCATTCCGGATGAGAAAATAGAAATTCTTAGAGATAATTGTAATAATCTGCGTGATAGGGCAATGATTGATTTTCTGCTTTCAACAGGAATTAGAGTAGGCGAATTGGTAAGGCTGAACATTGATGATATAGATTTCTCTGAGCGGGAATGCGTGGTTTATGGCAAAGGAGACAAAGAGAGGAAAGCATATTTTGATGCTAAGACCAAAATTCATTTGTTGAATTATATTGAATCAAGGACAGATAATAATATAGCGTTATTTGTGTCGTTAAACAAACCACACAGTAGACTTACTGAAAGCGGTGTGGAGTTACGATTACGAGAAATGGGGAAGAAGTTAGGTGTAGAAAAGGTACACCCACATAAGTTCAGAAGGACTATGGCCACCAGAGCAATTGAGAAAGGTATGCCGATTGAACAGGTACAGAAAATTCTGGGACATGAGCAAATAGATACAACGCTCAGATATACAATGGTTAATCAAAACAATGTGAAGCTATCGCATCGAAAATATATTTCATAGATTGACTTGTAACGCAAAAGACGTTACAATAAAAGAAAGATGGAGGTGTATTCTATGGGAAAAACAGCAACATTAAATATAAGAGTAAATCCAGATGTAAAAGAAAATGCAGAAAGTGTATTGGCACAATTAGGGATACCAATGGCTACTGCTATAGATATGTATTTAAAACAAATATCATTAGTAGGAGGAATTCCCTTTTCTATTGTATTACCAAAAGCAGCTAATTCAGTGAATGCAGATATGATGTCTGTTACACAGATTCATCAAAAGTTAGAAAAAGGATATGCCGATATAGAGAAAGGAAATGTTGAGGATGCAGCTAGTGCGTTTGTGGCATTTAGAGAGAGGCATTAATGAAGCAATATAAGGTAGAGATTACAAAAGAAGCTTTGCAGGATATGGAAGATATATACAATTATATTGCTATAGATTTGCTTGCTCCGGATAATGCAATGGGGCAATATAATCGCATTGCTGATGAAATACTTACATTAGACACTTTCCCGGAACGATTTAGGATTATGGATTCTGAGCCGGAAAAGAGAATGGAGTTGCGTAGAATGCTCGTCGATAATTATTCAGTGTTTTACACAATCCGTGACGAAAGGGTAATTGTAACGGATGTGTTATACACGGCATCTGATATAGAAGCACGTTTGAGAGGCGAGCTATAAAAGCACGCGTTTATTTGAAGTTGCTTATTGTATTGGGAAGGAGAATTGTATGGAAACTACTACCTTACAACGGCTAAAGGCAGCTGGATGGAAATGTGGACGTAAAATTGATATTTCTGCTTTCAAAAAGAGATATAGAGAAATTGGATTGGAGATGCCAGCAAATGTAGAAGCTTTTCTTGAGGAATTTGGATTGCTCCATATTGAGAATTTGAAATGGTTTAGAGATGTCGATTTCAATCCGTTGGAAGCTATTGGAATAAATTTAGATGCGGAATATTTTGAAAATTTGTTAGATGAGTATGATATTAATACAACAACTTATCCGCTGGGAATGTGTTGCACAAATGAGCTGTTTTTAGTGATGACCATCACGAATGAATTTTATTGTTTTACAAATGGATGCTGCGAACTGTGTGGAATTGGCGTAGAAGATATGTTGGATTGTCTGATTGGCGAATGCAGAATATCTAAAACGATTGAATAATTTCGTTCTTATGTCAAATGCAATCTAAACAGAAACAAAGCGACAAGTTTCAGTAAGCCGGTGTGTTTAACGGAGAGACGAATTTGAATTTTACGGCGAGGTGAATGATATGGAAAAATGGGGAATGTTTGAATTTAATACGCCTTATGTTGGAGAAATTATCGAGAAAATAAATGATGTGGTATTACCAAACGATTACATAGAATTTATGAAAAAACACAATGGTGGCCAAGGCGATATTGGTGAAACATGGCTTATATTATATCGGTTAGAAGAATTACAAGAAATAAATGATGATTATGAAATTGAAGTATTTCTGCCGGATCACATTATTATTGGTTCAAATGGTGGTGGTGAACTTTATGGAATTGATAATAAGGGAAACTACTTTAATGTACCAGTGCTAATAGATGAAGATGATGTTGCTGTGCTTGGTACAGAGATAGAATTATTGCCAGATAAAATAAATGCACTTTGGGAATAGATTCTTTTGTTAGTTATATGACGAACAGTACATAAGCCTTGAGGTTCAAGGAGACAGAATGGTATATTGTGATTTCAGTAATAGTTTATATAAATATTTGGATATTTATCATAACGGGTTAAAAAAACTTGCAAACAAAGAAGTGCAAGCAATCGTTGGTCATCTAAGAGAAATGTCAGACGAAAATCAAGATGAAATATTAACACAATTTCTTTCGGATTATTGTGATAGTGATGTATGGGATACTTTGAAAGACCGGGGAAATGCAGATATTCCATACGAATTAAAAGAGTATATCCTAATGTGGATTACACCACGTTGCGAAGAGAAGAAAATGCCAGAATGCAGATGGTATTATGAGTTGTTCAGAAATCATAAGCAGGGATATCAAGCGGCAGTAAAATACCTTGAGATTGCTTATTCAAGTATGAAGTGTGACCAGAAAACAATTGATTTGCTGTTTGATTCATACTTGGATATTTTAGGTTGGGGGGCACATCATTTTCCAGATGGATGCATAATTGAAGATAATACAATAGTTGATTGTTTTCAAAAATGTGAGGATATATTAAAAGAAAAAACGGTTAGTGAGAGATTGATAAATCAACTGAACTATTATAGAATCCTGTACGAATGCTATAATATAATGGTATCGTAATTTAAGACACTTTGAGAGACATTTTTTAATGAATCTGGTATACTGTAAGCACTATAGAAAGAAGGATCATTTTTATGTCTCGAACAAGAAGAAATTTCTCCGC
>NZ_JAVYJB010000039.1:0-6830 GCF_032490495.1 Pilosibacter fragilis | reverse complement strand
GCGAACTTGGAAAAATCAAAGAACTGATATTCTAAAAAATTTGTTTATCAAAAAAACAGGGATTCTTTGCGGTTTTTACAAGTTTTTAAACGTTTTATTTGAAATAGCACAATAGGTTATTTTAGTATAATACATCCTTCAATATTTGTCATCACTTCTTTTTTCTTCTCCTTGGTACATTCGGCATAGATATCCATTGTAGTGGAAATATCCGCATGTCCCATAATATCCATGATGACCTTCAAGTTTGTTTCGTTCTCACAGAGTCTGGTACAAAAGGTGTGACGCAGATGATGGGCTGAAAAATCCGGGAGAAGCAATGGTTCTCTGCCGTCCTTCTTGGCTTCCTTTTCTTCCTTATCATTATACGCCTTTGTTGCTCTGTGAATTGCATTGTTTACAGCAGCCGCGCTATAAACAGTGTGATAAGCTGTCGTAAAGACAAAACCGGAATATCCGTCAATTTCTTCTTCACAAAATCCAAGACACTTCTGGATCTCATACTCTGTCAGGAATGCCTCAAACACTTCCTGAATCATTGGAATTGTTCTTGTGCCTGCTTCCGTCTTGGGAGTTTGAATATGCTTCGCACATACTCCTTTTGAATCCGGACGATCTGACAGATTGTGGTTTACACTAATCATCCGATTCTCAAAATCTAAATCCTCCCATCGAATAGCGATACACTCTCCGATTCTCATACCGGTTCCAAGTAGCACTGTAATGATAGGCAACCATCCCTCATATTCCCTGTCCGATTCCAGATAATTCATAAAAGCTTTCTGCTGTGGAATCGTAAGAGCTCTTCTCTTCGGTGCATCCCAAAGCTTGCTTCTCTTGATTTCTGTCATTGCAGAATCTGATGGATTATTTACAATTAGCCCATCTCTAACGGCCAACTGTAATGCCGGATGAACTACTGTATGGATATTCTCCAATGTGTTTGCTTTTATCCCATCCTTTAGAACAGAAAAATAAAACTCTTTGACATCCGAATAACGAATTTCTGCAATCTTTCTTTTTCCAAAGGTAGGTCTTACAAACCGATTATACATATACATGTAATTTGCCTTGGTGGTTTCTTTCAGATTGTACTTCTGACTAATGTATCTGTCGAAGCAATCATTTAGTGTAAGCTTCTTGGCAGCATACGCATCCAATCCCTGATCATAAGTTATCAACCACCACTTCAAGTGGTGGTTTAATATTAGCCCTCCAAAGGGCTATTACTACTGCTCGCCCCGAAGGGCGGTATCGCAAGCACTGTTACTGGCTCCGCTATAAAGCGGTACTACTGGAATCCTCTCTTCTTGAGTCTTCTGCTTGCTCTCTTATATATTTCTGTACGGCTTCCTCTGTTATATTGCCGATTGTCTCTACATAGTATCCTCTCGCCCAAAAAGCTTTGTCCCATTTGCTTTGCAACTCTGGATGTCTGTCGTAAATCATTAGCGTGCTTTTCCCTTTTAAATATCCCATAAAATCTGAAATACTTTCTTTCGGCGGAATTGCTACGCTTAAATGTACATGATCCTTACATACTGCACCCGCTATAATATCCACTTTTCGGTACTTGCATAATGTACTTATGATTTCCTTCACATCTTCTCTTAATCTTCCATACAGAATTCTTTTTCTGTATTTCGGTATAAATACTATGTGATACTGGCATTTCCATCGGGTATGTGATAAACTTCTATTGTCCATTTGGACCGCCTCCTTTGATTTTGAGTTTGGCTTGCGACACCATTCTCATCATATCACAGGAGGCTTTATTTTGTTGTCCTCACCGTCTCCACTTATTCCATTCTCCCCAGCATAGCTGGGGGATTAGACTTTTCATTTAATTTGAAGTTCCTTTTCTCTCGCACGAAGCTCCGGAAGAGTCTTGGCATAGATATAGTGGCGCACTCTGTTTCTGTCAGAATATGCGTAACAATATCTGCCATCGTTTCTCTGTGACTCACCGGTTCTTAGAACATATCCCTTGCTGTCTTTTCTTCCTTTAATAGCAGCCATTTTCCATTCCTCCTATATTAAAAGAGGAATAGCCGGTTCTCATTATCTTTGAATAAAAGTCTATGGATAACTTTGACTCAAGACCATTATAGTGCCGTCTATTCCACATTTGCAATCCAATTTTGTCCGTTACGAAAAATAGTATCATCAATGGATACGATAGGATTTCTTTGGATTTTCTACATTTCGCAGAAGTTCTCCAAATACTCATCCACCTTCTCTGTATTAACTAAAACACATCTCTTAACCTTGTAAACCGCATTGGCTTCCTTGGCTACTTCCTGAAAAGTATGAAGCCCTAACGAATAAAGAGCTGCCCCTTCTGCATATCTAACAAATTTCTTCTTTCCGGTCTGAACCATGTTCTCTAACTGTGGTACTTCTACTCTTGCTCTTGGCATCTTACATTCCTCCTATATTTCCATCCAAAAATCCAACCATCTGGACCTTAATCTTTCTCTTTGCTCTGTGAATCCTTTGTTGTGCGGATTCGTACACGATTCCCTTATCCTCGGCTATAGCCTGCAGGTCTTTCTCGCCTCTGATAAACTGTTGGAACACTTCACTTTCTTCTTCCCCGAGAATTCCAAGTTGCTGATTGAACAACTCATAATCCAGTCTCATAGTCCGAAGAGTAAATGCTTCTTGTTTAAATTCCTCCTGCCTATCAATGCCCTCCAATACATCTCCTGAAAAATCACAAGCTACAAGTGCCTCTCTGGTCATCACACTGGCAACTGCACTGTTGCCGGTAATATCACTATGATTTCCTTTAGCCTGAACTCTGACTCCCAGTTCTCCACGATTAGCTTGTCTGTTAAAAGCTTTTTCGTTTTCAATCATATATCTGAGACCGTCAGTGTAGCTTTCAACTATTCCCATGAAATTCGGATAATATCTGATAATAATATCTACCTTCTTGGCTGAATCCGCCTGCGCATATACTTTAATTATATTTGCTTTCGTTGCCATCGTTTCCTCCATGCTTAATGATTTATCGATGCAAGGAAAAGCTAACCGGTTGCTTATTTCTTACAGGTATTATTCTACGGCTTTCTATGGACAAAGTCGTTCCCCAAAGAATAGACTTGCGGTATCGTGGGAATAGACTTTCACGCATTGAAAAAGTCGGCAATCTCCGAAGAGTTTACCGACTTATCTCAATTATTATAATTCTTCTGCCTTAACAAACCACTCTGGCTTGACGCAGGCATCGTCCGAAAGCCTTAGTATAAGATTTTCATCACACTCAAAGTTGCTTCCCCTCCATTCATCGTATAATCTTAATATTGCCTGATGCAAAAATTCTACGGTCTTTTCATTAACAGTTTCTGGTGGATATCCCATGTCAAATATCACATCCGTCATAGGAATCAAGTACTCAATACAATAATATTTACTGTTATTATAGTAATCAGTACTCATCCCATGTATATCAAGAAGACTTTCAATATTTCCTACCAATTCGGGACAGTACGACAATAAAGAAAAATACTGATTCTTCTCTAAATATGACCGAAACGCAAAACCATTTACACAGTAATCTTGACTCTTGTTATATCCCAATCTGGATCTAAGATAATAAATATTTCCGCCGCCATATCTAAACTCATCCTCCAGAGGCTGCAATTCTCCCTTATAATACAAATTAATATGACCTTCGTGTGGTTTAAAAGTCACTTTATGCTTTTTAAAGAAATCAGATAACGGAGAGTCTTCTACTAAAAGTTGTTCCAGATTATTGTTTGCTTTTATGTCAGTTCCATCCAATCTTCGAGAAAGATGGAACATTTGAATATATTCGAGAGTCTCATTTACACCAAGTTCAGAGAGAAAATCTCTAACCCATTCCCACGGTTCCTTTTCCGTATCTTCATAAATTGACATAAACATCTGTATCATCTCGCCAGCCGAAAGATCTAATAATTCCATTACTCCCTGTTTCAAGGAGTTTTGTGTTGTCGCATCTATATATTTCATTATTTACCTCATCTTTATATATAATAAAACAAAATCATTACTACTTTCCAAATGTTATTCAAGTAAAAATCACATTATTTCCCTAAATACTTACCAATATGCACTCTTTTTCCATCGACAATGAATTCCCCATCTCGAAATGCAGACAATATTGCCAAAGAAGTCGGATTCAATATTCCTTTATTTTTATCTTCTAACAGGAGATTTATTTCTGTCATCATATCCGCTGTTGTCAATTCTTTCATTCGATTTTCAAACTCAATCCTCTGATTTTTATCCATATCCGATATGGCAGAATTTTTGAGAAGATTTATGCATCCTACCAGAGTTATTGCACTTCTCTTCGTCAATGCAACTATCTGTTCATATTCAGGTTGTGTAATTTCTATTTTATCCATTACGTTTTTCTCTTCTTGTGTCGAATCATCACTCCCCTCCACTAAAGCAGAATTGTTTGCATTTTTCTTTTCATAATGCCGCTCTGCTTCAACAATTTGTAATGCCTTGGGTTGCTCTCCTTTGATGACCGATTTCACTGCTGAAAAGAAAATAGATATATCCTTTCCAACCGTCTTTGCTTTTTGTCTAGTCGCCGGAACAGCTTTTTTTTCCATCCAAATTTCTAAATGTTGAAAACCAATATTCAGAAATTGTTCAATCGCTTCTCTTGCTATTGGAACAACGATATCTTCAACAACAATCTGTTTCCATGTTCTAGGTCTCATTCCATCCACAGAATCAGATTGTAATTCTTCTGCTCTTATATATTCACTCATATCAACTTCAATGATATCAAGTGGTCCATTTAAGTCATTATTCTCATCAGTAAACTGTAAAGCAGATTTTGTTCCATCTGGATTTACTTTTGTATTCACATGACTTCCTTTTTTTCGCACAACACGATAAAGTTTCTCGTCTACTTCTTTTTCATCACTCGTCATAATCTCACCTATAATTTCATATTTGCATCTATTTGTTCTACTCATATAAAAAATACATTACATCAAATACTTCTTCATCGTATTCTCTACATAATCAATCACACTTTTCCACTCTAGGTCCCCTACATAAAAATTACTTTTCTGAAACTGCCCCCAAAGCTCTGCCATATGTAAATCATCAGATACCAAATGTAATGTATCTTTAATATCATCCTTACTAAAAATAGTTTTCCGCTTTTCGCAGGTAGCAGAAAATGCATCATATAGAACCTGCTTCTCTATCTGCTCTCCATAGAAGTTCATAATACTGTAAACATCATAAAAATCTCTCAATCTGGTATTAGCAATACCTCTATTTATGATTGTCTGCATCTTCTCTGCCAGCAGCGTTTCCTTGTTATATGTAAGAACAGAAATTGTTCTATCTTCAAACATTAATTTATAGTCGTATTCTACCGCCTTTGGTGTAATTACATCATCTGTAGAAATATCGATTTTAATTGGTTGACGCATTCTGTCCAACGTAGCTTCCAGCATTACACGAATGCCCGGGTAATCAAACTCTTCCATAATAGTTCTAGTACTTTTAATTTGAAAGCTAACATTATCATCCAGCGGGATATTACAAATTTCTTCAATTATCCTCTGTACATCAGCCTCATTTAACGGTAATGCTTTTACTGTTGTATCAATATCCATCGTAGCTCGCATATCCACACCAACAATTGACGCTACCAACATTCCACCCTTAAGAATAAAATTATCTCGATATGACGATATAGATACTCTTTCCAGAAATCTTTCCATCATAAAATTTCGAATTAGCGTAGTCGCTTTATTACTGTTCCCATCCGAAATATTTCTCACCTTATCTTTTAATTGTCTTGATGAACTAATCACACTAACACCTCCACGTACTTCATCACTTCATCTCGAATTCCCATCATATCTGCATATACAATCAGCTGCGATAGCTTTTTGTCCTTCGATGACATATATTCCTTGATAGCCGTTTGAAATACTTGTACTTCATACTTATTACGATTCATTATCAAATCGCAAATGCAACGCTCCTTATCGTAAACCTTAACCAAATTTCCACTGCTGGATGCAATCTCACAAATTCCTATTTTGTATAAATCCGTTGCAGCATATTTCACCGAAACATCAAAATCATTATCCTTAAGATGGCTCGCATTATATCCCTGTGGCACAGTAACACACACAGATGAATACTCCCTATCTGTCAAACCGTGCAAATATAGTGCTGTTTCTCCGGAATAAATAATCGCCCCATTTCTTTGTTGCAAAATGAACAACTCATCCGGCCACACATCATCCGCTATATATACACCTCTTGAGACTTTCTCCATACCGTGTTCCTTAATATATTTTGCAACATAGGTCTTAGAAATATCTTCACTACACACCAAAGAGGTAATAAGATAACCATTATATTTTTCAATAAAATTTTCAATTTTTTCCTTTTTTGTCATTCTTTTCACCTCTATACTTTACTTCTACGCTTTAATTATATGATTTAAAAGCGAGAAAGTAAACTCTTTTTAATTTTTTTAACCTATGCATCTTTATTTAACTTCGCCAGCACCTTCACCTGCTCAATCGCCACTTTTCTAACATTCTCATTCTTCATCTCCTGCAGCATCATAGCAAGCTGCATAACATCGGCATCAAATCCCATCTCATCTCCATCCATCAAATATCCAGCTGTAGTATTCAGTACCTTTGCAATATCTCTGAGAATGCTTACCTGAATATTACGGGTACTTTTACACCACTTGTCCGGATTGAGGAAACCATTGTTCCGGATTGATGGAAACCGCTCTTCCGGTCATTAGGGAACCACTCTTATAATGGATGTAAGCATCG
>NZ_JAVYJB010000038.1:0-7348 GCF_032490495.1 Pilosibacter fragilis | reverse complement strand
GTGCAATGATCTACAGCATTACCGAAACAGCCCGGGCAAATGGTCTGAATGTTTACTACTACGTAAAGCATCTATTAACCGAACTGCTTGAGATCATCCGTATCGACGGAAGTGTCGATAAAAAAGAGTTAGAAAGTCTTATGCCATGGTCAAAAGATCTTCCGGCTGAGTGCTATAGCAAGCGCCGCAAATGAGCGGCGCTGTATTTGGCGTGGGGCGAAGGATTTGACCTTTACCTTCATCTAAAACAACATCTCCTATTTTTAGTGTTGTCATTACTGGAACAATATCCTTAAAAGCTTTAATAAAAATAGTTATATCAAAAACTCCTGTATATAATTTGTCTATAGTAACTGCGGTAATGGAAAACCAAGGTGCATCATCATAATAAGCTATACTTCCAACGCTACATGGTGTCATTGATGATTTTGATTTGCCCTGTTCAAATACATAAATATCCGGTGCCTTTATATAAATTCTATCAGGTACTGTATCATATTGATAATTATAGCTATGTTCATCCGTATTTCCATCGGAACTACTTGATATTTGTTGAAGTTCATGTAAAAACTCATTATCTATAGCACATTCCATTGTAGAAACCGGTGTTATAACAGCATTTTCATATTCTGGATATTTTATTGTAACTATCAATGCTTCGTCCTCATCAGCTGGCTTTTTATAATAATTCCATATTAAAGCTGCAGACAAAGAAACACAAGCAAAGCAAGCAATAAGGACTATTATTTGTGATTTTTCTGCCTTGTTCATGTGTCATCCTTTATAATCTGTTTATATTTTCTTTATACTTTTATAAATTGACATTTAAATTATTTTCTCTATATTGTATATGTATATGATATCAATCTTTTAATTTTTTGTCAATGTTCAAATCAACCTCTTATCTACCCGAAAATCGACCTTCCGGGACGAGAAAATTCCAAGCCTCTTCTGCTTTCCTCCCTCCCCATCTTCCCATCTAAGTATAAACCAAGTCTTTTTCTTACTTTCCCGGTTGTTTTCGAGATTGAAGAAGGAGCTTGGGAGGGCTTGGGAATGGGATGCATGGAGTGGATGCAGCTGCAAAAAAAGAAGCAGGACCAGACGAATTTCTTTGAAATTCATCTGACTCTGCTTCATGTTTTTTATGTTCTTTTTCACCTGGACACTTGGATGGGTCTTAGTGGGACGAGAACATTTACCTTACTCAAACTCCAGACAGACAGTATGCCATACAAGTGAAAATCATTGATTTTAAGGCATTTTCAGGAACTATCAACCACTAAAATCTATATGAAAAAAAATTAAAAATGCAATCGAAGTACATTCAGATTTTATAAAATAGACCGGCAAACCTCAATATCATCCAAAGATAGACGTTCAACAATGAGCGTCTATTTTTTGTTTCAAAATTAAATGGGGCTGAAAACAGCCCCGATGGGAATTGGAGATTTGACCCTCCCGGATTCTTCATGTCATGCCAGCCGTAATTTTTTCCATTGCCCCTGCACACTTTAGCAAAAATTCCCAGAAATTCCGTCGCCCACCATAATGCTTTTTACAGTTGTTATTATTGTCATAAGCGTACCTCCTGATATTATAAATCTCCACTGAAATCTACTTTTAAGTTGTTGGGAGTACATGACAGAGCTACATGAAAAAACGCAAGCTAACAATCCTAACCATGACTATTTAATTTTTAACACCTAGATAATATCACAACCCTGTAATTTCTTCAATAGTCCCAGAAAGGATGTGATACCACGAAGAAATCACCACCGCCGGAGCGTTCCCCTCCGCTTCCAGACCAGAACCCAAAACCAACTATCAAACACAACATTCAGAAAGGACAGGTACATCTATATGGAATTAAAATTTGTTATCCCCAACATGGAAAAGACATTCGGCAACTTGGAGTTTGCCGGAGAAGACAAAACAGAACAGAGAAGAATCAACGGACGCATGGCGGTACTCTCCCGCAGCTTCAATCTTTATTCAGACGTGCAGAGGGCGGATGATATTGTGGTTATCCTCCCTGCCGAAGCCGGAGAGAAGCATTTTGACTTTGAGGAACGTGTAAAGCTCGTCAATCCCCGTATCACCGCAGAGGGCTATAAAATCGGCACAAGGGGCTTTACCAACTACATTTTGCACGCTGACGATATGGTAAAAGCGTAAGGAAAAGGAGGACATCAGACTATGAGATTAGCAAACGGAATCGTGATTGACAAGGAAGCAACATTCGGGGCATTGAAATTTTCTGCCCTCCGCCGTGAGGTTCACCTCCAGAATGAAGACGGCTCGGTATCAGAAGAAATCAAGGAGCGTACCTATGACTTAAAATCCAGAGGACAGGGGCGTATGATTCAGGTTTCCATCCCTGCCAGCGTGCCGTTAAAGGAGCTCGATTACAACGCAGAGGTGGACTGGTACATCAAGGCAGAGGATATTGTCCTGAAAAAAGGGGCTGCCATGAATCCCCAGACACCGAAGAAAGACGCTCCCCCTACAAAATAACAACTAAATAAGAGAAAAGCGAAAGGAGGATTGTTCCCATGAAGCAGCTTTTTCCCCGTGGAAAACGAATCCGCCCACGGATAAAGACCTTGTGTCCCATACTGCCCTTGCCGCCCTGTTCCCTGTCTTCCTGCTGGTTGTCCTGCTGTTTCATACAGGGCAGATTGCCGGAGCCAACTGGCAGGAAGTGTCCCTCTCCCAGATAATACAGGATGTAAACATCCCTTACCTGTTATTCAGTATGGGCGTAGCAGGGTTGGTGTGTCTTGCAGCCGTTCTTCTGTTCTGGCGATACCGGAGGGATGAAGTAAAGCAGCTCATCCACCGCCAAAAGCTGGCAAGGATGGTGTTGGAAAACAAGTGGTATGAATCGGAACAGAAAAAGGAAGACGCTTTTTTCAAGGACTTGTCTTCCAGCCGTTCCAAAGAAACCATCACTTACTTTCCCAAAATCTACTACCGGATGAAACAGGGCTTGCTCCATATCCGTGTAGAAATCACCTTGGGGAAATATCAGGAACAGCTCTTAAACTTGGAGAGAAAGCTGGAAAGCGGCTTGTACTGTGAACTGACGGATAAGGAATTAAAGGATTCCTATGTGGAGTACACTCTGCTCTATGATACCATTGCCAACCGTATCTCCATTGAGGATGTACAGGCAAAGGACGGCAGGCTCCGGCTCATGAAAAATGTCTGGTGGGAGTATGATAAACTCCCCCATATGCTCATTGCCGGAGGAACCGACGGCGGAAAGACCTACTTCATCCTGACCCTCATGGAAGCCCTGCTCCGCACTAACGCCGTCCTGTTCGTGTTAGACCCAAAGAACGCTGACCTTGCGGATTTACAGGCGGTTATGCCGGATGTGTACTACAAAAAGGAAGATATGCTCGCCTGCATTGACCGTTTCTATGAAGAAATGATGAAACGCAGCGAAGACATGAAGCTCATGGAGAATTACCGGACAGGGGAAAATTACGCTTACTTGGGACTTCCGGCACATTTCCTTATCTTTGATGAATATGTGGCATTTATGGAAATGCTCGGCACAAAAGAAAACGCCGCCGTCCTCAACAAGTTAAAACAAATCGTTATGCTTGGGCGGCAGGCTGGCTTCTTCCTGATTCTCGCCTGCCAGCGTCCAGACGCAAAGTATCTGGGGGACGGAATCCGTGACCAGTTCAATTTCCGTGTGGCTCTGGGGCGGATGTCGGAAATGGGCTATGGGATGATGTTCGGGGAAACCACAAAGGACTTCTTCCTAAAGCAGATAAAGGGGCGTGGCTATGTGGATGTGGGAACCAGCGTTATCTCGGAATTTTACACGCCCCTTGTGCCAAAAGGACACGATTTCCTCAAAGAAATAAAAAAACTGATAGACAGCAGGCAGGAAGTGCAGGCGGCGTGCGAAGCGAAAGCCGCAGAAACGGACTGACCTGCTGTGGCTGGTGTGCCGCAAGGCACGCCAGCAGGAACCCCTCGTATCTAACAGAGGGGTACAAATCGACAGGCAACAACCAAACAACAGGGCAGAATCCCACGGTACACAAGGGATTTTCCCCATATCCGGCGTATGTCAACAAAACTCTGAAAGTTGACATACGCATTTTTAGACAGGAGGGATTTTCACTGAATGAAGAAACATGGGTACGGGACATTAAAGAGAAACGGGAAAGTTACGGTATCTCACAACAGAAACTTGCCTTAGCTGCCGGAATCACTCGTCCGTACCTGAGCGATATTGAAACGGGCAAGGCTCATCCACCCGAAGCATTACAGGAAGCCATCACGGAAGCTCTGGAACGCTTCAATCCAGACGCTCCCCTTGAAATGCTCTTTGACTATGTGCGGATTCGCTTCCCCACTACGGATGTGAAGCATATCGTGGAAGATGTGCTGCGGCTAAAGCTGCCCTACTTTATCCATGAAGACTACGGCTTCTACTCGTACACGGAGCATTACTATCTGGGTGATATTTTCGTTCTGGTATCGCCGGAACTGGAAAAAGGGGTGCTGCTGGAACTGAAAGGGCGTGGTTGCCGCCAGTTTGAAAGCTATCTTCTGGCACAGGAACGGAGCTGGTATGATTTTTTATGGATGTTCTCATGGAGGACGGCGTGATGAAGCGGCTTGACCTTGCCATCAATGATAAAACGGGAATCCTGAACATTCCCCATCTGACAGAGAAGTGCCGGAATGAGGAATGTATCTCGGTCTTCCGCAGCTTCAAGAGCTACCGCAGCGGTGAACTGGTACGGCGTAGGGAAAAAGAATGTATGGGGAACACCCTGTATATCGGCTCCCTCCAAAGTGAAGTATACTTCTGCATTTACGAAAAGGACTATGAGCAGTACAAAAAGCATGATATTCCCATTGCAGACGCAGAGGTAAAGAACCGCTTTGAAATCCGGCTGAAAAATGAGCGTGCCTTTTACGCCATCCGTGACCTGTTAGAGCATGACAATCCAGAACGGACAGCCTTTCAAATCATCAACCGCTATGTCCGGTTTGTGGACAGGGACGATACAAAGCCCCGTTCTGACTGGCGTATCAATGAGGAATGGGCGTGGTTTATGGGGGAACACAGGGGAAGCCTGAAACTGACAACCAAACCGGAACCGTATTCCTTTGAACGCACCCTGCACTGGCTCTCCCATCAGGTAGCCCCCACGTTAAAACTGGCTCTCCGTCTGGATAAGATGAACCACACCCAGATTGTCCATGACATCATCACCCATGCAAGGCTGACGGAGAAGCATGAAAAAATCCTGAAGCAGCAAGCTGCCGCTGCAAAGGAGGTGGTGCTTTAACGGCAGCAATTTTAGAACCTAAGAACTCTTACAGGAAAGAAAGGAGCTTTTATGAATTTCGGACAGAATCTTTACAACTGGTTTTTATCCAACGCCCAGTCCCTTGTGCTGTTGGCAATCGTGGTGATTGGACTGTACCTCGGATTTAAGAGGGAATTTTCCAAACTTATCGGTTTTCTGGTGGTGTATAGTGGTTCAGTTGTCCCTTGTAGCGGTCGGTCTGGTCTTCAATGCGAACGGTGTAAAGGACATCTTATTGGAACTGTTCAATAAGATTATCGGTGCATAATTTACTACGATAAACATTTCTCTCTATAACATCTTCTCTATACGGCAAAACATTTTTATGTTATAATCTCGTTAATATAATTTGTCTAAATTTATCAAAAAATGTTTTGTAAAGGGGAAGTGTTTATTATGAAAGTATTTGTTAGCTGGTCAGGAGAATTAAGCTGTCAAATTGCAGAAGTTTTAAAAAAATGGATTCCATGTATTATTCAATCTGTAGACGTCTTTTTTTCACCTGAGGATATTGAAAAAGGCGATAATTGGGATAAAACTATTTCTTCTGAATTATCAGAATGCAAATATGGCATTATTTGTCTTACATCAGACAATACTTCTGCACCGTGGATTAACTTTGAAGCTGGTGCAATCGCAAAATCTCTAGATTCAAAAGTCACAGCTCTAATGGTAAACATTAAGCCATCTGATATAAAAGGACCATTGTCACGTTATCAGGCTACCAGATTTGAAAAAGCAGACTTTTTTCAACTTATTGAATCTATTAATAAAGCGTTAGATACTCCACTAGATAGCAAAGTGCTTGAAAATACCTTTAATGCAATGTGGGATTCACTAGAAGCTGAGGCTATGGATTTAATCAACAAATTTTCACAAAAAGGAGATTCACAAAATAAAAAAGGACACATTACTGAATCAGAAGAAAACAATCCCCTTGAAGAAATTTTACAATTACTAAGGAAGCAAAGTGCTATATTATCTAACCCACAGCAACTCCTTCCTCCTGACTATATGGAGCATATTCAGATGAGTACGTATAGCAGAAATAGAGAAATGTACACTGAGAATCAAATGATTTTTGAAGAATTAATAAACGTATTAGAAAAAACCTTAATAAGACTTCAAAGTTTCCCAAACCATCCTGTACTTAATCAATTTATTGAAATATTTAATTATGAAGAAATATTAATGGTTTTATTGCATAATGCTGATATGTCAAGAAATAAACGCTGGCGTATGAAATGTAAAAATTTATATGAAAAATATAGGTCTATAATTGCTGAGAAGCATAATGATTTATCCCAAATTGATGAGGACTCTTACAAAAACTTTATTCAGTTTGAAAACAACTAAATAAAAATCAAGCAGCTAACTACATTTTTAATGATTAGCTGCTTTTTTATTTGAAAAGTAAAAGAAAGGACGTGATACTGATTGAGGAAATGAGAATCTACATCCTGAACACCACACGGTTTTATCATGAAGATTTTGAGGAATATCCTGGGGCATGGTTTTCCTGTCCTGTGGATTTTGAAGAAATCAGGGAACGTCTTGGGGGTCAGAGTGAGGAAGAAATCGAAATTGAAGACTATGAGCTGCCGTTTCCATTGGAGGGCAACACAAGGCTCTGGGAAATCAACGCCCTTTGCCGGATGATACAGGAAATGCAGGGAACGCCCCTCTATTATGAAATGGATGTGGTACAAAAGCGGTGGTTTCCCAGCTTTACGGAATTTATCGACCACAAAGACCAAATACGCTGCTATCCGGTGCAGGACGGAGAATCCCTCGCCCGTTATTTGGTGCAGGAAGTACAGATATTTGGAGAAGTACATCCAGACCTGTTGAACCATATCGACTACGCTGCCATTGGTCGGGATGAATATTCCGTTGCGGCGAGGTTCTTCCGCAATCACCCGTTTTATCCATTTGACAATATAAGCTTTGCGGCCAATAGCTCCTTACCACAACGACCATACATGGTACGTTTTATCATT
>NZ_JAVYJB010000037.1:0-11433 GCF_032490495.1 Pilosibacter fragilis | reverse complement strand
AACCGTTCTACTGTTTTGTTAGGTTTTGTTCTGAATGTTCTCATTCATGGTCTAAACCAAAGACCATTTTTATAAGAATTTTCAGGGTTTTACATACTGTTCAGTTTTCAAGGAACTTTTTCGTTGTCGCTTTCGTTCTCAGCGGCAACTCGTTTATTCTATCATACCGTTTCCGGTTTGTCAAGAACTTTTTTAACTTTTTGAAGGAGTTTTCCTTCATAAGTTAAAGCGCAGAAGGAGGGATTTGAACCCTCGCGCCGCTACTAACGACCTACTCCCTTTCCAGGGGAGCCCCTTCAACCACTTGGGTACTTCTGCATTGGTTGACTCACATCTTGCTTTTTTTTACAAGATCGTTATTCAGTTCTGCACCAGGAACTCATCTCTCTGGCTCCGCAGTACAGTTAGCGGAGAGAGTGGGATTCGAACCCACGCGCCCTTGCGGACAAACGGTTTTCAAGACCGCCTCGTTATGACCACTTCGATATCTCTCCAAAGCGCTCTCTCAAACGTGCTCATTAATAATACCCCACAATACCATTTTTGTCAAGCATTTTTCCAAGTTTTTTTCGTTTTTTTATTCTTTTCTAATTGTATACAAAATATGTTATTCCCATGCATTGCGATCATCAACATCTGGTATTCTCATGTCATATATCCAATAAACTCATTTCTCCTTTTGAAAAGAATTTTTTCAGAATTTTTCTAAAAGTCTAAAATTCGTAACTGTTCAGTAGGTCTGCGCACTTGCTGCGCTGACCGTAAGAAAACATAGGCTGGAGGGCAAAAATCCCATCAGCGAAGCTGATCTGGAATGAATTTTTGCGTGTAACTATGAAGGTACTGAATAGGTACTAAAATTCTTTTTATCTGTTAAGCCAGAAAGGCGTGATCTCCTTTTCCCGGAAGACCACGCCTCTCTCTGACTGCCACTGGCAGATCCATATCTTCTATTATAGAAAGAATCTATTGTACCCTATGAGCACAAAGAGCCTCCGCGATGATCATATCCTCCGGAGTTGTCACTTTGATGTTTGAATAACTTCCCTCGATAAACTTCACCTTTGTGTCCGTCATCAGTTCCACTACCATTGCATCATCCGTAATACGGCTGCGGTCTGTTCCGGGTGCAAATACCTTCTCGTAGGCGCGGTAGATCAGACCGAAGCGGAATGCCTGAGGTGTCTGGATCTGCCATAAGGTACTGCGGTCCGGCGTGCTTGCAGAAAATCCCTCCGCATCCGCTGCCTTAATCGTATCCTTAACCGGCATTGATGCCACACAGGCAGAAAACTCCCGGGCACCATCCACAGCTCTCTCGATGATCTCTCCATTTACAAGCGGTCTTGCACCATCATGGATCAGAACGATACCGTCCTCTGCGAATCCTACGGCCTTTAAAGCGCAAAGTCCATTCCAGACAGAATCATACCGTTCTTTTCCCCCCGCAACGACCTGTCTCACTCTGGTAAATCCATACTGCTCCACGATATTCCTGTTACAGAATTCCACTTCGTCTGCTCCGGCCACCAGAATAATCTCATCCATCCCTGCCTTCTCAAAGGCCCGCAGGGCATGAACAACCACCGGTTCCCCCTTTAAGAGAAGATACTGCTTTGCCACCTTGCTGTGCATCCGCTTTCCATGTCCTGCTGCCAGCACGATGGCTGCTGTTTTCACCTGTTCCATTACCGCTCTCCCAGTTTTAGGTTCGGCACCGCATTGAGGTCCCAGCCTGCGCGGACTCCGTTGATATACTCATAGTATCCCGCAGCACCGATCATTGCTGCGTTGTCGGTACAGAAGATCGGTGACGGATAGTAGAATTCGATTCCGGCTTTCTCACATGCCGCCTTCATGCCTGCGCGCAGGGCAGAGTTTGACGCAACGCCGCCCGCAATGGCGAGCTTCTTGTATCCAAACTCCTTTGTTGCCGCAACGGCACGGCTCACGAGAACATCCACCACCGCGTTCTGGAAGGAAGCGCAGAGATCCGGCACACAGATCGTCTCTCCCTTCATCTCCGCCTGGTTGATATAGTTTAATACAGCGGATTTCATGCCGCTGAAGCTAAAGTCATACTGGGATCCGCCGACTTTTGCCCGCGGAAATTCCATGGCATGAGGATTTCCCTCTTTTGCCGCCTTGTCGACCTTCGGGCCGCCCGGGTAGCCAAGGCCTACAGCGCGGGCAACTTTATCGAATGCCTCTCCCGCCGCGTCATCCATTGTGCGTCCGATGATCTCGAACTCACCGTAGTCCTTCACGATCACAAGATGGGTATGTCCGCCGGACACGATCTCGCAGACAAACGGCGGTTCCAGATCCGGATGCTCGATAAAGTTCGCGGATACATGGCCCTCAATATGATGAACCGGTACAAGCGGTTTCTTTGCTGCGTATGCAATCGCCTTCGCAGCCGCAACACCCACAAGAAGTGCGCCTACAAGACCCGGACCGTATGTCACAGCAATGGCTGTGATCCCGTCCAATGTCATGTGTGCCTCGTCAAGAGCGGCCTGAACCACCTGGTTTACCTTTTCAATATGTTTTCTCGATGCGATCTCCGGCACAACACCGCCGTAGAGCGTGTGAAGCGCGATCTGGGAAGAGATCACGTTGGACAGCACCTCACGGCCGTTCTTCACGACGGAAGCTGCCGTCTCGTCACAGGAGCTCTCGATTGCAAGTATATATACATCTTCTTCAACACTGTGTATCTTCATTTTCTAATCCTCATCAAATCCAAGTTCTGCAGACCAGCCGTCACGGGCGGTCTTAATTTTCGGGAAGATCTCCCGGATCTCATTCAGGTATTCCTCCGGATGCATCAAGGACGGGCTGTAATGGGTCAGCCACATCTCCCGCGGATTCGCCTCTTTACCGAGCTTTGCCGCCTCCTGGAACATCATATGCTTATTCTCCCGCGCGTTGGCAATTTTTTCCTTCTCACCGTACATGCCCTCGCAGATAAAGAGGTCATTGTCCGCGGCATATTCGGCGATTGCCGGAACCGGGCGCGTGTCAGTCGTGTAGGTAACGGAAATTCCGCGGCGCTTTTCTCCCAGCACCATGTCCGGGGTCAGGATCTTACCCTCGTGCTCGATGGTCTCGCCTTTCTGCAGTCTGCTCCAGAATTTCTGCGGAATCTCCTGGGCTCTCGCCCGTTCCACATCAAATTTGCCGTTTCTCGGGATCGTAATGCGATATCCATAGCAGGTCACGCGGTGGTTTACGCGGAATGCGTCCACCACATAGGGACCCGCCTGAAATTTTTCTCTCGGCTCCGTGAGTTCTTTAAACACAAGCGGGAACGGAAGTTCCGGCGCAATGGTGCGCAGGGCACCAACGACACGTTCCAGACCTTTCGGTCCCACCAGAAGTACCGGCTCCGTGCGCTCCGCGTTTCCCATGGTCAGGAGAAACCCCGGAAGTCCGCTGATATGGTCGGCATGGTAGTGGGTGAAGCAGATCACGTCCACCGGCTTCGGGCTCCATCCCTTTTCTTTCAATGCGATCTGGGTTCCCTCGCCGCAGTCGATCAGCAGATTGCTACCATCGCAGCGCGCCATCATGGACGTTAGCCAGCGGTACGGCAGCGGCTGCATGCCGCCGGTTCCCAGTAAACAGATATCTAACATGTATTTTCCTCTGCATTCTATGATAATAAAAGTTTATATTTATCCAGTCTGCACGTATCATACCATAAAGCGGAGGTCATATGCAAGAGATGGAAGTTGATTCCTGGGCAGGAACCGCAAGAAGTATTACTGTTCACGCCGCGCAAACAGTAACTGATTTTGCCGATGCTTCGCATTCCGAATCGGCAAAATCCATTACCATCACTGTATTGTACGGAATTTTCAGTTCAGAAAATTCCTACCCGTGTACAGTGACCAAGAAGTACAGAACTGCCGACGTCAGCTTCTTCTGAATACCCGGCAATAGAAAACGAGTACAGACAACCGCCCGTACCCGCTTCTAACATTCAAATATGCTCTTGCAGCGCAATCTGGTCTGAACCTGTTTCAGCATAACGGCATTTCTGCCGCATACCGCCTGCGTTTTCAAAGCAGCTCGATCTCATCCTCCACGTCCACCGGAACCCGGAACTCCGCTGTCACTTCGTTGTAGCAATCCTCGCACAGGTCAAAATGGTGGATCTCCCCGTCTTTTTCCGAAAAGAAGTCCCATCTGTGATCTGATGTAAACACACCTTCCCGCACGATCCCATGTTTCACCGCCAGTTTTTTCCCACAGCGGTTGCAGATCACACAATCCAGCCTGCCATCTTTTCCGTATTTTCTCATCGTTTCTTTTCCTCCGCCTTCTTTATCTCCGGCTCTTCCGGAGTCCCCTACAGTATAGCGGATATTTTCATGATTTTAAGTGGGAATCGATGGAACGGAACGTCTCCACATGATGAGGGCATCCTCCACCGGATTCTGATAGTAATTTTTCCGCACAGCCTCCGCCTGAAAACCATAGGATTTATAAAGGTTTATGGCAGGTGTGTTTCCGGCGCGCACCTCCAGAGTCAGGTCCGGCGCTTCCTTTTCCTTTGCAGAGATTTCCAGACGGTCCATGAGTTTCTTTGACTCCCCACAGCCCCTGTGTTCCGGGAGCACTGCGATCCTCATGAGCTCGCCTTCGCCGGCGAGGAAGCGGAAATTCGCGTATCCGATCCTGGTGCCGTCTGTATCTGTCAGCACCCAGGCCTCGTCCCACTCACTCTCAAGCAGGTCAGAGAGGAGCTTTTCAGACCAGGCATCCGAAAAGCAGGTCTGTTCGATCTGCTTCACAGCGGAAATATCATCCACAGTCATCGCGCGAAGCACAGCTCCTGCCTGTTCCGCGGATTTTTCACCGCTGTTTTCGTTATTTATGTATTTATTGTGATTGTTGGAATTTTCATGAATAATGTCTTTTTCCACTATATTCTCCTTTTCAACCGCATTCCACAGGCTTGCACACCATGCACGACGGATCTGCCGGATTTTTGCCGGAATTTTCGTTCATGTGAACAGACTGCCGGGAAATAAATTCCCGGCAGAGTCTTATCACAATATTCGATTCCATATATGACTTTACAGCCAAGTCCTATCTCTTTTTCTTCGGCGTAAAGTCCTCCTCGATGACCTTCCATGCAGCCTCAACGCTGAAGTACTCGCGGATGTATTTCTGGGTCTCCTCGCACATTCTGCGGCATTCTGCCGGATCCTGATACATCTTGACTACCTCGTCAGCGAATGCCGCCGGTCCGTCGGCAACCTTCATGACACGATCCGCCTCCGGGATTCCCTCGGAACCGATGGATGTGGTGACGATGGCAGCTCCATTGTAGACTGCCTCAACGACCTTGCCCTTAACTCCGGCGCCGTAGCGCAGCGGAACCACAACGATGCGGGATGTGGAATAAAGAGACGCAAGCTCTTCCTCCGTGACAAAGCCTTTGACAATGATGCCGCTTCCCGGCTGTTCAAGCGCTTTGATCTCGTCTGTCACCTTAGAGCCAACCACATAGAAGTTTACGTCGATCCTCTGTCTGATCAGCGGGAAGATCTCCTTTGCGAACCAGAGAACCGCGTCCGCGTTCGGCGGATGCGCGAAGCCGCCGACAAACAGCAGTCCCTCCCTCTTTGCGAAGTCCTTGTCGATATTCTCCAGGAATTTCTCATAGACATAGGCTGTGATCGCCTTGATCTTGTACTCCGGATGGATCGCGTGGATCGCCTCCTCCTCCACGTAGGACGGATAGTAGGAGACCGCCGCCTTCTCCATCAGGGAGAATTCGATGGATTTCCAGTAATCGGACTCCCGTTTCTTCTTGATATCGCCGGTAAGCTCGTACTCCCGGTACTCTCTTAAGAAATGCAGATCATGTCCGTAGTAGATCACCTTGATATTGGTGTTCTTCTTAATAAAATCAACATACTTGATGGCGATATGCGGACGGTTCAGGTACGCAAAATCGATCTCATCTTTATTCTTTGTCAGCCAGTCCCAGATACCTGCCTGGTACTCCGGCCCATATAAGATCTCCACGCCCATCTGCTGAAGTGTTGTGGAGTACGGCTCCTCGTGAAGGAAGTTGTCTCCGAGGAATTTCACGGAATATCCCATCTTCACGAACATTTTGAGGTACTGGTAAGTAGTCTTGGAACCCGCGTCCTTATCGAAGGTCGGAACATAATGGTCCACCACAAGGATCACCGGCTTCTTCTGGCTTCTCTCACGGGCACGGAACGGGTTCGGATTGCCTGTATTTACAGACTGCTTTTTGAACTCCTCCGCCCACTTTTCCTTTAGCTTCTTACTGTTCTCCACCTGGTAGCGCTTTAGACCAGTTCCATTTACGTCGGTACCGTTGGAGACGCCCTCGAAGTGGATGACTTTTGACAATGGCTGGTAGACTACGCGGTATCCGGCTTTTCTCACCTCGAAGGCAAGGTCGGAATCCTCGCAGTACGCCGGTGCAAACAGCTCGTCGAAACCGCCGATCTGTTTCCAGAGGTCATTGGATAACAGGATCGCCGCACCGGAGATATAGTCCACATCCTTCACGTAGTTGTATTCCGGCTTCTCCGGATCGTCAAGACGTCCATAATTCCAGCCGGAGCCGTCGCTCCAGATGATTCCCCCCGCTTCCTGGAGACGTCCGTCAGGGTAGACCAGCTTGGAGCCAACCATACCGATCGTCGGATCAGACTCGATGAGGTTCACGAGTGATGAGAGCCAGCCCGGAGTTACCTGTGTGTCATTATTTAAGAACATCACATATTTTCCGCGGGCCGCCTTCGCTGCCTGGTTACAGTTTCTCAGGAAACCCTGGTTCGTCTTGTTTCTGCAGATCACGAGATTCTCCGCGTACAGGGACAGCTCCTTCGTCGCGTCCGTGGACACGTCATCGGCGATGATGATCTCATAGGTCACATCCTTCGTGTTCTCTAAGATTGAGAGCAGGCAGGCATAGGTATAGTGGATCTGGTTGTAGACCGGGATCACGATGGACACGGTCGGGTGCTCCACATAGTCAAAATGGAGTTTTCCATGCTCTAAGTAACCGGCGCCGATCTTAAAGTCGCCGCGGATCCTGTTTCTTCCGTCCTTTGTGAAATACAGCCTTCCGTATTTTCCCGGATGAAAGACGGTATTCTTGAAGTACCCCGCGATCTTTCTCTTTCTTGTGCCCTTCGGCATGACTTTATCCACAGCGCGGTGGCATTTCCGGAGAACTTTCCACATGATCGCCTCATGTTTCGACAGGTACTGCAGGTCTCCCGCCATTCTCGCGTTCTCGCTTCTCAGGCTGGCGATGATGGCATCCAGGTTCGTCACATGATTGTTTGTGAGACGCTGGACTTCCTGCTGCTTCATGATCGTGATGTCCTTCTCGGAGATCTCCTGCTTTAAGTTCTCGCACCAGTCTTTTACCTTGTAGAGCTCGCTCTCGCGGTCAAGAAGAAATTCCACGGTCTTTGTCGGCTGCTCGTACTGTTTCATGTAGCCGAAGGAGCCTGCATCATGGACATAGGACTGGAACGCCTTTTCCATGCCGTCAAAGATCTGGAGTTCTCCCCCTGTGATCCCGAAATGGGCATAGAGATCCTCTTCTTTTACGTTGAGGACTCTCTCGTAGCGTCTGTAAAAATATAAGAGGTCGCGGTATTTCAAAAATTTCTCCGGGATTGGGAAATCAAATACCCATTCATAGTCGATTCCGTAGATGCAGTTCTCGTTTTCCGGCACCATCAGGTTCTCGAAGAGCCCATCCACATTGGAGACCGCGGCTGCCTTATCGTCGATCATCGGAACTTTTCCGAATACCGTCTCGAACTCCGGTGTCGCCTCAAAGATTTTCGCGTCTGCATTTTCCGGGAACAGCACCTTCATCACGGTCTCAAGCTCCTGATACGGAACCTCGCCCATAACGATAGCCTCGCCCAGGGCATCCCCGACCGTCTTGCCGTTTAAGTACTGGAAGGAGACCGTCTTCTTATCCTTTTTCCATTCCGGCTTCAAGAAACGGATGGCAGGATTCAGATCACGGATCTTCTCATATTTTTCTCCGAAGGAGCGGATATGCGCCTCGCCAGCCTCTGTGAGAGCCGTTTTTTCAACGGTGAGAACTTCGTCCTCCCGCACGATCTCTGTCTTTAACTGGAACTGCGCCGCTCTGGTCCGGTTGTATTTTACAAATAAAATCTGTCTCATGCCTTCCCCTTTTCCCACATGCCAAGGAATGAGTTCGTGAATTTCGTGAAGTCCCCATTTCTGCATGCGTTCGTCATGGCTTTCTCCTCGTTTCCGAACCAGAGTCCCGGTCCGTCAAGACGGGCGGAGATGTTCGTCACATCGCCGGTCTGCGGGAGATAGCCGTCGGAGTAGATGGTCACCGGGTAACGGTAGTCCGGAACCGGATAGTAGAGCATTGCGGTTCCGCCAAATTTCTCTTTTAAGTCCTCAAACAGACCACGGAACTCCACCTCCAGGAAGGAGTGCTCAAATGGCTCCGCTCCCATGAAATAGCGGACACCAGACTCATTCTCCGCTGCCGCTAAAAGCCTTCCGCCAGGTCTCACAAGAGCAGCTGCTCTTGCCAGCAGATCTGCTGCCCCGTTTTTCTCTGTCCTGGAGAGCATGGACGGCAGGATCACATAGTCGAAGCCATCCTTATAGAGAGCATCCAGTTCTTCTGCCGCACGCTCTTTTCCCTTGTACTCTTTCCATCCAAGAGACTCTGTTCCCGCCTTTGGAAGTTCGCCGCGGACCAGGCAGAGATTTTCCTTCTCTCCGTGTCTTTTCCGGTTCACCTCCAAGTTCTCATCCAACGGATCCAGAACGACCACCTCACCGGCGCGCTCCGCAAAGAGCCCGGTACAGGAACCGTAGTCGGATCCGACCTGGAGAACCCGGTCCTTTTTTCCTATTTCCAGCCACTCGAAAAGGTTTTCCCTTAACGGCGAAAATGCGTAGAGACACCACGGGCTTGTTTCACCCCGCAGTGCCGCCTCCGCATCTCCTTTATACTTTTCGAGCAGGTCAAGAAGTTCATAACTGTAATCCTTCATCTTTTTCTCCCGCTTTTACGCCCTTGTGAGCGATGTCTCCACCTCAGACTCCATGTCGTAGACGCCGACCGTATTCTTGTTGGAGATCACCGTAATGTTTGCAATGTTGTACAGGCGGTGGTAGACCACATGTTCCTCGCCCTCGAAGCCGGTACAGCTCATAGAGAGCAGGTACTCGCCGCCCTGTAATGTCATCTTCTGGGTAAAGGAAACGTCGTAGACATCGCCATCCCCCACCGGTTTGATATCGCATCCCTCGTACATGGTGTTCGTTCCGGTGAGGTCTGTTCCCTTTTTATCGCGGATCGTGTAGGTAAAGATCGGACTCTTGATCGGCGCATGGAAGCGGATCCGCTCCTTGATCGTGAACATCTCTCCCTTTAACAGAAGGTTTGTGAGATTTCCTTTCGCGTCGAAGAGTCCCAGGTCGAAGATCTCAGCCCGGCCGTCACCGTACTCGGTGCGGTCTGTGTTGATGGTGATCTTATCCTTCATGAGGGATCCGTCGGAATGGGATTCCTCCGCCTTCGCCTTTTTCTCATCGCCTAACATCCCGCCGGAATAATCGCTCTCCAGTTCTTCATTTAAGGAATCCAGCTGGTTTGCCAGGATCTTCTTATAGAGATCCACCATGTGACCCGGCTCACCTTCCGCGATGAATTCGCCCTTGTTTAAGAGAACGACCTTATCGCAGTATTTGATGATACTGCCCATATCGTGGGTAACCATGAGGATCGTTGTTCCCCTCTGCTTGATCTCCTCCATCTTCCGGTAACATTTTGCCTGGAAGAATACGTCTCCGACGGACAAGGCCTCGTCGACGATCAGGATCTCCGGCTCCACATTAATGTTGAGCGCAAACGCCAGACGGACGAACATACCGCTGGAGTATGTCTTCACCGGCTGATAGACAAAATCGCCGATATCCGCAAAATCCAGGATATCCTGCAGCTTCTCATCCATCTCCTTCCGGGAATAGCCCATCATCGTGCCGTTCATATAGATATTTTCGATTCCGGTGTAGTCCATGTTGAAGCCGGCACCAAGCTCCAGAAGTGCGGAGATCTTTCCCTCAACGTCCACCTGGCCTGTGGTCGGTGTGAGGACACCGGTGATGATCTTTAAGATCGTTGATTTACCGGAACCGTTCGTTCCGATAATGCCCACCGTCTGTCCTTTTTCCACGTTGAAGGACAGACCATTTAAGGCATAGAAGTCTTTGTGATAGCTTTTATGTGTCAGGCTTAAGGATTCTTTCAAGCGGTCGATCGGCTTGTCGTAGAGCCTGTACACCTTCGTCACGTCTTTTACTGTAATCGCATTGGCAGACATGGTTTCCTCCTACAATACATCTGAGAAATGCGGACGGAGCCGCTTGAATACTTTGAGTCCCACTAACATGGTGATCAGGGTCACTGCCCAGAAATACACGGTCAGTGTCGGACGCATGAAGAACCAGTCTCCCGTCAGCATGCTGTCACGGTATCCCGCCGCAATATAGTAAAACGGGTTCAGCTTCAGGATCATCGGAGCCATCGTCAGACCTTTGTCGAGGAATAACTGCTCGCTGTACATAATCGGGGTCAGCCACATGCCGAACTGCAGGCAGATGCTGACGATCTGTGCCATATCCTTGAAGAATACCTGGATCGCGCTGGTAAGATAGGTGAGCGCCAGGGCGTACATGGATGCGGCAAAGGAATAATAAATGATCTGGATCCAGGAAATCTGCGGTCTTTTGCCGCTGACCAGGAATACGATGAACATGATCGCAACAAAGAACACATGGACGAACAGGCAGGAGATCAGTTTGATCACAGGCAGGATCTCCACCTTAAATACTACTTTTTTTACCAGGTAGTTGTATTCCTGAAGGCATCCTGTTCCGCAGTTTAAGGCTTCGGAGAAGAAGAACCACGGGGCGATACCCGGAACCAGCCACTGGACATAGGAGGCGTTCGGCACCGGCGGCGCACTCTTGAATCCGATGGGACCGAAGATGAGCCAATAGATCAGGACGGTGACGATGGGCTGGATAAACATCCAGACAACGCCAAAATAGGAGCCGACAAAACGTTTTCTGAAATCTGCCTTGGAGAGTTCCCAGATCAGTTTTCTTTTTGCCACCAGCTCCTTCAGTAATGAAGTCAGATAATTCACGCTTTAACAACCTTTCTGGTCTCCGGGGGCGGGGAGCGCTATCCGCACATTCCCGGGGCGGAGACTATGTGTGAGTTTTAATATAATTTAACCTGTTGTGCTAGATAAAATAATATAAAGAAACTTCAACAAAATGTGCTATCCTATTTGTAGGCAATACAACGAAAGGAGGCATCATTATGTTGAAGTTCCAAAATAATAA
>NZ_JAVYJB010000036.1:0-11535 GCF_032490495.1 Pilosibacter fragilis | reverse complement strand
AAAATAATGACTGAGTTTTCGGATTTGAATCTATGCCCAATTAACAACCGTCAGGGAATTGTAATTGATGGTGAAGATTCAAAGGTTATTTGCAAAGACTAATTTGAAAATTCCAGTTTATCAGCTTCACATCGGGTCAACTTGTCCCGAACTTTTACAACTAAATACCCGCCGCCCACACAGCGGCACACCAAGCAGGAAATCTGAAAAAGGTTGCCTGCTTTTTTTCTGCCCAAAATGAGGTGGCAAAACGCCACCCCATCCACCGATTACCGAAAGGAGTGATACGAAATGCCCTGTCCGCACAATGAAATATCTATTGTGCAGCGAAGCCAACAGCAGTCTGCGGTTGCCGCCGCTGCCCACCAGAGCGGCGAAAAGCTGTTCTGTGAATATGACCAGGAAGTGAAGCACTACCCGGAAAAGCGTGGTATCGTCCACAATGAAATCCTGCTCCCGGCAAATGCCCCACGGTCGTATGCAGACCGCAATACCCTATGGAACGCCGCCGAAGCGGTGGAAAAACAATGGAATTCCCAGCTTGCAAGGAGGTGGGTGCTTACCATCCCCAGAGAGATACCGCCCGACCAATATGCTGTCCTTGTCCGGGAGTTTTGTGAACAGCAATTTGTTTCCACCAAAGGCATGATTGCTGACTTTGCCATCCATGACCCCCATCCGCCGGGACACAATCCCCACGCCCATGTCCTGCTGACCATGCGGGCAATGGACGAACATGGGAAATGGCTTCCCAAAAGCCGCAAGGTATATGACCTTGATGCGAACGGGGAACTGATAAAACTGCCATCCGGCAGGTGGAAAAGCCACAAGGAAGATACGGTGGACTGGAACGACCAGAAGTATTGTGAAATCTGGCGGCATGAATGGGAGGTCATCCAGAACCGCTATCTGGAAGCCAATGACCGTCCGGAGCGTGTGGACTTGCGTTCCTATGCCAGACAGGGGCTTGATATAGTCCCCACTGTCCATGAGGGGGCTGCTGTCCGGCAGATGGAAAAGCGTGGTATCCAGACGAATATCGGCAACCTGAACCGGGAAATCAGAGCCGCCAACCGCCTGATGAAGTCCATCCGGCAGCTTATCCAAAACCTCAAAGGCTGGATTACCGAGCTGGGGGAAAAACGGAAAGAACTGCTTGCACAAAAGGCGGAGGAGGAAGCAACACTTCTTCCCAATCTGCTGATGAAGTATATGGAGATACGAGGAGGGATCTCTTGGAGACAGTACAAGGATATGTGATTTTGAAAGCTGCCACCTTTGAAACCGGACACGGCTTTGCGCTGGGGCATAATCCGGGAGCGCCGAGCCCCTTTGTGACCTGGCAGTTTACCGAGGGGGAAAACGCCCATCGGGATTACTACTGGGGCCGCTATGGAAACAGCCAGGCATGGGCGCAGCGGGACTTTGACCGCCGGGTGGACGACTATCAGCAGCTTTACCATGCGGCGGTCAGACATACCGAGCCGGGATTGGAGGGCGTTTACCGCTATTATTCCACCCAGCGCCCCGTAGACATAGGCACCTATCCGAAGCCGCCGGATAACCAGCCTCTTTCCATCGTCAACTACGATGACGACAGGCGGCGTCCTGTGGCGGACGGCAGGCTGATGGCATGGGGCGAACTGACCTATGCAAAGCCGCTGACCGAAAAGCAGATGGAGGACTACGAGCTGAAACCAGCACCGGGCAATCCTGACCGGGTGCGCCCATCCATTACCGCCCAGCTCAAAGAAGGAACCAGAGGGCAGAAACCCCCGAAGGAGCCCGGCCAGAAGCGGAGCCATAAAAACCATGAGGAACGATAAAGGAGGATCGCCATGCACGAAAAAGACAACTATCTGAAAACCGCCGAGCTCTCCACAGAGCAGAACTGCAACATGATCGACGGCGTACCCAACAACACGCCCACCCCGCCCACGCCCCCGGAGCTGGACGCAAAACCGCTGGACAAGGTAAAGGAGCCCAAAGAGCACCGGAAAGGCCGGGAGCTGGAACGCTGATGGAGAACCGCAAGCGGAATGTCCATCTGCACGTTATGGTAACGCCGGACGAGCTGGCAGCCATCCATGAACGGATGGCCGAGGCGGGCATTTCCAACGCCGGGGCCTATGTGCGAAAAATGGCTCTGAACGGGTATATCCTGCACATCGACCTTGCGCCCGTAAAAGAACTGATCTCTCTGCAACGGCGCTGTTCCAACAATCTCAATCAGGTTGCCATACATGCACATACCTATGGTGTGTACCCGGAGGAAATCGACGGATTGAAGCGGGACTATGAAAAGTTATGGGGCGAGGTGTCAAAGGTGCTGCGGGAGCTTTCCGAGCTGGTGGCAAAGTGAGACGAGGGCGGCAGGCTTCCGTTGTGGGGCTTGCCGCCCTCGTCTTTTTATTCTCACTGTATTGTATGATAGAAAAATTTACCGCAATATGGTAAAATGAAAATATCTATCGAAAGTTGGTGAGATTTGATGAGTGAATATTTAAATGAGGATATATGCCAGTTTAGTAATGATGCTTCTGCATCTTCTTTTGGTTGGAATTTTCAAGCAAATGCAGGCATTTTTCTTTTTTTAAAGTATATGCCAGATGCAGCAGATATTAAAATTGAATCCATATCTCAAGATATTGAAATTACTTTGATTGATGAACGAAAGGTTTTTGCACAGGCGAAATCTGCACAAGATAGCACAACCATCAAAGACCAAAAGGAAAAATTTAAAGATGCCATAATATCGTTAGCACGTAATCCGTATAAAGACAACCAATTGGTGTACATTTCTAATATACCTGATACATTTAAGTCGGCTCCAAATTTTTTTAACAATAGTATTATCCCGTACAATGATTGCTTAGCGGGAATACAGAAAGAGATTGACGATACCATCCTTTCAATCTCAAAAAACATTGCAAAAAAAATAAAAAAAGAAAAAGATCCTCTGAAAATCAGAAAATTGGAACAAATAAAAGTAAAAGTTGAAAATTTCCACAAAGAGAATTTATATATATCAACAATATATCCGTATTACGGTAACGAGAAAAACAGATATACCATTATTGGCGATTCCGTTATAAGTTTTTTGACAGATACCATCGGATTAACAAGAGATGATGCCATTTCCATAAAACAAAAGTTATTGGAGCACTGGCAACTGAATTTTGAACACAACTCTACCATAAAAGATGAGAATAAAAACAAGAAGATTTTGAAAGAAGATTTTACTTGGCCAATTGTAGCTTTTCTGGTTGATGGGAATTTTCCTGATATTGATGATTGTTTATCGTTTTTGCCGGACCAGTCTATAAAAAAAGAGGTTGAACGCATCATGAATGACCCGAAAAGTTTCTATCATGCACGTTACGAATTTACCAACAAAGTCTTGCAACGCTATGCGCAATTTAAAAATCAATCAATAGGGAAAGCAATTAAAAAACCAGAACTTGAATTTATTAAAGAACACGGCGATGAATTTAGAGACGAATTTGTAATGTTGAGTAATGGCGATAATGAACTAACAGAATATCTAACAAAAGTATTTTTATATAGAATACTTACAAGCAACAGAGTAGTCCAAAAGGTATGTAGCGCAGTCGGGGTGAAAGCATGATTATAGAGAAACTTCTATTACGAGAAGGTATGATAGAAAATTTAGACACTTTTTCAGAAAAGAGAAATCTGATTTATTCTAAGACCAACACAAAAGGAAAATCTACATTTGTTAGACTTCTATTTTATGCGTTGGGGTATCCAATTCCTAATATGCGTGGAATTAAATATGAAGATATTATTACGGAGATAACATTTTCTGAAAAAGGGCAAAAATATACTGCCACTCGGGAAAATAATTTGCTTACACTTTTCTCCGAAAACAGTCGCATTGAGTTCACACTTCCCAGTCAGCATATGAGTTTTTTGTCGTTTGTTTTTAAATATGAAAACATCAAAGTTTTAAAAAATTTATTGGGGTTTATGTATGTTGATCAAGACAAAGGATGGACACTTCTAAATCGTGGAACCGTCATTGGAAAGATAAAATTTAGCATTGAGGAATTACTTGCAGGCTTAAATGGAATTGATATAGATGATTTGATCGAAAAGAAAACCACACTCGAACTAAACAGAGACAAATATTTGGCAATGCTGAATATACAAGAATTGAGTGAGCAAGTTTATGAGCAAAACGGAGAAATATTCATTTCAGACATAGAAAAAGAACTCAACGAAAAAATAGCGTATTGTAACATCAAACTTGAAAATGAAAAAAATGCTTTAAAAGAAATTAACTCTGTTCTTCTTAAAGAAAAGCAATTCTTCGACTATATTGATTCAATGAATTTATCCGTGAAACAGGATGATGTTATAATTCCGGTAAACAGGACTACATTGCTGAATTCGACAGCAAATTATGAATATTTACGAGCGCACAGAAGCATTATAGTGACCAACATAGAAAAGTTAAAACGTGAACGTTCCTCTTATGACGTAAAACTAAGTGAATATCATGCCAAAAATGCACAAATAAGCATGTTTTCTGCTGAATCAAAAGATACCCTTGTTAATAAGCAACTTGCCAATTTTAATATTGATCAGACCGTAGTTGAACAGCTTTTAGATGAAACAAAGAGCGATTTGAAGCATGTTAAAGCCGAAATAAAACGAACGATTAAAAATCAAAATTCTTACATATCGAAAATTTATAAATATGTTTTAGAATATGCAACCCAGCTTAATGTTGATGATAAAATGGTAGCCAAAGAGGATTTCATCTTTACATCAGACTTAAAATCGCTTTCGGGTGCAGTTCTGCAAAAAATGGTATTTGCTTTCAAAGTGGCTTTTTTAAAGGTTATAGAAGAAAGCATGGACACAAAATTGTTTATCGTATTGGATTCTCCCAAGGGAAAAGAGTTAGATGATGACAATATGAAGCTAATTGAAAACTTAGTAAGCACCGAACTATGCGACAATCAAATCTTTTTTGCAAGCATTTATGATCTTGAACATGAAAAACTGATAGAAATTAAGAATCGTGCAATTGAAGGCCGAAACAACTAACAAACAGGGAGAGTACAATTTGTACTCTCCCTGTTTGTTAATTGAGGACAGGATTCACTAATCTTTCGCAACATTTATGTCCCCGGGCAGGCATGATAAAATAGAGGTAGGAAGGATAGATAAAGGAGGTTTTGAAGATGAAGATACTGCTGAAAATATTGGTTGCTCCCTTTGCGTTGGCGCTGTCCCTTTTGGCAAAAGCCAGCTATGCCGCTATGACGGGCCGGGAACAGAAAAAAGAAAATGATGTGCTGTGCTATCAGATACGGCAATCCTTCTATCCGGGCGAGATCACCCCGAAGGAGGCGAATCGTATCGGCTATGAGCTGGCTATGCGCTGGACAAAGGGGCGGCACGCTTTTATCGTTACCACGCACACAGACCGCCAGCACATCCATTGTCACATTTATTATAACTCCACCACCCTTGACTGCACCCGGAAATTCCGAAACTTTTGGGGCTCCAGCTTTGCCCTTCGTCGGCTCTCTGACAAGCTGTGCCTTGAAAACGGGCTGTCCATCGTGGAGAAACCGAAGCCCCGGAGCAAGGGCAAGTATCGGAACTATGGGGAGTGGCAGAAAGACCGGAAAGGGCCGCTTTCCTATCAGGACCGACTGCGCCTTGCCATTGATACCGCACTGGCCGAACGCCCCGCCGATCTGGATGAATTTCTTGTTCTGATGAAACGGGCCGGATATGAAGTCAAGAAGGTTCGGGGCGGCGGTATCAGTTTCCGGTTGACCGGGCAAGGGCAGGAACGCTTCACCCGTCTGCGTGCCTCCACGCTGGGGGACGGCTACGACTTGCAAGATGTTCTGGCCGCCATTGAGGGCAAAGAAAAACGCCCCGGGCACTCGGAACGGAAAATCAGTCTGGCGGTGGATATTCAAGCGAAGCTGGCTGCCGGTAAGGGGCCGGGATATGAACGCTGGGCGAAGGTATTTAACATTAAGCAGATGGCTGCTGCCCTTGCTTATATACAGGACAATGGCCTGACCGATTATGAGCAGTTGGCACAGAAAGCCACCGAGGCAGCAGACCGTTTTCATGCCATTTCCGAGCAGATCAAGCAGACGGAACAGGCCATGAAAACCAATGCCGGGCTAAAGGCCGCAATGGTTCAGTATGCCAAAACCCGTCCAGTCTTTGAGCAGTATAAGGCGACGAAGTACAGCCGGAAATTCCTTGCGGAGCATGAGGCCGACCTTGAACTGTACCGGGCTGCACAAGCGGAAATGCGCTCTCTGCTGGGCGGGGCGAAGCTCCCCAAAATGGATGTGCTGAAGGAAGAAGGCCGTAAGCTCACAGCAAAGAAAAAACAGCTCTATGGAGAATATCAAAAGGCACGACGGGATATGCAGGAGATCGTCACGATCAAAGCGAACATTGACACTCTGATGGGCTACACCGAACCGGGAAGAAAGCAGGAAAAGGAGCGTTAAGGTTATGAAAACAAGGAGCAAAGCGACGCTGACACTTCGGGCCATGTTGGCCCGAAGATACGGGTTTGGGGCGAGCCCCAACAAGCCGCCTTTGTGCCACTTGTGGCCACAGAGGCATTGCTTGCCACTTAGCGACAGCCCCTAAAATGGCGCAAAAAAACAGAGGCCCTTATTCTGGAACCTCCGTTTCTCTGGCTTTCTTAATGCCCTCGGCTGTGGCTTCTATTACAACAAGCTCTTTTTCATTCATAGAATTTAGGAGCACATCAATGTGCTTTCTGCAAGAGCTTGACCTTGCCCCTCCGTCCGCATGAATAAACTGGTCAACTGAAACGTCAAACATGGTAATGAGTTTAACAAAAAGGTCGAAACTGGGATACTGACCTTTGTTCTCAATATTCATAATGGTACGGGAGTCACGGTCTACTAATTCCGCAACATAGGCTTGTGTCCATCCCTTTTCTTCTCTGGCTCGTTTGAGAGCCGCCCCGAGGCCGTGAAAGTCAAACCTTCTTTCTTCTTGGTCCATTCTCATATCACCCTATATCATTGTACATTTCGGGTCTGGTTATGAGAATGTAATGAGATTTTACACAAAGTAGTATTTCATTTCATCAATATGCAGCCTCCAACTTGTACTGTTCGAGATAAAGAACTATAATGTACTCTGTGGAGGTGCGAAATGGACTATATGACATTGAAAGAGGCCGCCGAGAAGTGGGGCGTGACACCTCGTAGGGTAAATTATTATTGTGCTGGTGGGCGTATCCCCGGTGCTGTGAAAATGGCCGGTGTTTGGCTGCTCCCTAAAACTGCGGAGAAGCCGACTGATAGGCGCAGAAAGGAAGGAAAAAAGAATAATGAAGATTCTCTTAATTGAAGATGATATAGAAATAAGTGAAATGTTATGTAGCTATCTTATAGCAGAAAATTTTGAAGTTGTCTGCGCTACCGATGGTCAAAAGGCATGTGAGGCTTTCGACATTGGTTCTTATAGTATCGTCTTGTTGGATTTAATGATTCCCAAAATTACAGGTATGAATGTGATGAAGTATATTCGTCAAAAAAGTACGGTGCCAATTATCATCATTTCTGCAAAGGATTCGGATTCCGACAAAACTTTAGGTTTGGGCCTCGGTGCGGATGATTATATTACAAAACCGTTTTCCATAACAGAGGTTATGGCGCGTATTAAAGCAAACATACGGAGAAATACCGAATATGCTGCCGTACAGCCAGAGCAAACGAAACTTGCGTGGGGCCCATTGGTTATGAACTTGGAAAATCACACCGTCACAAAATCAGGCGAGATTATCGAACTGACCGCAAAAGAATTTGATATTTTACGGCTGCTTCTGGAAAACCCACAAAGGGTCTACACAAAGGCTCAAATCTATTCTTTAATTTGGAATGATGCCTATATGGGGGATGAAAATGCCGTCAATGTTCACATCAGCCGTTTACGAACGAAAATTGAGGATGATCCACGAAAGCCACAAGTTGTTATAACTGTATGGGGAATTGGCTATAAGCTGGGAGAACAGAAATGAGCAATGCGACAATTATCTTTTTACTAACCCTCTGTATTATGATTTTAATCTGTATCATTGTGTACCAGCAGTTTGTATTCCATAACGGAACAAAAGCAAAAATACATGAGATCAGCAGCAAATTGAAAGAACTTCTTGACACCGACAGCGACGAAAAAGTGACAGTCTTTACCGATAATAAGGCACTGATAGAGCTTGCAACACAAATCAATCGAATGTTGGAAGATCGGCAAAAAGTAAAAGTTGAGTATCGGCGGGCTGAAATGGCATCCAAAAAGATGTTATCTAACATTTCCCACGACATTAAAACTCCCATGACAGTGATTCTTGGCTATTTGGAGATTATGCGTTTAAACGGAACCCAAAGCAATGAAATGTTGCAAAAGGTAGAAAGCACTGCCCAGCGGGTAATGGGATTGATTACACAATTCTTTACGCTTGCTAAATTAGAGGCTGGCGATACAGATATGCCATTGGAGCGTTTGAATGTGAACGAAGCCTGCCGGGAAAATATTTTGGATTTCTATGAACTCCTTTCACAAAAAAATTTTGAAGTGGAAATTAACATACCCGATCATGTATTGTATGCAAATGCCAATAAAGATGCGTTGCAAAGAATTATGTTCAATTTGATTTCCAATGCAATTCGCTATGGCGGCGATGGAAAATATTTAGGTATGTTTTTGCGGGCAGATCAGGCACATATCTATATAGACATTGTGGACAGGGGCCGTGGAATTGAAAAAGAATTTGCCGATTCGGTTTTTGATCGGCTGTTTATGATGGAAGATTCCAGAAATAGTGCTATGCAGGGAAATGGTCTTGGACTGACGATTGCGAAAAATCTTGCCTTGCAACTCGGTGGCGATATTACTTTAGAAAGTCAACCGCACCAGAAAACAGTTTTCACTATTACGCTCAAGAAAATGGCCTATTAAACCATAGGTCATTTTTTCAAGAAAGAAATTTGTAAGAATTATTCAAGAGTTTTGAAAATCGAACTTTCTATAATGTCAGTAGAAAGGAGGGCAAGACAATGCCATTTATTTTACAAACAAGTGGTCTTTCTAAAAAGATCGGTAGTAAGGCACTTGTCGCTGATGTTAATATTCATATTCCCAAAGGGGAAATTTATGGTTTTCTTGGTCCTAACGGAGCTGGTAAAACCACAGTGATGAAGATGATTACTAACCTTTGGAAACCTACCAGTGGGACTATTGAGGTGTTTGGAGAGGTATTGACTCCAAAATCCTATGAAGTCTTAAAAAGAATGGGAAGTATCATCGAGTTTCCCACCTTTTATGACCACATGACCGGGCGTGAGAACTTACAGCTTCATTGTGAGTATATGGGCTATTACAATGTTGACAGTGTTGAAAGTGCGTTGCAAATGCTGGACTTGACATCAGCAGCCGATCAGCCGGTCAAGAACTATTCCCTCGGCATGAAAGAACGCCTCGGAATTGCAAGAGCCATTATGTGCAAGCCGGAACTGCTTATTCTCGACGAACCCACAAACGGCCTTGATCCAGCAGGAATGAAACAAATCCGTGATTTATTAAAAACACTTTGTTCGGAGTACGGTATTACCGTTATGATTTCAAGTCACATTTTATCTGAAGTGGAGAGTATTGCGGATACCGTTGCTATTATCCATCACGGAAAAATGATGAAAGAAATTCGTATGCAAGATATTGAGGAAATGAACCTCAATTATGTGGAGCTTTCTGTCACGGATGAAAAGCGGGCTGCCTATGTCTTGACTGAAAAGTTGGGTCTGCAAAATTTTAAGATTCTTGACAGCGGTAAAATTCGCATATATGACCATGCAGCGTCTACCCAGCAGTTGACGAAAATACTGGCTCTGAATGATGTTGAAGTTGTGAGCATTGGAAAGAAATCTGAAACGCTGGAGGACTACTTCTTGAAGCTGACCGGGGAGGTGAAATATCATGCTTAAACTCATTAGGCTGGAATGGAAAAAGAATAATGTAGGCAAGTACATTCGCAATGTAGTTATCATGTCGGCTCTGATCTGCCTGTTCATATTTGCCCTTTGCTATTTGGGAATTGCCAATGATCCTGATATGGGTGTTCCTGATGCGGCGCCGGGTAACAGTGCGATTTCTTCCTCTATCGAGCTGTTTACAAGCATGGCTTTTCTGGTGTTTACCAGTGTCATGTTGTCCACATACATTGTGAGCGCCTATAAAAACAAAACCATGAACTTAATGTTTTCGTATCCAATTAAGCGACAGAAAATTCTCATTTCTCAAATGTTAGCTGTATGGATTTTCAATTTCGTGGCTCTGGTGCTGACAAAACTATTCATTTACAGCTGCATTTTACTTGGTTCACAATTCATGGTTTCCTCATTCCCACTGGACTACAACATGGCAAGTATGGGGTTCTATATTCAGTTACTCTTAAAGTCCGTTGTCATTGTAACCATGAGTTTTATCGCCTTGTTTATTGGTATAGCTATGAAGTCCTCAAAAGCTACCATCGTATCATCTTTTCTGCTGATCTTTTTGACACAGGCTAATGTGGGCGATTTTTCTTTGGCGGATAATGCCATTCTTCCTGTTGTACTTATGGTACTTTCCTTAATTTTTGCATCTCTCTCGATTTACAATGTAGAAACTAAGGATTTGAACTAAATGCTCAACGAAATGAAAGTTCTTATAGTGATGCCAACTATAAATTGATATTAAATAGTTATTAAACTGCCGGGCGACGGCAAAAGAAAAAAGCCGTCGTCCAGCAGACACATTTCCATGCGCCTATGAAGCGGCGGCTTTGATTTTCAGAGCCGCCGTTTCTTTTCGTCTATCCTAAACCAACGACGACCTAACACCGTAAGCGCTGAATAACCCACCGTCTTTCCATTCTAGCTAATTCATGCGACAATCATTCTAATCCAAGTGAGTTAAGACATTGGACAAGTTTGGTTCAAAGTGAAGTGTTGCTTGTCCAGTATAAAATCAGCACATCTTTCTGTCATGCGGCTATAAGTATTAAGAAATCCATCAAAGGTTTCAGCCATAGAAGTGACCGCACAGTCATCGTTCACACACTCATACTCATGGGAACATATTTCAAGTTGGACACTTTTTCCCAAAATCGGCAAATCCTGTACTTTACGATTATAAGTTCCATGATACTTATCTGTGAAATAATTACACTTTGGACACTTGCAACTCTTAGATATTGATTTCATTCGTATTAAAATCTTATCTTTTTGTTGTACAATATCTGTTATTTTCAAATCTTTTTCCGGATAAAATTTATCTAAACATAATATGTTATTTGAGTTAGGCATTTCAATTTCTCCTATATACCTTGCTACGTAAAGGTCAAATCCTTCGCCCCACGCCAAATACAGCGCCGCTCATTTGCGGCGCTTGCTATAACACTCAGCCGGAAGATCTTTTGACCATGGCATAAGACTCTCTAACTCTTTTTCA
>NZ_JAVYJB010000035.1:0-12031 GCF_032490495.1 Pilosibacter fragilis | reverse complement strand
ACTATTTTTTTCTTAAATTCGGGTGTGTAACTTTGTGGCATGATAATTACCTCTTTTCTCTATTGGATTTATTATATCTTATTAGCCACTACTGTTACAACGTTAGTATAGCACTTCACGTCTTCCTCTTCATTTGTATCATTCGGAAGCCATGTCTTAACCCACTTGTTCTTCTTAGCGTGTCCGTCATCCTCATCGCCGCAGTAGTAAACCTCACCCTTTGCGGTCTTCATTTCTTTCTCATCATCCTCTTCGTCAAGCTGATAGAACTTAACGTTGCTGGATGTAGCAACATCTTCAGCTACCCAACCGTGCTGCATCTGACCTTCGGCGTTGAAGAGGTAGATCTGACCATTGAGGTTGGACTGCTTGCCTGTTGCCGGCTTACCGGTAGCTTTCTTTAAGTAGTACCAGTACTCGTCTTCATCAGCGTCATCATCTGTAACGCCCGGTTTTGTATCTTTAACCCATGCACCCTCTACACGAGCACCTGTCTCGTCGCAGTAGAATGTGTGGTCTTTCTCATAACCATTAGCCTCGTTGACTGCAGATGCACTATCACCAGTTGTTACCCAACCTGTGAGCATCTTTCCGTCACTATCGAAGTAGTAGGTTTTTCCCTTGTAAGTGATCTTCTCGCCTTCAGCTCTCTTACCGTTGGACTTGAAGTAGTACCACTCCTCATCAGCGCTCTCGTCATCGTACGGAGTTGTTAATCTCCAGTCGTTTGTGATCTTAGCACCGCTGCTGTTTACGAAGTAGTAAGAACCATCGTACTCAACCCACGCGGAACGAACGAGCTGTCCGTCATCTCCTACGTAGTACTCTTTACCATTGCTGGAGCAGAATACGTTTGTATATGCGTCACCGTTTTTGTCATAGCAATACCACTCGCCATCAACCATCATCCAGGTTCCCTTGGAAGCTGCGAAAGATGTCATGGAAGCGCCTAATGCTAACAGAGCTGCTGCGGATACTACTGCAGCAATTTTAGTCTGCTTTCTCATAATTAATGCACTCTCCTTTTGTTTTTTTGAAACGCTTTTTGAAATTCCTAATTGCATTACGAAGCCATTATACTTCCGATAAGTAAAACTATCACAAGTTCGTTGTGGCTATCATGATGGGGCCTAAACAGGTGATGGTGGCAAGAAAACATTAGTATCAAAAAGAAACTTTCAACATAAATAAGACATAAAAATGTGAAAATCCTGCAATAATATATTGAATTACTTTAAAAAATAGCATATTATACTGATTAAAGGAGGAAAAACATATGCTGTTAAAATTTAAGGTGAAAAATTACAGGTCGTTAAGAGATGAGGCTGTGCTTGATATGGAAGCGGCTGGCATTGGAGATCACAAGGAGTGCCTGTTGAAATACAAAAATAACGTATATCTTCCAGTTATTTCTATCAACGGAAAAAATGGCGGTGGAAAGAGTAATGTCATCCGCGCAATGTGGCTGGCAGCACAGTTTATAAAAAATGCGCAGCGTACACAATATGAGGCAGCAGAGATTCCGGTAAGACCATTTGAATTAAATGACTATTCAAAGAAAGAACCTACCTCTTTTGAGTTTGAATATGAGGAAAAAGGTATATGGTATTGCTATGGCTTTTCTGCAACCAGAAAATGTATTTGTGAAGAGCATTTATATTGGGCACCGAAGGGACAGAGATCTGTTGTATTTGACAGGAAATATCAGGAGTTTTCATTTCCGGTTAATGGTGATAAGAAAATGAAAGAACTGATCGGCAAAGCAGTTGCTCCTAATCAACTATTTTTTGCAGTTTCCTGTACAATGAATTACGAACCATGTATTAAGGCAATGAAATGGTTCAGAACAAAGCTGTTTTTCTCCAGGGATTATTCAGATTTGGGTAAAAATTTATTGGAATATAGTGAGAACCCTGAAATGTTAAAGTCTATTGCATCAATTGCCAGAGTGGCGGATCTTGGCATTTCGGATATGAAATTTGAAATCAATAATAAGGCAATTACAAGTCTGGATGAATTGCCGGATGATATTCCATCGGAGACAAGGCAACAAATAGAGAAAGCATTAGCCCAATTTAAAGAAAGTCTGGCTGGAGATGCAGATAATGTGAGCGGTGCGATTCAATATAATGAATTGAAAGCAATATCATTTCACACAGGTATCGATTCGCAGGGAAGCAAGAATGAATATCCCTTAAACCTTTCTGATGAGTCAGATGGTACGATTCGTTTGATGGCAAGAGCTGCGGCAATGGAATCCGCACTTAACAATGGGGGGGTGTTAGTAATTGATGAAATAGAAGACAGGCTGCATCCGATGATCGTAGAATATATTATTAAAAGATTTCAATACAATAATGAGTTAAAAGCTCAATTGATTTTTACAACACATAGTGTAGATATTATGAATCGTGAACTGTTAAGAAGAGACCAATATTATCTTGTTGATAAAAACTGTGAAACGGGTGTTTCTGAACTGTATGCAGTATCAGATTTCTCAGTCAGAAATGATGAAAAGGTAGGGAAAGCATACTTGCTCGGAAAATATGGCGCAGTACCTTATATCAGGGAGAGATAATTATGGCACGAAAAAGTAAAAACAGATCCCGAAATCCTTATATTATCATATTTTGGGAAGGCGAAAGCGAAGAACAGTATTTTAAGTTTCTAAAGGATCGATTTCATGAAAAAGCAAATTTAAATATTCACAATAAAAAGGGCTTGTTTGCAGTGGCGGATAAGGCATTCAGTGCTAAAGGTATTTATGCGGATGATGTTCTGGACGTGGATGAAATCTGGCTTGTATTTGATACTGAGATCGAAATGAGGGTAAAGTGGAAGGAAAACTGGAATATCGTAAAAAAACTAAGGAAAAAGTGTAAAAACGCGATAGTTAAAATGTATATGACAAAAGGCTGCATTGAGTACTATTTCCTTTTGCATTATGAAAAAACACAGCCTCTCATTGCGACGGTTCAAGATAAAGAGAATCTTTTAAAGCGACTTTCAACGAAGGACCATTGTTCGACATACAAAAAAGGCGATAAGGATTCCATATGGCAGATTGCAGAAAGATATGAAACAGCCATTGAAAATGGGGAGTGGTGTCTAAACAGAATATCGGATGAAATGCAAGGTACGATGACCGAAGACGCAATAGCGGAAAAACTCTATTTTAGTGACAGTACGTTTACCAATGTACATCAGGCGGTGCAGCATCTAATTTCATTAGCCTGAAATTTAATATAAATTTTATATCTAATTTTCGATTATCCGCATAAACACTATACTTTCAAGTATTTTGAAGTATAGAAAAAACTCATTTTACCACGAATTTACCACGATTGAATGAGCCTTGATATGACCTATAAAATAACACCCAAAAGACATCATTACACCTAAATGGTGTCTTTTTAAAAAGCAGTCAATCCTAAGACTAACTGCTTTGTGTGTATGGATATGAAATTGTCAAACTGGGATTTACTTATATCTATTCCTATAAAAGTGTCAATATATATCCGTCTATCAGAGCAATTAGCAGATACATAATAAAGGCTCTGATAAACGCTTCTATATGCTTTTTCGGATTTTGATACAATTCCTTTTCTGGCATTTTTCTTAAACGAACACGCTTTGTATTCCGCCACCATAAAAGGTCTACAATAAATAAGTCAAAGATATTCAATCCCTGTCCTATAATACTTAAACAAAGAAAATTATGTGTGAAGCCATTTTCTTTGATAAACAACCCTAATATAAATAGTACGAACAGAAATAACAGAAAATTGGATATAAATAATTCAATTTATTGTGTTTTATTTATTGACTACTAAGCAAAAATAAATTATAATATTAGCTAACTGTATGGAGTTGATTTGTATATTGCTCATTAATATACAATCTCAATGACCATGAATGAAAGGAGCATCGTTATGTCAGGAATTATTATTAATTATTTTACTATCTCAAATAAACAGAATATATTTAATTAAAAACACATAGACACAACTATTTTATATATAGATATAAAGCGACAGTTGCGTTTTAGCGTGTCGCTTTTTTTGTTGTCCTTGTGTTAAAAGATGAAAGGATACTATATATGAAAATAAATAAAACCTGGAAATTTTCTGCTTTATTATTTTTAATAAGTCAAAATATCTCTCTTTTTGGTTCATCAATTGTTGGATATGCTGTAATTTGGCACATAACCCTTGAAACATCATCAGGTTTCTGGACGATGATGGCAACTATATTTAGCAATCTGCCCCAAATAATAATCTCCTTGTGGGGTGGTGCCTTAGCTGACAGGTTTAACCGTAAATATATGATTATGATGGCAGATGGTTTTATAGCATTAGCCACATTGGGTTTAGCAATATCGTATTGGACTGGTTTTCAAGATAAAATCTTGTTGTTGATTGTTATGGCAATCCGTTCAGCTGGGGCAGGTATTCAATCTCCAGCTGTTAATGCTATTTACCCACAAATAGTACCAAAGGAAAACTTAACCAAAATTCAGGGTATTAATCAAACGATAAATGCAGTTTGTTTATTGCTTGCTCCTGCCATTGGTGGTGTTTTGCTTGGGTCTATCGGTCTTGTTTGGGCTTTTATGGTTGATGTTGTTACAGCAGTTATTGCAATTACCATAATGAGCATAATTAAGGTTGAAAGACAGAATGTGACAGTAAATACAAACTCGATGATTTCAGATATTCGTGCAGGAATAGTATATGTATTAGAACATTCTGAATTAAAGAAATTAATTGTTTTTTATGCCGTTGCTTTTATTTTATTAACACCTGCAATGGTATTATCGCCGTTAATGGTTGAACGTACATTTGGAAATGAAGTGTGGCGATTAACTGCAAATGAAATTATTTGGACTATCGGTTCTCTTGTTGGAGGTGTCTTTATTGCATTTAGAAAGCAAATTAAAAATAAAGTATTTGCCATTGCAGTTTGTTTTGTTGCCTTTGGAGTAACATTTGGGTTTATGAGTATTGCAACAAATTTTGTAACATATCTCATACTTATTTTAATCTCAGGGTTTTTTATGCCTATACTTACTACTGCACAAACCGTATATGTACAGGAAATTACAGAGCCAAATGTATTAGGACGAGTTTTTTCAATTATCCAAATAGCATCTACAAGTGCTTTGCCAATTGCCATTCTATTTTTAGGACCATTGGCGGATATTATTAGTGTGCAATCCATGTTGTTTGTATCGGGCATTTTATTTGTTATCTGTGGAGCGTTGTATGGCAGGCTACGCTAATAAAATAAATTGATACACAAAATTACAGGAAAGGAGGGTAGATTTATGATGGGAGTAATTATTTCTGTGCAATAGCAGGGGCTATTGCACGCTAAAAGTGAGCAACTGAAAAATAGCCTTTGCTAATCCTAAATAACCATAGAGTGATTAGGAGATGCAAAATGAGCTATATTAATATATATGACGTTTTGCCAAAAGAAATTGTCGAGCAAATCCAAGAATATGTTGACGGTGTTAAGGTCTATATTCCCAAAAAAGCGGATAACCATAAATCATGGGGAAGCAATACGGACACTAAGCAATTGGTGTCATCTCGTAACCACCAAATAAGGCTTGAACATCAAAATGGATTAACCGTGTCCGAATTAGCTCAAAAGTACTTTTTGGCAGAAAAAACTATACAGAAAATTGTATATTCACGACAATCGACTGAATAACACTAAAGCGCCTAAGCTGTTGATAGCTTATGGCGCTTCTTCTTTTGCCAAACAAGAAGGAGGAATCAATATCCAGCCCTGAATGGTATGCTAAAGATATATTAAATTATATTGTGCAATTTTAGATATTCTTTCAGAGTGGAGGTGTTGTTTTGGTTGGAAAAAATAGAGAGATTAATCATTCATTACCCATCCATTTTTCTCAAAATTACTTGTTTAATGCAATGCTCATAAATAGATTACTTCAACAGTCAAACATTAATTCAAATGATGAGGTGCTTGATATTGGAGCAGGAAAAGGAATTATAACAAAAGCATTACTTGACCGTGGTTGCAGAGTTACTGCTGTTGAGCTGGATGAAAAAAACATATTGTATCTTAAAAAACAGTTCAGCAATGAAAAACGCTTTGCTTTGCTTTGTGGTGACTTTATGGAATTACCTTTACCGGAAAGGAGCTATAAGATTTTTTCTAATATACCTTTTTTTATTACATCAGATATTCTTAATAAGATTACACAAGCAAAAAATCCGCCCCTTGATACTTATTTAGTATTACAAAAACAGGCAGCTATAAAATATTGTGGGGCAATGGAAACTACATTAAAATCTCTTTTGCTTAAACCCAAATTCAATATGATGATTGTGCACCGATTTTCTCGCAATGATTTTTCCCCAAAATCAAATGTGGATATTGTTTTGTTACACATTCAAAAGCGCAAACTTGACGAATTTACCATGAGAGAATTTGAGCTATATCGTGATTTTATTTGCTATTGTTATAAAAATAATAGAACCTTTTCCAAAAGGATTTTTTCGTACAGGCAATTAAAAGAACTGAGAATAAGACATGGAATATCAAATTATCAGACCTCTGCAATAGCATATGAGGAATGGATAATATTATTTAAGTGCTTTTTACAGTATGTCAGTGACGAAAAAAAAAAGCAAGTGATAGGTTCATACAGGCAGTATTTAATACAAGAGTCACTTCTAAAAAAGCAATTTAGAGGAAGAAAATAGACTCGTAACATGAAACTCGCATTTAACGCAAGACCGCCGTTTTCCTTTTGAAAAATTGGACAAGCGGAGGGTGTATTAAAGTTGCCCTTTATTGAGGACACGGCGGTATCAAAGGAGATATTGCCGTGTTTATTTTTAACTCTCATGATCCACCTAATTTCTATTCATCAAAAAAAGCCTACACCCACCAGCGGGAAATTACGGTTTTCAATATGAACACACACATCATCAAGTAAATGTTAATATCTCCACTTATGCCCGACTGTATTTTCAGTCGGGCATTTTTGCGTTTATAGAGTCTCACTGTCGCTCTCCACCGCTGTCCTTTCGATTTCAGTAAACAAAAAAACGAAAGGATGGTTAAACCATGAAAATAATTCCTATAAAAGTGTCAATATATATCCGTCTATCAGAGCAATTAGCAGATACATAATAAAGGCTCTGATAAACGCTTCTATATGCTTTTTCGGATTTTGATACAATTCCTTTTCTGGCATTTTTCTTAAACGAACACGCTTTGTATTCCGCCACCATAAAAGGTCTACAATAAATAAGTCAAAGATATTCAATCCCTGTCCTATAATACTTAAACAAAGAAAATTATGTGTGAAGCCATTTTCTTTGATAAACAACCCTAATATAAATAGTACGAACAGAAATAACAGAAAATTGGATATAAATGTAACCACTTTATTGCTTTCCTTAAATTTTCCTTGATATTCTGCAATACTCTTTATTCGATTTTGCACTTCATCTGGATAAGATGAATAGCTTTTTAAATTTTTGTTATCTGTACCTGTTCCCCAAAAACATATTAGAAAAAACGCGATACATAAAATTACGGTTTCGATTATTATAATCATTCTGTTTCACTCCAAATTCTAATTTGTCCGTTTCTTCATATCCACATTATATCATTTTCATATCTGCACCACAATAAAATTTTATGCACCGATAATCTTATTGAACAGCTCTAACAAACACCATTTCATCACTCCAATCTGAAATTTAGGTATGAAAAAAGCAGTCAATCCTAAGACTAACTGCTTTGTGTATAGAGATATGAAATTGTGAAATAGAATTTGCCTATTTCAAATCAAAAAGAGAATTTTCATAGTCCTTTACATAGTATCGTATATTTTTACGCCCCTTTTGAATAATGGTATGTCCCTCTGCTTCTAATTTTTCTTTCTGTGCTTCAATACCATTTGGATATTTAGCATTTAATTCTCCGTTTGCTTTTAATGTTCTCCAATAGGGTGTTTCATCTTCGGAACGCTGATAACTCGCCCACGCTACAATAGAAACAAATATACCCGCTGTAATCGGCTCTGTAAAATCTGCACCACTCAATTTTGCAAAGTGTTCTCGTATTTTTCCAACCGTAATCACTTTACCATACGGAACTTTTTTCATTACTTTGTCATAGTCAATCGGGGGAGCAAAATACATTTTGTTTCCACCATATTTCTCAATACTTTTCTGGTCTATGATAATTTGAAATTTTGGCATATCCTTACTATCATGCAACATAGCATTAAAATCTTTTTTATCTTCATTTGCCATTTGTGCCACCTCCTACTTTAAGGATAGTCTGTTTCTTATTTCCATGCAATGAGGCTGTTTGAAAATTATTAACACTTTCAAATTTGTCGCTTTCTTCATATCCATATTATAACAGTTCCATATATCCGCCACAATAAAAATCAGCATACCCTTAGCATTTATGGAACAAAAATGCACACTTTTTCTTTCTTCCTCTTGATTACCCCACAACAGAAAAGAAAAAGCCCTGTCAAGAGCCTTGCCACCATTGGTGGTGCTTTGCACTCTTTACTGGGCTTTTTGTTTGCTGTATCTTCCATGCAAGAGGAAATTAAAGACCTCTGTTCCATTTCGCCTTTAGATAATCTTCATAGTCTGCTTCATTGAAGTCTACTTGTGGAGAAGTGTCGGGAATGTTGTTTCTGTTGTCTATATCCGCAAGCTGACGAAATATCCAATCATCATAAGGGTCATGGTATTTATACTCTTTGGGCTGTTCTCTGTATCGGTCTAACCCTCGCATTTCCTTATGCACTTTTATCATGCGTTCCAGTTTTTGACGCTGTATCAACTGCTTGATTTCCATAAGTTCTTCCAACTCCGTAACCTCATTGGTAATGTAGTTATGGATATACTGTATGAGTTTATATGCCTTGTAAAATGTGCATTCTTTTTCATCATCGAAAAATTCATTTTCAGACAGGTAATCTAAGGAAACATTGAAGTCTTGTTCCCGTTTGATAATATCCATGATATAGGGCTCGGTGTGGTCAATATACTTCCATTCTCCCGACAATAATTCATTGGGCGTTACACCCAGCACGTCCATTATCTTCTCTAACGTATCAAAGGTAGGATAATTCACGCCACGTTCAATCTTGGAAAGGCTCTGCATATTGATACCGATTTTGTCCGCAAGTTCCTGTTGTTTCATTCCTCTGTGTTTTCTTATGGTCTGTATGTTTTCTCCTAAGAAACTGATTTTCTTTTCATAATGCTCCATAACTTAGTATAACCGCTCCTTTCGTTGCTTTTCTTGGTATTTATAAGCATATCATACTTAATCTATATCTAAAAGTCAACAAAAACTTCTTGACAAGTAATTCTAATGGAGTTATTATCGTATTAGACAGAGTGATTAAGCACGCTAGGGTCAATCACACGCTTGAGTAAGCATATAAAATATATATTTTCACTTTGATAGCATGAATAAGCATGGACTATCAGACCGAAAATAAGGTTTCTGACTGGGGCTGTTCCGTTTAGCCACGAGCCTTACAAGGCTCGTGAGCGTTAAGAACGGGGCAGACACAGGAAGAAAGGGAACGCCTTTAGGCGTTCGTAAAGGGCGTATATGTAACACCGCCCTGCGTATACATGTCATAGTACCTAGAAACTGTGATAAATAAAGGAAAAAACACGATTTTTACCCCGCAAAAAAACGGGGCATACGAAAGGAGAAATGCACTATAACTACACACAAAAATTTATCCGTTAAGATTGATTACATCAGCATTGTATTTGAAACAGCAACCGCTGAAGATGTAATCATGCACATTTTAGGTTTACCGACTGACATTTTCAATGTTTATCCAGCAACGATAAAATTCAAGACTTATCAAGCACGCTGGCAGGTTGGAGATATTTATGTATCGGGAGACGCAAGAAAGACAGAGGATAACCCACAGGGGCTAGGCTGTTATCTTGTTATGACTGGCAGAGGTTGTGATGATATTTTCCGTATTCTCAACAATAGGAATTATACCTTTGGGGATATGTTCCGACGCTGTGAGCGAAGATACGGACTGGATAACTTCCATTTCACAAGACTTGATATTGCCATTGATGATAAAAACGAAAAACCATTCTTTACCATAGAGCAGATAAAGAAGAAATGCGAAAAAGAGGAATTTATCTCGAATAGTGAGGGCTACCACTTTGACGAAAGCAAGTTTGATGATTTCGACACCGCAAAGACTGTTTATATCGGTGCTGGTAAATCGGGATTGTCCTACCGTTTTTATGATAAAGATAAGGAAGTCTGTTCAAAGCATAATAAGACACTTGATGAAGTCGGCAGTTGGAAACGGACAGAAATGCAACTGCGTGATGATAAGGCTCATGCTTTTGCCATGACATTCAAAGACAGACCGCTGGAACTTGGGGAACTGGCTTTCGGTCTATTGGCAAACAACCTACGCTTTGTCGTGCCAAACAGAAATGAAAGTAATAAGAGCAGATGGAAAACGTGTCGGTTCTGGGAACGCTTTTTAGGGGCTGTGGAAGTCTTAAAACTGCAAGTACCGAAACTACATAATTCTCTTGAGGAAACACAGCAATGGCTCACAGAGGGTGGTGTGATTTCCGCTGTGAAAAGTTTTTACTTCTTGGAAGAACATGACGCATTAGGTGGACTGAAAAAAGTGGGAACTATGCTTGATAAGGCAAGATACAGCAATTCCCTTTCCAGCAAACTAACCGCCCACTTACAGAGGATAGACCGCACCGACCTTATCCCCTATATCCAGTATGACACGAAACATGGGAAAGGGGGTATCTGATGAATAACAACGATATTCCTGTATGGGAAAAATACACCCTTACCATTGAAGAAGCGTCAAAGTATTTCCGTATCGGAGAAAACAAGTTAAGACACTTGGCAGAGGAAAACAAGGGCGCTGGCTGGCTCATTATGAATGGCAACCGCATACAGATTAAACGCCGACAGTTTGAAAAGGTCATTGACAAATTGGACGCAATCTAATGCAAATGAGCCTTGTATGTGTTATGATAAACACAAGTCATATCAAGGCTCTTTCCAATAAGGAAAGGAGCAGACACCATGAAAGAAAAAAGACGGGATAGCAAAGGACGTATCCTGCATACTGGAGAGAGCCAACGAACAGACGGAAAATACTTATATAAATATGTGGACGCATTTGGAAACACAAAATATGTGTATGCTTGGAGATTGACACACACAGACCCGACACCAAAGGGAAAACGGGAAAAACCCTCACTTCGTGAACTGGAACAGCAGATAAGACGGGATATTGAGGACGGTATCGACAGCACAGGCAAGAAAATGACGCTTTGCCAACTCTACGCCAAACAGAACGCACAGAGGGCAAACGTGAAGAAAAGCACACAGAAACAACGGGAACAGCTCATGCGGTTATTGAAAGAGGACAAGTTAGGTGCTAGGAGCATTGATACGATAAAACCCTCTGACGCTAAGGAATGGGCGTTACGCATGAAAGACAAAGGCTTTTCCTATAACACCATTAACAACCATAAACGCTCGTTAAAAGCGTCATTCTATATCGCCATACAAGACGATTGTGTAAGGAAAAACCCTTTTGATTTCAAGTTGAGTGAAGTCCTAGAAAATGATACCAAAGAGAAAGTCGCATTGACAGAGGAACAGGAACAAGCCTTATTGTCATTTATTAAGACAGACAATGTGTATCACAAGTATTATGATGATGTGCTGATACTGTTAAAGACAGGACTTCGTATCTCGGAACTGTGCGGACTGACAATCATGGACGTTGATTTTATCCATGAGGTTGTAGTTATCGACCACCAGTTACTAAAGAGCAAGGAACAGGGTTATTATATTGAAACCGCTGATTGTCAAGGTAGTTGTCAGTAAAAATTTATATTCTTGTTTCGACAGGTTATCAGATATTGTTCTGTACCTGACGTGAGTATCAATGAATACCCCATTTTTATTGACAATCACG
>NZ_JAVYJB010000034.1:0-13314 GCF_032490495.1 Pilosibacter fragilis | reverse complement strand
TGAAAAAGAGTTAGAGAGTCTTATGCCATGGTCAAAAGATCTTCCGGCTGAGTGTTATAGCAAGCGCCGCAAATGAGCGGCGCTGTATTTGGCGTGGGGCGAAGGATTTGACCTTTACCTATAATCCTAAATTACTTCGTTCCAAAAATACGGTCACCGGCATCTCCAAGACCCGGGCAGATGTATGCGTTCTCGTTTAATTCACGGTCAAGATGTCCGACATAGATCTGCACATCCGGATGTGCCTCATGAAGTCTCTTCACGCCTTCCGGAGCAGCGATGATGCACATGAATTTGATGTGCTTTCCGCCATGCTGCTTGATAAAGTCGATAGCCGCAACTGCAGAACCGCCGGTTGCGAGCATCGGATCTGTGACAACGATCGTTCTCTGCTCGATCGGATTCGGGAGTTTGCAGAAATATTCGTGCGGCTCATGAGTCTCCTCGTCGCGGTAGAGACCGATATGACCGATCTTCGCGGACGGAACGAGGGAAAGGACACCGTTTACCATTCCGAGACCTGCGCGCAGGATCGGAACGATGGCTAATTTCTTGCCTGCAAGCATCGGGGTCATACATGTCTCGATTGGAGTCTCGACCTCAACGTCCTCCAGAGGGAGATCGCGGAGTGCCTCATATCCCATCAGAGTTGCGATCTCCTCAACAAGAGTACGGAACTCATTTGTTCCTGTGGTCTTCTTTCTTAACATGGAGATCTTGTGCTGAACCAGCGGGTGGTCAATATACGTTACATTTTCCATTAATAGATACCAGCCTTTCTGTGATCTGCCAAAGCCTATAGACCGATTGGCAGATCATGTTTTTTCCTTCCCTTTATCATACCAAAACGCAGGATAGAAATCAACCGGATCGTTTCTCAGATCATCTATTGTTATTTTGTTTCCGGTGAATATTTTACAAGGGCATAATCACCCGCCGCATGGCTCACCGGAACGATCAGGTAGATATCTCCGTCTTTTTCGTAGGAAAACGCCTGTGGGAATGTCCCGTCCTTTACGGAAGTAAAATCACATTCTGCAAAAACCGTCTGCCAGAGTTCTTTTCCACTGGACTTGATGGAATCCTTTACTTCAGCTGCTGTGTCCGCCGGTTCTACCACCACAACGTTATCGGAAGAAAGATATTCCGCGATGGAATCCGCATCTGCATACGCAGTCAGACCGATTGGTGATCCTGTATTTAAGTTCACAGAGACGGCATAGCGCACATTTGACGGATGGGCTGTTTCTGCAACATTTACCATTCCGTGGAATGTAAATACCGCCTTGTTTTTATCGAGGGATACCAGATCACAGTTGATGGAAACCTCATCCTTTTCGGTGTCCAGTTCCCAGGCAGTGATGATCGAGGTCGCCTCTTTCTTTAAAAGCTCATTGACGGCCTGGGTCATGGATGCATCACGGAGATTGGAGAGGATCGGGTATTCGATGGAGACCTTTCCGGTCTTTTCGGTCGCGATCTTCGATTTCACGCTTAACGCGTCGGAGGCGTTGGAATCCTTTTGCGTCTCGACCTCAGAAGATCCGGCTTTTGAAGCATCCGTTTTTGAGGAGTCACTTTTTGAATTGTCTGCTGCCGGATCAGCCTTTGTTTCATTGGAAGTAGTTTCCGCCATGGTCTCCGCAGCGGACGTATGAATTCCAGAGATGTCCACAGCCTCGTGTTTTTTGCATGCGGTGATGGATAATGCGGCAAGCATTGTCAAAGCGGCAAATTTATAAAGATTTTTTCTCATAAGAAGATCAGCTCCTTTTATCGTATTTTAATGCGGCACCGGAATAGGCGAATGGAAGAAAGCCTGTCCGGTACCAGGTTTATCTTTCTAAGACAGTTATATTATATCATGAAGACCTGCCTCTTGTACATGAACGCCACATTACGATTTTTTTAAATAAATGAAAGCATTTCATAAGAAAACGCCGGGATCGTTGATAAGTAATTTTAAATACTCAATCTGCAGGAAGTATGTTATCATAAAATTAAAACCCGTCGCCGGTACAAATTCCGGTGATCTTATACGAAAACAGGAGGAGTACTTCCATGAAGTTATTATCACTTTCAGAGGAGTTAAAAAACAATTCTTATCCGGGAAGAGGAATCGTGATCGGAAAATCAGCCGATGGAAAGACAGCCGTGACCGCATATTTTATCATGGGCAGAAGCAGCAACAGCCGCAACCGTGTCTTTGTGAAGGACGGTGAGGGGATCCGTACCCAGGCGTTTGATCCGTCAAAGCTCGAGGACCCGAGCCTCATTATCTACGCCCCGGTGCGCGTTCTCGGAAATAAGACCATCGTGACAAACGGCGACCAGACCGATACGATCTACGAGGGAATGGACCGCCAGCAGACCTTCGAGCAGTCCTTGCGCTGCCGCGAGTTTGAGCCGGACGGCCCGAACTACACTCCGCGCATCTCCGGGATCATGCACATCGAAAACGGAAAGTACAACTTTGCAATGTCCATCTTAAAGAGCAGTGACGGAAATCCGGAGAGCTGCAGCCGCTTTACCTACGCGTATGAAAAACCGGTAAATGGAGAAGGACGTTTTATCCACACCTACATGAACGACGGAAACCCGCTCCCGAGCTTTGAGGGCGAGCCGAAGCGCGTGGCGATCGAAGGCGATATCGACAGCTTCACAGCGAATGTATGGGAGAACCTGAACGAAGACAACAAGGTTTCCCTTTTTGTACGATTCATCGATATCGAGACAGGAAAGTACGAGACAAGAATCGTAAATAAAAATCACTGATCCCATAAAACGAAATCATTTCCATATCAAAAGGAGCAAAAGAAATCATGAATGAAATGGAATTAAAATACGGCTGCAACCCGAACCAGAAGCCGTCCCGTGTGTACATGGAAGACGGAAGTGATCTCCCGATCACCGTATTAAACGGAAAACCTGGCTACATCAACCTTCTCGATGCCTTAAACGGCTGGCAGCTTGTAAAGGAATTAAAAGAGGCGACCGGACTTCCGGCAGCAACCTCCTTCAAACATGTTTCTCCGGCAGGCGCCGCTGTGGGACTTCCGATGGATGAAGTTTTAAGAAAGATCTACTGGGTGGATGACCTCGGCGATCTCTCCCCGCTTGCATCCGCTTACGCGAGAGCGAGAGGTGCGGACCGCATGTCCTCCTTCGGTGATTTTATCTCCCTCTCCGATGTCTGCGACGTTGACACCGCAAAACTCATCAAGCGTGAGGTTTCCGACGGTGTGATTGCTCCTGGCTATGAGCCGGAAGCTCTTGAGATCTTAAAACAGAAAAAGAACGGCAAATACAATGTGATCCAGATCGATCCGTCCTACGTTCCGGCACCGATCGAGCACAAACAGGTATTTGGCGTGACCTTCGAGCAGGGAAGAAACAACTTAAAGATCGATAAGGATCTCTTATCAAACGTTGTGACAGAGAACAAGGAGATCCCGGATTCCGCAAAGATCGACCTTATGATCTCCCTGATCACCTTAAAATACACGCAGTCCAATTCTGTCTGCTATGTGAAGGGCGGACAGGCCATCGGCATCGGCGCAGGCCAGCAGTCCCGTGTCCACTGCACACGTCTCGCGGGCCAGAAGGCTGACAACTGGTTTCTCCGTCAGGCTCCGCAGGTATTAAACCTTCCGTTTATCGACAAGATCAAACGTGCGGACCGCGACAACGCCATTGACGTTTATATCGGGGACGAGTATATGGATGTTCTCGCAGACGGTGAGTGGCAGAAAGTATTCACCGAAAAACCGCCGGTATTCACAAAAGAGGAAAAACGCGCATGGCTCGACAAGATGCAGGATGTGGCCCTCGGCTCTGACGCCTTCTTCCCGTTCGGTGACAATATCGAACGTGCCCACAAGAGCGGCGTAAAGTATATCGCACAGCCGGGTGGATCTGTCCGTGACGACAATGTGATCGATGTGTGCAATAAATACAGAATGGCGATGGCATTCACCGGTATTCGTCTGTTCCACCACTAAAATCTCCTTGCAATTTTCATGTTCTTATGATAGAATTATATGCGGCTGTTGAAATACACAGCCGCGAAGATATGCCGGCGTGGCGGAATGGCAGACGCATCAGACTCAAAATCTGACGGGGGTAACTTCGTGCCGGTTCAAGTCCGGCCGCCGGCAGAAACGAAAAGACATGACTTTCTCACGATGGTCGTGTCTTTTTTGCATAAAAGGAAATTCTGATAAGAGGAGGCGTGTTCCATGACCTGTGTGGAAGCAGAAAAAATGGTGGTCCCGTATATGAAGGATGAACTGTCCCCGACTGAACTGGAAGACTTTCTTGACCATATCCATACCTGTGAGAACTGCCGGGAGGAGCTGGAGATCCACTATATGGTGGATGTGGGTTTAAAAAAGCTGGATGAAGCGGATGGAACATACGATATCGTGGGAGATCTGAAACGAAAGGTCGCAGAATCCTACCGTTCGCTGCGCCATATTTCCATGTTTCAGATCACAACCTATGCAGTCTCAACGCTGACTGGAATGGCTCTGATCGTCATGATCCTTTTGCAGCTTCGGATCTGGAATACGTTTGGATTTCTATAAAGAGATGTCTGACGGATCATCACAGATCCTTTTAAATATTATCGAAAACAGGAGTGAACATGGAAAAACTTGTACTGATCGACGGTCATAGCATCTTAAACCGCGCGTTCTACGGAGTGCCGAACCTGACAAACTCGGAAGGTCTCCACACGAACGCGGTCTATGGTTTTTTAAATATCTTATTCAAGGTTCTCGATGAGGAGAAAGCGGACTACCTGGCGGTGGCCTTTGACTTAAAAGCGCCGACCTTCCGACATAAGATGTTCGACGCCTACAAGGGAACAAGAAAACCGATGCCGGAGGAGCTTCACGAGCAGCTACCGCTTATGAAGGAAGTTCTGACGGCCATGGGTGTTCCGATCCTCACAAAAGAGGGATATGAGGCGGACGATATCCTTGGAACCATCGCGAAACGTGAGCAGAAAGACGGATATGAGGTGACGATCCTCTCCGGAGACCGGGATCTTTTACAGCTTTCCGATACCCATATCCGGATCTGTCTTCCGAAGACAAGCCGTGGAACCACAGAAGTACACAACTATTACCCGGAGGACGTGATCCGGGAGTACCAGGTAACACCGGAGCAGTTTATCGAGGTGAAGGCCCTGATGGGCGACCAGTCTGACAATATCCCGGGGGTTCCGTCCATCGGTGAGAAGACGGCGACAAGCCTCATTGTGCAGTATCAAAATCTGGAAAACATCTATACCCATCTCGACGAGGTGAAACCGCCCCGCGCGAAAAAGGCGCTGGAGGAGCACAGAGATCTTGCGGAGCTTTCCCTGAAGCTTGCAAGGATCTGTGTCGATGCCCCCATTGAGTTTTCCATGGCGGACGCGAAGCTGGAGAATCTCTACACGCCGGAAGCTTACGAATGCATGAAGCGTCTGGAGTTCAAGTCCATCGCAGCGAGATTCGGCGAGGGGATCAGGAATGAGGGCGGACCGGAGAAGCAGTTTGTCCTCGTGGAAGATTTCTCAGAGGCGGACGCGCTCTTTGAAAAGGCAAAGAAAGAAGATCACATCGGTATGGAGCTTCTCGCGGAGAACGGATCCGTGACAGCTCTCGCTTTAAGCTTTGAGGAGACCGGAAGCTATATTTTCCTGGTCGGAGGTTTTATGACGGAGAGCTATATCGCCGGAAAGTACGAAGAGCTCTGCCGCACAGGCCATGCCTGGGTGCTGGATCTCAAGCATTCTTTGCCGTTTGCGAAGCTTTCCTACGGGGATACCGTTTACGATGCGGGTGTCGCGGCGTACCTTTTAAATCCGTTAAAGGACACCTATGGGTACGATGACATTGCGAGGGATGTTCTCGGCATGACGGTCCCGTCAAAGACAGACCTGATCAAAAAGATGTCCTATAAGGACGCCTGCGCGAAAGAACAGGATAATTTTACGCGCATGGCGGGACTTATGGCATACACCGCTTTTGCCGCCGGGAAACCGCTCTCAGAGCGTCTGGCAGCAGAAGGAATGGAGGACCTGTACCGGAATATCGAGCTTCCGCTGATCTATACGTTATTCCACATGGAAGATGAGGGAATTGCGGTCCGCCGGGAAGAACTCACCGCCTACGGCGGGAAATTGAAGAAACAGATCGCCGTTCTCGAGAAGGAGATCTGGGAGATGACAGGACAGGAGTTCAATATCAACTCCCCGAAACAGTTAGGCGAGATCCTGTTTGAGAAGATGCAGATCAAGGGCGGAAAAAAGACAAAGACCGGCTATTCAACAGCGGCAGATGTCCTTGAAAAGCTCGCCCCGGATTACCCGGTGATCCAGAAGATCTTAGATTACAGGCAGTATACAAAGTTAAATTCCACCTACGCGGACGGTCTGGGAACATATATCAAAGAGGATGGCCGGATCCACAGCCGCTTTAACCAGACGATCACGGCGACAGGCCGGATCTCCAGCACGGAGCCGAACCTCCAGAACATTCCGATCCGCATGGAGCTTGGACGGGAGATCCGGAAGGTCTTTGTCCCGCGGGACGGATTCCTGTTCCTGGATGCCGACTACTCCCAGATCGAGCTGCGCGTTCTCGCCCACATGTCCGGCGATGAGCGTCTGATCGAGGCATATAAGACTGCCCAGGATATCCACGCCATCACGGCATCCCAGGTATTCCATATCCCGTTAAACGAGGTGACACCACTGCAGCGCCGCAACGCGAAGGCGGTCAACTTCGGGATCGTGTACGGGATCAGTGCCTTTGGGCTCAGCGAGGACCTGAGCATCTCCAGAAAAGAGGCCATGGAGTATATCGAGCGGTATTTTGAGACTTACCCACAGGTCAAGACATTTCTTGACAGCCTTGTGGCTCACGCAAAGGAACAGGGGTACGTCACCACCATGTTCGGACGCCGCCGCCCGGTACCGGAATTAAAGTCCTCGAACTTTATGCAGCGATCCTTCGGTGAGCGCGTGGCGATGAACTCCCCGATCCAAGGAACCGCCGCTGATATCATCAAGATTGCCATGATCCGGGTGGACGAGAGACTGAGAAGAGAGAATCTTCGCTCCAGACTGATCCTGCAGGTACACGATGAGCTTCTCATCGAGACAGCAGAGGACGAGAAGGAGACAGTTATGAAGATCCTGTCCGAGGAGATGCACCATGCAGCATCCTTAAAGGTGGAGTTAGAGATTGACATGCATGACGGAAAGAACTGGTTTGAGGCGAAATAAATGGAACAGAAGAAGAAAATTATTGGAATTACAGGCGGTGTCGGCGCTGGAAAGAGCAGTGTGCTGGCGGTATTGAAAGAGGATTTTGGAGCGAAGATCATTCTGGCGGATCTTGTGGCCCACGATCTCATGGAGCCGGGAAGCGAGGGACTGAAAAAAGTCACGGAAGCCCTCGGAACCTCATTTCTCGACCCGGACGGGTCCGTGGACCGGAAGGCACTGGCGGATGTGATCTTCCGCAATAAGGATGCGTTAAGGACCATGAACTCCATCATCCATCCGCTTGTGTGGAAGACCATGAAAGAGGCAGCAGAAGCGGCTGAGGAGCAGCTTGTGATCATCGAGGCGGCAGTCTTTGACACCGCGCCGAAGGATCTCTTTGATGAGCTGTGGTATGTCTACACCACAAAGGAGAACCGGATCATCCGCCTTATGGCAAACCGGGGCTACAGCCGTGAAAAGTGCGAGGATATCATCGGAAGACAGGCATCGGAGGAAGAGTACCGCGCGCTCTGCGACCGGGTCATCGACAACAATGGGGACGAGTCCGATATCAAACGACAGCTGAAGGAGATTCTGGAATGAGATTTGTTAGTATCGCCAGCGGCAGCAGTGGAAACTGCATCTACACAGGAACGGAGGAGAGCCACATCCTGATCGATGCCGGTATCAGCGCGAAGCGGATCGAGCAGGGGCTCAACGAGGTTGGATTAAAGACAAGCGAGCTGGACGGGATCTGCATCACTCATGAGCATTCTGACCATGTGAAGGGACTCGGCGTCCTCGCGAGAAAATATGAAGTCCCGATCTACGCGACGGAAGGGACGTTAAATGAGATTAAGAATATCAAGGGTCTTGGAGAGTATCCGGAAGAGCTTCTTCACCCGATCCTTCCGGACACGGAGTTCGCCCTGGGGGATCTGACAGTCAAGCCATTTCACATCGATCACGATGCCGCAGACCCGGTGGCATACCGGATCCAGTCGGGAAACAAGTCCGTTGCGGTAGCGACGGACCTCGGCCATTTTAATCAGTATACCGTCGACCATCTGCTGGATCTGGACGCGGTGCTTCTGGAGTCCAACCATGATCTCAGAATGCTGGAGACGGGACCGTATCCGTACTACTTAAAGCGCCGCATCATGGGGGATTTCGGACATCTTTCCAACGAAAACGCAGGGCGTCTCTTGAACTGCATTTTAAGCGGCAGATTGAAACATATATTACTCGGCCATCTGAGCAAGGAGAACAATATTCCGGAGCTGGCCTATGAGACTGTACGTCTGGAGATCGACATGGGAGATTGTCCGTACCATGCAGACGATTTCCATCTGGCCGTGGCGAAGCGGGATGAAATGTCGGAGATCATCAGCCTGTAGTCAGAGAGAATGTCCCGGCATATTCGGGCGTCCCGCGTATTGTACGGAATTTTCAGTTCGGAAAATTCCTATCTGTGTACAGTAACTCACTTACATCTTTACGCTGGTGCATCTCAAAAAAAGCTTGCATCTTATGGGATGTAATGATATATTTTAAGAAAATTTTTATGCTTTAACACTGTATAATGCTACCTTTCCCGAGATTCCCGCCTTTCAATAGAACATATCTGCCGGGCCGGATCAAATTAAGATACGTGGAAGGCACAACACAAGGAGGAAAATTTTCATGGATAAAGTTATTATCACTGTAGTAGGAAAAGACACCGTAGGCATCATCGCAAAGGTATGTACATATCTTGCGGACCATAAAATTAACATCCTTGATATTTCCCAGACCATTGTTCAGGAATATTTCAACATGATGATGATCGTGGACGGAAGCGGCGCAAGCGTTTCATTCGATGAAATGGCTTCCGGTCTCGATGAGATCGGTGCTGGAATCGGCGTCAACATCAAGTGCCAGCGTGAAGAAATCTTTACAAAGATGCACCGTATTTGATTAGGGAGAGGGAAAAGATTATGATTACACGTCTGGAAGTAAATGAGACTAACAATATGATCGAGCACGAGAACCTGGATGTCCGTACCATCACCCTTGGCATCAGCCTTTTGGACTGCTGCGACTCCGATCTCGATAAATTAAATGAAAAGATCTACAACAAGATCACGACTCTCGCTAAGGATCTGGTTCCGACAGGAAAACAGATCGAGCGCGATTTCGGAATCCCGATCGTAAATAAGAGAATTTCCGTGACACCGATCGCCCTGGTGGGCGGTGCCGCATGTAAGAGCCCGGAAGACTTTGTGACTATCGCAAAGACCCTGGATCGCGCGGCAAAGACGGTGGGCGTCAATTTTATCGGCGGATATTCCGCTCTTGTATCCAAGGGCATGACGACAGCCGATGAAAATCTGATGCGTTCCATCCCGCAGGCGTTAAAAGAGACAGATTTCGTCTGCAGCTCCATCAACGTCGGCTCCACAAAAACAGGTTTAAATATGGATGCTGTCCGTTTAATGGGCGAGATGGTCGTAAGAACCGCGGAGTACACAAAGGACAACGACTGCTTAGGCTGCGCGAAGCTTGTTATTTTCTGCAATGCACCGGATGACAACCCGTTCATGGCAGGTGCATTCCACGGTGTCACAGAGGCTGACGCGATCATCAATGTAGGTGTTTCCGGACCTGGTGTTGTAAAAACAGCGCTGCAGTCTGTCCGCGGCGCTGATTTCGAGACGTTATGTGAGACGATTAAAAAGACTGCATTCAAGATCACCCGTGTAGGCCAGCTTGTTGCGAAAGAGGCATCCGCACGCCTCGGTATCCCGTTCGGTATTATCGACCTGTCTTTAGCGCCGACTCCGGCTGTGGGCGATTCCGTTGCTGAGATCTTAGAGGAGATCGGTTTAGAGCGCGCAGGCGCACCGGGTACAACGGCCGCCCTCGCTATGTTAAATGACCAGGTAAAGAAAGGCGGCGTTATGGCATCTTCCTACGTCGGCGGTCTTTCCGGCGCATTTATCCCTGTCAGTGAGGATCAGGGAATGATCGACGCGGTCAATGAGGGTGCGCTCACCATTGAAAAATTAGAGGCTATGACCTGCGTATGCTCCGTGGGTCTTGACATGATCGCAGTTCCGGGAGACACAAGTGCCGCGACCATCGCCGGAATCATCGCGGACGAGGCGGCGATCGGCATGGTAAACCAGAAGACAACGGCGGTCCGCCTGATCCCGGTAATCGGAAAAGGTGTGGGCGAGACGGTAGAGTTCGGTGGTCTTTTAGGACATGCGCCGATCATGCCGGTGAACTCATTCAGCTGTGAGAAATTTGTAAGCAGAACCGGACGGATTCCGGCTCCGATCCACAGCTTTAAGAACTAAACAGGAGAAACTATGAGAATCTATCTGATCCGTCACGGCAGGCAGAACAGCCCGCTTTGCAATGTAAATGTGCCGCTTTCCGATGCTGGAAGGCGGCAGGCTGAGCTTCTCGGGGAGAGGCTGAAAAAAGAATCCATTGACGCCGTCTGGTCGAGTGATCTGATCCGAGCATGTGAGACAGCCGATATTATCAATGACAAGATCCAGGCACCGCGGATCATCCGGGAAGGTCTCAGGGAGATCTCCTTCGGTGAGCTGGAGGGACTTTCCGACGATGTGATCATGGAGCGCTACGCGGATTTTTTTGCCGCCAGAGCTACCATGAAGGAGGATCTTCCGTATCCGGGCGGGGAGAACGCTGCAGATGTGATCCGTCGGGCCGTTCCGGTCATGGATGAGATTGCAAAGTCTGGCGCAGAGACCGTAGCTGTCGTCACCCATGGGGGCGTGATCCGGAGTCTTGTGACCCATTATCTCCATATGGACGGCGCATATGTTCCGCTGCTCGCGAAGCATCTGGAAAACTGCGGGATCACGGAATTTTATTACCGGGAGTCCGACGGGGAGATGTTGTTAAACCGTTTTAACGATTTCGCCCATCTGATGGATGAGTTGGAGCTTTTGCGCGGCGGTTGGGGAGAGAAGAAGTGATGGAAAAGAGAGAGATTCACAGTGTACTCACTGATTTTTTAAATGAGCGTCTGATGCAGGTTACGGCCAGCGGACAGGCGGAGAAGAACGATTTTCTGAAAGCCAAGATCCGTCCGGTGCTGACGAAAGGTGTCCTGCATTTTCAGGCAGAGGAGTTTATCGGAAAGCAGGCATTCCACAAGAATCTCACCGCGGAGGAAGCGGTGGATTATCTGGAAGGTCTTATGGAGACAAGCTTCCGGCAGCTTCAGCTGGAGGCACAGGATAAGAGTGGGACGGTTCTTGTGAGCAAGAAGGGGAAGATTACCGTGAAGGTGAAGAAGAAGGCTGCTATGGCAAACGTGGCAGCTTCCGCTTCCGGCCAGGATAGCGGGTCCACCGGCGGTTCGGATGCGGCTCTTCAGGCTGCATGGGCGAACGGACTTTCCCATAACCGAAAGAAACGGTATATCCTGGAAGAGGGAATTCCGGTTCCGTTCCTTGTGGAACTTGGTGTCCAGACGAAGGAAGGGACGATTGTCCACGCAAAATATGACAAATTCCGCCAGATCAACCGGTTTCTGGAGTTTATTGAGGATGTGCTTCCAAAGCTTGATAAGAATCAGGAGACCAGGATCATTGATTTTGGCTGTGGAAAGTCTTATCTGACCTTTGCGATGTACTATTATCTCAAGGTCTTAAAGGGCTATCCGGTGCGGATCACTGGTCTGGACCTGAAGACAGACGTGATCGAACACTGTTCCCGTCTTGCGAAGAAGTTTGGATATGACTCACTGGAGTTCCTTCATGGGGATATTGCTTCCTACGAGGGAACAGATGAGGTCGATATGGTCGTGACGCTCCATGCGTGTGATACTGCGACGGATTACGCGCTGGAAAAGGCGGTCCGCTGGAATGCGAAGGTGATCCTGTCAGTTCCCTGCTGTCAGCATGAGGTGAATAAGCAGATGGAGAGCGAGTTGTTTGCGCCGGTGTTTCATTATGGAATTATCAAGGAGCGGATGGCAGCGCTTTATACAGATGCCCTTCGTGCGGAAGTGCTGGAGGCTATGGGATACCGGGTGCAGATCCTGGAGTTTATCGATATGGAGCACACGCCTAAGAATCTTTTGATCAGGGCAGTGAAGCAGGGGAAACGGAAGGAGAACCGGGAGGCGATCGAGGCGATCCTGAAGGAGATTCATACGGAACCTACGTTGTATCGTTTGTTGATGGAAGAGAAGTAAATGGAGCAGCCGCAATGGATTTCATGAGTGAGGTGTAAGGGTATGAGAAAATATATGGTATTATGTTTGACTGCCGCACTGCTCATTTCTGGCTGCCTGAACCAAACGAATGAAAGTGCAGACACCTCAACAGAGACAGAGGAATACGTGCTTAGCACACCGGATACATACAAAAATTTAGAGAGCTTTATCTATGCATATCAGACTTCAGACTCGCCTAATATACGATCAGAACTTCCAACCGAGCGGATTTACTGGATCAATGATAACAATCCATGGAAGACATCCTTGAAGGACATTCAGGTCCGGGAGGGATATTTTTCCTGCCACTATGACAATGGATTTGTCCTATTTACACACAGACTTTCTGATGGAAAGAGTGGTTTGGAGACAATGATCAGAAACAATCCAGACGCAGGTTCAAAAGAAGTACAGGATGGTTTTGAATATTATTATTCGGAAGAAGAGGAGCAGAGAGACTATTTATGGCTCCAGGATCAGACGAATATGCTGGAATTAACGATTCCTAAGAATGTAGAATTAAATTTAAATGAATTGATTTCATTTTTGGAATATCAAACCATCAAATAGAATTTATATGCCGCCCGGATCCATGAAAAGGAACGAGCGGCTTTTAGTATTTTAGTATAAATTAACCTATTGTGCTATTTCAAATAAAACGTTTAAAAACTTGTAAAAACCGCAAAGAATCCCTGTTTTTTGATAAACAAATTTTGTAACTATTCAGTACCTTCATAGTTACACGCAAAAATCCATTCCAGATCAGCTTCGCTGATGGGATTTTTGCCCTCCAGCCTATGTTTTCTTACGGTCA
>NZ_JAVYJB010000033.1:0-13867 GCF_032490495.1 Pilosibacter fragilis | reverse complement strand
GGAGAAATTTCTTCTTGTTCGAGACATAAAAATGATCCTTCTTTCTATAGTGCTTACAGTATACCAGATTCATTAAAAAATGTCTCTCAAAGTGTCTTAAATTACGATACCATTATAGTATGGTGGAGGAAATACTAATGAAATATTTTAAAGAACAATTGCCATATGGATTAGCTGGATTTTTGATTATATTGTTTTTAGATATCGGTAATACGTTTACCAAAATCGTAAATAGCATTGGACGATATGAATTTGCGACAATCACTCTTGTAATGTTAGCGATTGTATGTATATACTTTCGGCTGGATGTCTCTATGAAGTTGCCGATCAGTTCAGAATTCGATGCGTGGATGATAAGGGGACTGTATACGGTAGGATTATATATAGTATTTATGACAGTCGCTTTCGTTATAGGGAATCCGATATTTGCAAGGTATAAGCTGTTGGGTGCATGTATATTCACAATAGTGGATTTAGCATTCCTTTTTTATCGCATGAAGGTAATTGAAACCAGACAGAGAGAAAAACGTGAGCAGAAGAAGAAACAAACCTACACATTAAAGGATCTGTATGAGGGAAAGCTGGCTGGATATAGTGGAGAGATGCTCGTACTAGATGAAGAGGCTGTGGACTATGACCTTTTACACAGAGAGGACCTGATAGAAAATATTATCAGGACAGTTGCGGACTGCTATCCCAATAAAAAGCTTGTACTTAGCTTAAGTGGAAAATGGGGTAGCGGAAAGACTACGGTTCTGAATATTGTAAAGAAACGTTTGCAGGAAAGTGAGAATATTTTAATTATTGATGACTTCGACCCGTGGAATTATGAAGATGAGGCTGCTTTGCTTAGTGGAATCTTGGACACTATTTTTAAGCATTCACAAGTTGATTACAGTGTTTCAAAACTGAGAAAGTGGAAAAGAGATCTATTGGCATTGATTTTTAATGCTCATGAATCAACGCGGGGAGTTAAGCTTTCATTCTTAAATGAAGATAAGGCAACGGTTTCGGTGATTCGCGACAGAATTAACGAATACATGTCGCTTTCAAAGAAGCGGTTTGTTTTTATACTGGATAATATCGAGCGACTGGGGCCAGAGAAAATTTTGTTTTTGTTGAAGACGGTTGCAGATGTATTAAACTTTGATAAAGTTATTTATGTTCTTTCATATGATCCTGAAGTGTTGAAAAGTATGCTTGCGCAGCAGCATTATGGGATGGAATATCTTAAAAAGATCGTGCAGGTAGAATTTTGCATACCGGAATTTGACGGAGAAGTTAAGAGAGATGTGCTTCTCTGTTGCATGGATAATATATTGCAAGTATATAAGACTGATGAGAACCAGCAGAAGCTGATCTTAAAACATATGTCGCTGATAGCAGAATATATCCAGGACATTCGGGATATCAAAAGGTTTTTGAATTCAATTATGAGCAGCTTTTATTTTCTGTCAAAAGATCAGGGAAAGCGGCTTGCAGGGCAGCTCAATATTGGTGATTATACTCTTCTTGAATTTATAAAAAGGGAAAACAGAGAGTTGTATGATATAATCTGGAATAATGCAACATATTTTGTCTCAAAGGACAGGGAAATGCTGTTTGGACATGAATTCCTTTATAAAGAACGGTTAGAGAAGAAAAATAAAGAGATAAAAGAATTTTATCAGAAGTTGTTCGAAAATGAAAAATATAACAGATATAAAATATTGTTGAAAGAACTTTTCCCAAGTGTGAAACATTATGCAGAGGATAAGATGAATGTTTTGAATTATGAATTCGGAGATGATGACTATGAGAAGACGATAAAAGAGCGTCGAATCTATAGTGGATATTTCTTTACGATGTATTTTACGCATCGAATGAATAAGAATTTGGGCAATCAAAATACAGTGGAAGAGTTGATCTGGCTGTGTAACAGAAAAGACACAGAAAAAGCTGCGGAAGAATTGGAGAAAGCCTGTAGCACATGTGACATAGAAGAACAAGTAATTTTGTTTGAAAGGATTCAATTGTATGTGACAGATCTGTCCACAGAAGGATGGGAAACATTATTTGATGTACTATATGATTACGCAGCAACAGCGGATGAGATGATGCTGTTTTTTAGGCTGGATCCAAAGAGGCGTGCAATCTATATTCTTTCATTGGCACTTGAAAAGGTATCAGACCGATTTTTAGAAGGTTTCCTGCTGCATATGAAGAACGAGTACAGTAGAATGCAGGAAATTAGTGAGATCATATGGCACAATAAAGTAGAGGGAAGCGAAGAGAAAGAAATAAAATACAACGGCCGTGCGGGGAAAGTGTATGAGGAACTGCTTGCCATGGCATTGTATGTGATAGGGAATGAATTGGACCTGTATGATGATCTGAATTACCGGGAACATAATATATGGGGATGGTATCATGCTGTAAAACGTGATTCATCTGTAGATATTAAGGAAGCGTTCCATCATATGTTAACGCCTAAAAATATTTATCGCTTTTTGTGGGACATGACCAGTAAATCGCTAAGTGGAGTATATGGTTATAGGCTGAACGAGGATAATTTTAAAATGTTTTGTGATCTGGAGGAAATAGAAGAGTGCATACGGCAGCATGTGCCGGAGACAAGTGATGAAAAATTTGTATGGGAGATATATGATACGTTCAAGAATGAAACAGGGGAAGACGGTAGGACGGTATATAGGCAGAGAGAAGTAAAATTGAGGCTCTGAGGAAGTAAAGTGGCAGAAGAAATGTAAAATGGAAAAGGAACAACAAGAAACTATTGAAATTTGCCTTTTGCAAACAGAAAAACTATGATAGAATAGTTGGGCATATATCGGAATTTAGGGTAAAACTATGCCGAAATTCATAGAAAAGTAAAGTATTAAGGCAGGTTCTATGTTATAATAAGCAGAATAGAACCTGGGAGAGAGTATTATGTACGAAAACAAGAAAACATTTGAGAGTATTCTCGTACTGATCGTTGACTTGTGCAGCCTGATTGTCAGTATGGGAATTGCCTTCTGGATCCGTTACGGGATCTTTTATGGAAGGTTTGAGCATGGAGACCAGATCTGGCTGCTTTTATTCGCAATTGCCCTATATGGTCTGATCTTTGTGTTGATGGATTTCAGCCATCATTTTTTCCGGAGAGGAATGTTCGATGAGTTTGTAAACGTTGTGAAGTCGGAACTGATCTTTTCGGCAGTCCTGATTATGGCGCTGTTTGTGATGCATCGTTCCGCAGATCTCTCACGTCTCGTCTTCGGTTATCAGATCGTGATTAATACATTCATGATGTATGCGGCGAGAGTGGTTTTTAAGCAGTATATGGTAAAGGTCTACCGGAACAGCCGCCACAGTAATCGTCTTCTCGTTGTTACCTCATCGGATCAGGCCGGGGATGTGATTGAGAATCTTAAGGAGTATAATGAATGGAACCGGACGATCACAGGTCTGGTACTTACGGACGAGGCGAAGGCGGAAGAGATTGGCGAGATCCCGGTGGTAGCGCACCGCGAGGGCTTCTTAAATTATGTGATCCGGAACGATGTGGACGAAGTATTTATCATTGATGACAAGCTGATGCGCACTCCGCTTATGAACGAATGGGTCCGTGAGCTGGAACAGATGGGAATCATTGTGGATGTAAATATTGATGCGTTTGATCTTTCGGTTTCCGGAAAGAAGTCGTTAAACCGTGTCGGAAAGTACGCGGCGGTCACATTTGCGAGAAATCTCTTCTCAACGAGACAGATGATCGCAAAAAGGGCGCTCGATATTGTTGGCAGCCTGGTCGGAATGGTGATCCTTGGAATCGCTACGATCTTTGTCGCACCGGCGATCAAGCTGGATTCGCCGGGACCGGTGTTCTTTGGACAGACCCGCGTCGGAAAGAATGGACGTAAGTTTACGTTTTATAAGTTCCGCTCTATGTATAAGGATGCGGAGGCGAGAAAGAAAGAGCTGATGGCTTCGAATGAAGTAAAGGGTCTGATGTTCAAGATGGAAGATGATCCGCGGATCACGAAGGTCGGAAAGTTTATCCGTAAGACGAGTATCGATGAGCTGCCGCAGTTCTGGAATGTGCTTCGGGGTGATATGAGTCTTGTCGGAACGAGACCGCCGACCGTTGATGAGTTTGAGCATTATGAGGCGAAGCACAAGTGCCGTCTCAGCATGACGCCGGGACTTACCGGTCTCTGGCAGATCAGCGGGCGAAGTGATATCAAGGACTTCGATGAGGTTGTCCGCCTGGACATGCAGTACATAGACAACTGGTCGATCTTAAAGGATATTAAGATTCTGATCTTGACGGTCAAGGTTGTATTGACAGGGCGTGGATCGAGATAAAAAATTAAAAGGAGAAGGAAGATGGACTACAATACAGACGAGCAGGAGATCGATTTAAAAGATTTGATGTTTGCGGTATTCCATAAATGGAGACCGTTGATCCTTGTAGCGGTGATCTGTGGGTTGCTGTTAGGTGGTATCAAGGGCATAATGACTTATAAAAAACAGAGTGATCCGAAAGTGCGAAAAGAGGCAGATTTGACCTATTCAGCAGATCTGGAGCTCTACGAGAAGAATAAAGATACTTATACGCGGGAGATTGAAAACCTGCGGACAGATATCGAGAACCAGCAAGAGTATCTCGATCATTCGATCTGGATCAATATGAGCCCGTATGATGTATGCGAGGCAAGAGTAGATCTCTATGTATCCACAGGATATGAGATCATGCCAGGAATGGCATATCAGAACCGTGATTATACGGATACGATCCTTCAGGCATATCAGTCAATGCTGACGAGCAGTGCAGTGATGGAGGATGTCGCGAAGCAGGTCGGAACGGAGCCAAGATATCTTCAGGAGCTTGTTACGGTGACGATCGGTACCATAGGGGTAGATAAAAATCAGTTCAGCCGCCTTCTTACAATTAATGTCAATCATACAAGCAAAGAAAAAGCAAAGACTGTTCTTGATGCATTTCTTGCATATGTAGCTGATATGCAGGCACAGATCACAGCAAGCATTGGAGAACATACTGTTTCTACCGTCAATGAGGGAATAAGCTCAAAAGTAGATCTTGACCTTGCGGATCTCCAGAGGCAGCAGTCCCAGAAACTTACAGATTTAAACGACAGTCTCCAGACAAAACAGAAAGATCTTGATGAATTGGAAGAGCCGGAAAAAGAGGATTCTTCCAAGGTGGCTGCTTTAAAGAGTGCCATAAAATTTGGTCTGGTCGGTGGTTTCGGCGGGGCGTTTATAGTTGCGTTTGTTGTTTGTATTGTGTTCCTTATGGGAGATAAGGTTTACTCCGCAAAAGAGCTGAAGGAACGTTACAAAGTAAAAATTCTTGGAAAACTCTCCTCCGGGAAAAAAGTCGGCATTGTCGATGCGTGGTTAAACCGACTGGAAGGACGTACTTGCAATGCCGATGAGACAGCAGAGTATCGTTTGATTGCAGCGAATGTAAAGAACTATGCAGGAGATATGAAAAAACTCTTAATTACCGGAAGTGCACCGGCAGATACTTTAATGCGCGTCGCAGAAGCATTAAAGTCGGAACTTGGAGAGATTCAGACAGTAGTTGGAAATTGTATGCTTGAAGATGTCGAGACAGTGAGAGAGCTTCCTTTGTGTGATGGGGTGATTCTTGTGGAGCAGTGTGAGACATCGAAAGACAGTGCTATTGAGACGGAGATTGAGAAGATCCATGACTTGAAAAAAAGTGTTGTTGGATGTGTGGTAATTGAATAAAATGCAGAAATAGTTGTGTGTAGTGGCAGGGACTGGATTTTTTAAATCAAGTCCCTGCAGCTGTATAAAGGACAAAGTAATTAATTGAATCTGAAGGAGAAATAAATATATGTGTGGAATTGTTGGATTTACTGGACATAGACAGGCGGCACCGGTACTGCTGGATGGTCTCGCAAAGCTGGAGTATCGCGGATATGATTCGGCAGGACTTGCAGTGCGTAACGGTGAAAATGAGGTGGAGATCGTAAAGGCGAAAGGACGTCTGCGCGTCCTTGCGGAAAAGACGAATGATGGAACCGCAATGCACGGAACATGTGGAATTGGGCATACCCGCTGGGCAACTCACGGGGAACCGAGTGAGCTGAACGCGCATCCGCACTGCAGCGATGACCGGAATGTAGTTGGTGTCCATAATGGAATTATCGAGAATTATCAGGAACTCCGGGAAAAGCTGCAGCACAAGGGATATAACTTCTATTCTGATACGGATACAGAGGTTGCGATCAAGCTGATCGATTATTACTATAAGAAGTATGAGCATACGCCGGTGGACGCGATCAACCATGCGATGGTGAGGATCCGCGGTTCTTATGCGCTGGCCATCATGTTCAGGGATTATCCGGAAGAGATCTATGCGGCGAGAAAGGACAGCCCGATGATCATCGGTGTTGCGGACGGCGAATCGTTTGTCGCATCGGACGTTCCGGCGATCTTAAAGTATACGAGAAATGTTTATTATATTGGAAATATGGAGATGTGCCGTCTGCAGAAAGGCAGTGTGACGTTCTACAATCTGGATGGTGATGAGATCGAGAAAGATCTGGTGGAGATCCAGTGGGATGCGGAAGCTGCGGAGAAAGCGGGCTTTGAGCATTTTATGATGAAGGAGATCCATGAGCAGCCGAAAGCGGTCCGTGATACAGTAAATTCGGCTGTCCGGGATGGTAAGATCGATCTTGGCGGAGTAGGAATCACGGAGGAAGAGATCCAGAAGCTGCAGCAGATCTATATTGTTGCCTGTGGTTCCGCTTATCATGTTGGTGTCGCGGCTCAGTATGTGATCGAGGAGCTGGCGCAGATCTCGGTCCGCGTAGAGCTGGCGTCGGAGTTCCGTTACCGGAGAATGCTGTTTGCGCCGAATTCTCTTGTGATCATCGTAAGCCAGTCCGGAGAGACGGCGGACAGCCTCGCGGCGCTCCGGGAGGCGAAGGCCCATGGGGTTAAGACGTTAGCGATCGTCAATGTAGTCGGATCCACGATCGCCCGGGAAGCGGACCATGTTTTCTACACGCTTGCGGGACCCGAGATCGCGGTCGCGACGACGAAGGCGTACAGCACACAGCTGATCGCGTCCTATATTTTATCCATCGAATTTGCCCGCGTCCGTGGAATGATCGATGAGGACAGGGCGGCGGAGCTGATCGCGGAGCTTCAGACGATCCCGGATAAGATCGAGAAGCTTCTCGAGGATAAGGAGCGGATCCAGTGGTTCGCGGCGAAGCAGATGAACGCGCAGAATATGTTTTTTATCGGCCGTGGAATCGACTATGCGGTGAGTCTGGAAGGCAGTCTTAAGATGAAGGAAATCAGCTATATCCACTCTGAGGCCTATGCGGCCGGGGAGCTGAAGCATGGAACGATCAGCCTGATCGAGCCGGGAACGCTGGTGATCGGTGTTTTGACACAGCAGGATCTCTATGAGAAGACTGTCAGCAACATGGTCGAGTGCAAGAGCCGCGGGGCGTATCTGATGGCGCTCACGACGTATGGAAATTACAGCATCGAGGACTGCGCGGAGTTTGTGATCTATATCCCGAAGACGGATCCGCTGTTTGCGGCGAGTCTTGCGGTGATCCCGCTGCAGCTTATGGGATATTATGTATCTGTCGCGAAGGGACTTGATGTGGATAAGCCGAGAAATCTGGCGAAGAGTGTGACGGTGGAATAATTTTTGCGTGGAATTTTACATGTTGGGAAATAAAGATGAAGGAGAGTACCATGGAAAACAATTCGAATGAAGTTGTAGAGATCGACCTGAAGGACCTGATGTTTGCGGTTCTTTATAAGTGGAGACCGGTGCTTGCAGTCGCGGTTATTATGGCGGTTCTGCTTGGCGGTGCGAAGGGCGCGATGACTTACAGGAAGCAGAATGACCCGGAGACGGCGAAGGAAGCGAGAGTAACTTACCAGAATGATCTGGAGCTCTATGAGAAGAATAAGTCTACGTATGAGCGCGAGATGGAAAATCTCCGCACAGATATTGCGAACCAGCAGGAATATCTGGATCATTCGATCTGGATCAACATGAGCCCGTACGATGTATGCGAGGCGAGAGCGGATCTGTTTGTTTCCACGGGATATCAGATCATGCCGGGCATGGAGTATCAGAATCGTGATAATACAGATACGATCCTTCAGGCATACCAGTCTCTTTTAACCAGCAGCGCAGTTCTTGAGGATGTTGCGAAGCAGGTAAAGACGGAGCCGAGATATCTGGAAGAACTTGTAGAAGTGACCATCGGTGCGAATCGGGATGGCCAGTTAAACCGCATGCTCACGATTGATGTAAAACACACGACAAAAGAAGATGCCAAGGAAGTTCTTGACGCATTTCTGGCACATGTAGACGATATGCATGACCGGATCGCCACAAGTATTGGGGAACATACTGTTTCTATCGTAAATGAGAGTGTCAGCGCGCTGGTGAACCTTAATCTTGCAGAACTTCAGCGCCAGCAGACCGAGAAGTTGACAACGCTGAATGACAGTTTACAGACAAAGCAGACTGCATATGATGAACTTGAGGAGCCGAAGGAAGTCGATTCTTCCAAGCGTGCGGCGTTAAAGAGCGCGATTAAATATGGAATTCTCGGTGGAATTCTTGGTGGATTCCTTATTGTGTTTGGAATCTGTGTTGCGTTTGTGATGAGTGATAAGCTGTATTCTGCGAAGGAACTCAGATCCCGCTATAAGGTAAAAGTTCTCGGAAGACTTTCCAAGAGCGGGAAGAAAGCTGGAGCGATCGACGCATGGCTGAATCGTCTTGAGGGACGCGCATGCAACGTGAACGCTGAGACGGAGTATGGGCTGATCGCGGCGAATATTAGGAACTATGCGGATGGAATGAAGAACATTCTTGTTACCGGTGATGTGGATCCTGAGATCCTTAGAGGGGCTGCGGAGGCGCTGGAGAAAGAGCTTAGTGGAATCCGCGTGATCTCTGGAAACTGCATGCTGGAGGACGCTGAGACCGTTAAGAAGCTGCCGGAGTGCGATGGAGTTGTGTTTGTTGAGCAGTGCGGTATGTCTAAGTATAGTGCGCTGGAGCTGGAGATCGAGAGAGTGAAGGATCTTGGGAAGAGCGTTGTGGGGTGTGTGGTGTTGGAGTAGAGAACACTAATGTCCGTACGGGAACACTGGAACCGAGAGGTTGATTGTAGGTTGTAGTAGTTTTAGTTTATAGGTGAATATTGAATGAGAGAAAAAGGGAGCGATCGCTTGGGATTTTCTATGGTTGGTGGAGAGTTCGGAGAGGTGGCTTCCTTTTTGTTATTTAAATTGTAAACGCTCCATAGCGTTTACGTAATGGAACGGGATTCTGACGAATTATAATGGTATAGTGGTTCAGCTTGACTACACAGCGATATTGACGTATGCTGAATGTGGAAGACAATACCATGGTTGATATCAAAGAGTGGAAACAATAAATGGAACCTATAAAATGGTTTCGGAACTTTTGAAGGAGGAATTGGCATGAGTGGCGTAGCAACTCTTAGCAATGAAAAAAACTATACCGTGTTCCAGTTCGGAAACCATGTGATCCGGTTCATTGCTCCGTATTCGTTGGAACGATATACAGCAGTGAAAGAGTGGGACAATGGATATCTTGTTGTTATGGCAAAGTATAAGCACAACGAGAAACCGGAAGAAGAATATATTGATTTAGTTCCGATTCTCCAAAATTTGTATTTCGATGTCGATAAGTTCTTAAATCCAATCAAAAGCGTGGAGGTGGCAAATGGTTGATGTGAAGCAGGTTGCAGATGCGGCAGATATGATTGTAAATGGTTATGCGTTTACCCGTTGCGCTGAGGGATTCCGTGTTTTGAATTTGAATCGTCCTGATCGGGCCGTAGTGTTTTCAAGTGATGGTAAGGTTTTGGAGACCAGCATGGATGATATTGAGGTTCGGATCGCGAGAGACTATCTGGAAAAGAACCGGAAGTTTATGGAGGACTAAGATGCCGAAGTATTACGAATACAAAATTGCAGGGTATTATCTTTACTTCACATCTTACTGCGTTATTGAGTGTATTCATGTGCACGCCAGTGACCGTAAACTGACGGAAACTGGCTCTGCAAAGTTCTTTGTGAAAGATAACGGTGACACCCTGGTACAGAATCGTGGAATTCTGAATGATAGAGAAATTCGAAAAATCCAGGAGTTCATCAAACAGAACTATCAGGAAATGTACCTGAAATGGTCAGAATACAGTCAGGAAGGATTCTACGAGAAAAATATTTGCTAACTGTATTCTGCTGAGACCGGCGGACTGACAACAATAAACTAAGACTTTCCATTTTAGATCTGGAAAGTCTTAGTTTATATATGGAGAGACTTCTTATTGGCGGAAAGGTAAAGCGGAATTTGAAATGCTTAAAGAATTTAATGCAGCAGGAATGAAAATTGAGATGGTTCAATTGCAGAGTATCTGTTGTCGATTCTGATTCGTATGATCCGAAAGTGTTTTAGATATAATGTTGTGGAAGAAACTCAGGCAGGCGCAACTGCATATAGCATCACCGTAACTGACAAGGTGAATAACTTGAAAACGTACCTGTATGTCGAGTATCTTCTGACGGAATTACCTGAAAAAGTTTCCAAGAAAAAGGATAGCACATTTTTCTGGGCGATTTTATGTCGTGGTCACTTAAAACGCCGACGTCTTGTCGTAAGATAAAATAGAACAGTTAAGGCCGTCTAGGAGAGGTGGCTGGTTTTAGTGGCTGGTGTACGTTTTACCATTTATGTATTTTGTACTTTTATTATCATAGATTTTTGTTGTAGATATTCAGAAATGTGTATGGGCAAAAGAAAAACTTGCAATCTATGAAAAATAGTGTTACCCTTAAAAGGTACGATTTTATTAGGAAGAGGGGGTTGGCACATGAAAAAGCCCGGAAATAAAAAGTTGTTGAAGAGCAATCGTATATCCGGTTTTCAAAAGGCCGATCACCAGAAACTACCTATAGATAAGACCAGACGGATTATATCGCAAAAATTTCACTTTTTTAAGATTTTCAAAGTTGGACTTATAGGAGCACTCATTTTTGGTATTTTGTTTGAATTGGCCTTGGAACATGTTCCAGGGCTTTTATTATGGTCTATTTACGGTATTATTGTTACAGTTATCCTGAAGGAAATATGGGATATCGTCAAAGAACGATATAAAAGCACTGATGAATATAAGAATATGATGAGTTCTTCACAGAGTCCATGGCAGAAAACTGTAATAGTGTTTGGGTGTCTTTTTGATATTGTCTTGCAGAGTGGAGAAGTCTTTTTTGGAGCTATACTCATGCTGAGCGTTACTGGTGGGGCAGTATGGGCGAGTGTTCATGGAAATGCGCGTACAGCTGCGGCAGTAAAGGCATTTATTGCATATGGACCTGCTGATGAGGCTGCTCAAATGGAAGAAAAGAAAACTGATATAGATGTAGAAGAAACAATAGTCGATAAAACGGTGGTATCTTCAGATGACGAATATAGTAATGTAGAGTCATCTCGAACATTAGAGCCGCAAGACATTCGGGATGAATTGTCTATGGAGGTTTATTCAGTTAAAAATTCAGACTATTCTCTTATGGATGAAACAGCTGTAAAAGCTGAACAGATAGAAAAGGCTCGCAGAATGCGGTTGGAAATCCCGACAAAGGACTGGTCCATATCTGCTGAGGAGCGGGCAAAGTTCCTCTTTATGACAGGTGAATATGCCATTAGTACAAATTGGACTGCTGAGCAAGCTGCAGTCAAGTTAAAGGCTGATATTGAAGCAGTAATTGCATGTCAGTATCTGAATGATTTTGATATTAGAGCAGATCAATCACTCCGAAATTTGGTTTCGGAAGCCAGTGCCCAGGATAATACTTTGGTATCTTCAAGAGAAAAAGATCATATTATTACTGTTCGTTTGGATGCTTATACAATTTATGGAAAAGCTTCGCTTGCCAGACTTCTGGCTGAAGATTTTCATTGTTATGCCTTGGCTTACCAATACTATAATGGTGACCGGGATATTATTACTTCATATTATCTGCAGTCAGTTAAATGGCTTTTTGAAAGCCTGAAATACGCAGAAAATTCCCCAGAATCCCAAATAAATATTCTTGTATCACTAAGATATCGTTATAATGACATTATGACTTATTCGGAGCCAAAATCCGAGCAGTGGGAACGAGCGAAGCTATTGTCGGATGCATTAGATGAAATTATTGAAGAGAGAAAGTAAGGAGGGCGATAAGCTTGTGAATCAGGCTTGTCGCGCTTGTTATATATAACAGCTACCTATAGAAAAATGTCGTTAAAGCGTAAACGTCAAACCATTTGCCTGCCAATAATAAAACGCCGCTTCATCAGCGGCGTAGTTTCCTGCATGCATCTGGAAGCGCTGAGGACCAGGGCATCAGATCATCCAGTTTTGAGGGATCTATATTTCCATTTTCATCACTGCGCTTCGGTAGTTCTGCAAGGATGTATCGAAAATAGTAATATGGGCGCAGGTCATTCAGCTTTGCTGTCTCTGAGATACTGTAACGGAGGCGAACCTCATGGTTCCTGGTCAGTTTTTAACGATCAGTGGAGCAGGAATCCCTACATAGTCAGTTCCTTTGCTTAGTAATGGGTCTGTGTATTTTTAAGTGGAATCGTAAATTCTGTTGCAAGAGAGCCTAACTCCCTTAATTATCATAGAAGAATCTTATTTACCGAGCCTTTCTCATAGTCTCCCATATTTCATTATAATGGAGTACAGGTGCTCCCAATCTGTTCCAGAAGGCATGTGGTATAGCTTTAATAATGTTTCTAATTCCGGCAATTCCAATGTATTGCCGTATGGTCTACGTGTTAAACGAGATTCCTTTTCAAGAAAAATTCCTCCGCCACCTCCCACCTGTGTTCGAATCGGATAGAGGTGGGGCAGTGCTTGTTAAGAAAGAAAAATTCTGCAATACACCCGCTTTACGGTTTACACCCGCCAGCGTCCGTCCTATAATAAAGTATAACAAATACAATACAGGGGGCTGGTATTATGAATAAACTGAAAAGGTGCGGAATCATTTTCCTTTCATGCATGACACTGTCCGCGGCAACGACTACTGTTTTTACTGCAAACACGATCATCTCCGAAGCTCATTCGGGACGTACAGATGCTAATGGAGGTCATCGTGACAATAAGAATAAGAGTGGGCTGGGAAGTTATCATTACCATTGTAACGGGCATCCTGCACATTTGCATACGAACGGTGTATGCCCGTATGCAGTGGGGGGCCAGACAGATAATAGTTCTGCAGGAAACAGCAGCACCGCGGCAGCAGAAGCACCTTCGATCACCTATGATCTGATGAACTCTTACTCCAGAGTGTTTGATCCAGATTATTACTACAATACATATCCGGATCTTCAGACTGCGATTGGAACAGATAAGCTGGCACTGTTCACGCATTTTTATAATTCTGGCATGGCAGAGGGACGAAAGGGGTGCACGGAGTTTGATGTGAATGTATACAAAGAGAATAATACCGATCTTCAGACCGCGTTTGGAAGCGATTTGAGGAAGTACTATGAGCATTATATGAATACTGGATGGGCGGAAGGACGGACGCATTAAGGGAGAGCGTGGTCCTGATAAAACAGAGGTGCCGCTGCGTGTATGAGTTGTTTATACATGCGGCGGCACTGCTGTTTTTTAGATTTTTTGCGGTGAATTTTTATGCGTAAAGGTCAAATCCTTCGCCCCACGCCAAATACAGCGCCGCTCATTTGCGGCGCTTGCTATAACACTCAGCCGGAAGATCTTTTGACCATGGCATAAGACTCTCTAACTCTTTTTCA
>NZ_JAVYJB010000032.1:0-13898 GCF_032490495.1 Pilosibacter fragilis | reverse complement strand
ATACCAGAATCGTAAATGCAAACAGGCTTCAGGTACACGCTCTTGCTTATAACATATTTAATTGGTTTAGACGATTGGCGTTATCAGCAAACATGCGCAAACAACGCATTGATACCGTCTGTTTAAAACTGCTGAAGATTGCTGCAAAAGTAGTTCATTCAGCAAGATATATCACATTCAAGCGGTGTAGCAGCTGCCCTTATAAAAATGAATTCTATGAGACACTTTCAAATATCGGTAAGCTGAATGTACAGCTGGAATAGTAACTATTAACGAACCTTGACAGCTTGATAACCGCTCAGAACTCTGCCACAGGGATTTTATACCCTTTTTGGAGATTGGTTGAGCGATGTTTAGGCTACATGGGTCAATTTTGGGATTCATGGTACAGTTACCAGTTCAGATACTGCCCCGTGAATAATTCAGGATAAATATAAAAAGATGGGATGAAGGATAGTGATTGATTTAATTCGTAAAAGATGTGTAGCAATAGACAGTGTAATCAAAGACTTAAATACGGAATACCATGCAATTAAAAGTAAAGTATTAAGAGAAGAATATAAAAAGTGGAAAAAAGAACTTACAAGAGAAGAAGTTAAGGAAATACGAAAATATAGGATAATGATAAGAGGAACTCTTTGCGGGGATCCTCTTTTTTCTTTCAGGAATTGGAAAACTGTAGTATAATGAAAGAAATTCGGTTTATTATCAGCGGTAGCATTAAGTATGTCTGCTTGCGGGCAGGCGGCAAAGCAGGAACCGATTGTTTCTGCATCAACAGAGTTACATCAGGTTGATCTTGTTTCGGCCGGTACATTGGTATTTGATTTGGCTTCTGTTCCAGCTTATTCTGGGCAACCGTATGCCATAGTAAATGATAACAAGCCGTATTTCACAGACGCTGATCTGACGGCAGTTTCTTTTGAAACATATAGTGACCTGGATTCACTGGGTAGATGTGGTGTAGCCTATGCATCAGTTGGAAAAGATCTGATGCCGACAGAAGAGCGCGGCTCTATTGGGCAGGTAAAGCCATCTGGTTGGCATACGATCAAATATGACAATGTGGATGGCAAATATTTATATAATCGCTGCCATTTGATCGGTTATCAGCTTACTGCAGAAAATGCAAACGAGAAGAACTTAATCACTGGGACCAGATATCTGAATGTTCAGGGAATGCTGCCGTTTGAGAATATGGCAGCGGACTATGTAAAAGAAACTGGAAATCATGTGCTGTATCGGGTGACTCCGGTTTTTGAAGGCAGTAATCTCGTAGCATCCGGCGTACTAATGGAAGCGGAATCCGTAGAAGACAAAGGCGAAGGTATTTTGTGCTGCGTTTACGTTTATAATGTTCAGCCGGGAATTAACATCAATTATGCAACGGGTGACAGCTCGGCTTCTGGAACAAACCAGACGGCAGTAACAGAGCAGGCCACACAGGCTGTTAAGCAGGCAGCTTCTCAGCAGACCAGCACGGAATCCTATATCCTCAATACCAATACAAAGAAATTTCATCGGCCGTCCTGTTCATCGGTCAAACAGATGAAGGAGAGCAATAAAAAATCCTCATCAGAGAGTAGGGATGCGCTGATTGCTGCAGGTTGTGATCCGTGTAAAAAATGCAATCCGTAAAAATGTGTCAGATATTAAAAAAATATGGAAGAGGAAGGTTGTAGTTCTATATTGCAATACTTCTTCTTTGCGCATATTGGATATGCTGTTGAGGGCGACTGTTGCACGCAGAAGATAAGTTGCGCCGGTCTGCGATAATGTGCTGTTTGTATAAGGAAAAGGACAAGGAGTTATGATGAATTTTAGTGGGATATTGATTGGTGTGCTTACCTTTTTTCTGATTGGATTGTTCCATCCTATTGTTATATATGCGGAGTATTACTTTGGAAGCCGCTGTTGGCCGGTATTTTTGCTGGTGGGCATTTTGTGTATGATTCTATCCGTAAGAATGCAGGAAATACTTTGGTCGGTTTCCCTGGGTGTTTTGGGCGTCAGTTGCTTTTGGAGCATTAAGGAATTGAAAGAACAGGAAAAAAGAGTGGCAAAAGGATGGTTCCCGAAGCGGAAGGTGGATAAGCACTAAAGAAGAAAGCGGGGAGATGAGAAGATGGCGGTATGGAGATTACAGGTGAATACTGGAGGAGCGAACGTTGCGGATTGCTTGCAAAACCATGTTGCAGCACTTTGGGCTGGCAAGGTACTTGCTTACTTAATGGGAAATTACTATGACTCGAAAGCCACCTACGAAAAACTCTTTGATTGGACCGATGAACACAAGTTTAAAACCGGCAAATACTCTCATAAAGAGGCTGTGATCGACGAATTGGCCACAGCCTCTCCCAGTGAATATCTGACGAAAATATCGATACAAGTGTTTTAACCCGGCCGCTTCATCGCGTTTCCTCCGCACTGCCTTTACATTTCTCATAAGCAAATAGCGCCGCTCCCAGCGCACCGCAGAGCTGCGCCTCATCACAGATATAAAGTTTAGCACCAAGCTTCTCTTCCAATGCCTGGATGATACCCCGGTTCTTCGCCACACCGCCGGTCATCATATATTCGCCTGGATGATCCTTTCCAAGGCGGGCTGCCAACGCGCCGACTTTTGAGGCAACTGACACATTTAAACCGTGGATAATATCTGCCACATCCTTATTCTGTGCCACCAGCGACACGACCTCCGACTCTGCAAACACCGTACACATGCTGGAAATCACGATATTATGCTTCCATTCCAGCCCTTTCACACTCATTTCCTCCAGGGAAAGTCCCAGCGTTTTCGCCATCATTTCCAGAAAACGTCCCGTTCCGGCGGCACATTTGTCATTCATCAGGAAATTTTTCACGGCTCCCTGCCCGTCGATGCTGATCGCCTTGATATCCTGTCCGCCAATGTCGATGATAGTGCGGACATTCGGATTCAGATAATTTGCGCCCTTGGCATGGCAGGTAATCTCCGTGATGCTGTCATCCCCGCTGTCAATGTAGGATCGTCCATATCCGGTTGTATCGATCCGCACGATCTCCTCTTTCTTAATTCCCGCTTTCTCAATCGCCAGATCCAGACTCTTCTCGGCGCTCATCATCGCACCGCCGCCGGTCGGAATAATCATCGTCGATTTAATTTTTCCATCCTGATCCAGTATGACCACATCAGTACTTGTCGAACCGCTGTCGATTCCCGCTACATAAAAAATGCCCGACTCCATCTTCTTTCTTGCCTCCTCACTGATACCTTTTCCCGGATCCATATCCTCTGATCCCTCGATCGTCTCCTCAAATGCCTGAATGCGCGTCAAAAGCTGCCCCGCGCTCTGGCTCGTAAAATCAGTCTCAATCTTAAGGAGCGGAACCTTGATATCCCGCTTGATACTCGCATACTCAAATCCATAATAATCACAGAACTTGATCGTGTGATAAATAATTCCCTTTAAATTCGGATCCAGATACAGACGGTTTCTGCGGATCGAACGGTTCATGCGGAAACACGGCATCTGTCCCAGCAGGACGTCCGCGTAAGAAAGAAACAGCTCCTCTTCCTCCATATTCCACATTTCATCCTGTACGATCGACAGTTTCCGACCACCCGTACAGGTCAGATTTTCCACATCCATCTGGATATTGTCCCGGATCATATCCTCCAGAATGCCGCTGACCCGCACGCCCAGCACACCAATGTACGGCTCCGTGTTCATTTCCGGCGTAATAAAGGACTTGATAAAAGCGCGTTTATCAAACACTTTCCCGGAATATGCCTCATATGCCTTTTTAAGCCTCCGGATCGTGCCCGCAAATTTCACTTTTTCACATTCATTATCATCATGCGGCAGATCCAGCATATATAAAAACTTACATTTTCCCGTGCTCTCCACGATATCGTAAACGCGCCGCATCGAATCGCAGCAGTTTACCAGCACCAGCTGTTCAACCTTTCCTTCCAGCACTGCCTGAATGACCGATTTTCCAAAGCCGCACAGATTTGCATGTGCAATTTGATCCGACTGTTCGAAATTTTCCGGCATTTCCTCCAAAACAGAACATTCTTCTCCAAACCCCCGGAACAGCTCGATCGGGGTGTACTTACAGACGTAATAAATCATGCGTGTTTCTCCTCCTTGCCCTTTTCCAGCATTTCCACAAACGCCTGAAGCCGCGTCGATACCTGACCGTCGCTGGTATTGGCGGGGTTGCAGCCGTCACCGTCGAGAATCATCGTCGGAAGTCCTGTCTTTTCTAAGGACTGCTTAATCAGGCTGGATGCACCGATCGTTCCCTTACAGCCCCAGTGGGCAAATAAAACAGCACCATCCGATTCCGTGATTCTGGCAAGCCGTTCCGCTTCCTCAATTCTCTGTTTCACACTGCCATTGTAAATGCAGTAGACCATTTTCTCTGCCATCGCCTCATACGGGTCTTCCGCATGCATCTCCTGAAAACCATCTGCGATGAAATCACAAGCGCGGATGTGCATTTTCTTACTATAATTAAAAATATCCTTAACCGGCTCCTGTAAAAATGGCATGATGTGCATCCAGATTACCGAAAGACCATCTCCCCTCGGTGACATCCGCACATCGCGCAGAAGTTTTTCCGTATAGGTAACCGCCGTCTCTGAGCCAGCCATCAGATGACACATAAAAAGCGCATACAATTCATTCGTCAGAGAGGTCACCGGGTCATGCGCACACCGCAGGGCAAGCTGTTTTTTATAATTCGCTGCCGCTTTCCGGCTGTTATCTACCGCACTCCGCACTGTTTCCTCCGAAATCCGTCTGTCCGTCGTCTCCTCCAGAAACCGTTTCAATTTCCGCAGCTGATCCGCCACATACAGAACCGATTCCCGGTTTTTCTCATACGGAACATCAATATAAAAGCCTGGACATTCAAATTTATCCTTTAAATACGGAAACGTCATCATATTTCCATCACACGCAAGGTTCGTATAAATCATGCAGTTCGGTTTTGGCAGAATCCCCGTCAGCGCCGCCCCCAGAAACACCCTGTGGTACGAACACATCGTCTCCGGAAATCCTTCTTCCTCCGTTTTCCGAAGAAACGTCTGCTCACACTTCGTTCCCGCCATAAAACAGGACATCGCCTCCACTGAGTACGGCGTCAGCCCTGCCGCCATCACCAGCTCTCCCGGCACAAATATGCTGACCATCGCCGCATTCTCCGGTTCCGACAGCGACTGAATGATATTTTTCATAACCACCCGCGCCACATACTGTCCCGACGACGGCAGCTCCCGATCCGGCAAAAACTGAAGCTTCTTTTCCTGCAGGCGGTATCCCGCAAGAAGCAGCCGACGCGCTTTTTCCGGATCCTTAAGCGCCTGGCTGCTCACCCTATTTCCAAATTTTTCAATTACATCCATTGTTCTTTCTTCCATTCTTTTAAGTTCATTTTTCTGTCATATCGCCCTGATGCAGATGGATATGGTTCCGCGCCTTTGCAGGAAAACGGACATTCTTTATTATAGTCAGTGGGATGGGAATTGTAAATGAAAAGTCTAATCCCCCAGCTATGCTGGGGAGAATGGAATAAGTGGAGACGGTGAGGACAACAAAATAAAGCCTCCTGTGATATGATGAGAATGGTGTCGCAAGCCAAACTCAAAATCAAAGGAGGCGGTCCAAATGGACAATAGAAGTTTATCACATACCCGATGGAAATGCCAGTATCACATAGTATTTATATCGAAATACAGAAAAAGATTTGTGGCACAGATCCTGGTCGATATCAAAAAGGAACAGAATGAATTAAAGGATATTCTTGGCAGTGAGTATCAGGATTATAATCTGGTCATGGCTACGACCTTTGGTCTTCCGATCGAAGACAGCTATCTGCGTGATCAGATGCAGAAGGTTATTGATGAACAGGGACTGCCGGATGTGGTTTTTCATAGTCTCCGACATACAAGTGTCACATATAAGCTGAAGCTCAGTGGAGGAGACATTAAAGCGGTTCAGGGCGATTCCGGACATGCACAGGCGGACATGGTAACAGAGGCATATGGCCATATCATTGACTAGGACAGGCAAAAGAATGCACAGAGGATGGAGGATGCGTTTTATAACAGGGAAAATCTTAATCCGCAGATGAAGGGTGCAGATGCTGGTCAGACAGCAAACACGGTGGCTGTTCCGGAAGGTGTGGATGCGGACCTTTTGATGAAGGTTCTGGGAAATCCGGAGATGGCGGCGTTGCTGACGAGTCTGGCGAAGAGCTTGAAAGCTGAATAAAAATATAATAATGGAAATAGAACAGAGTCTACTGGAATTAGGAGAAATCCAGATGTGGGTGGACTTTTTTTGATGGAAAATAATGTACATAAGATATATTTAAAGTTATAATTAAGGTAAATACCTTTTGTATGTAGTGTTAGGTCAATTTTATATTAAAAATGCTGGAATATACCCAGAAAATAATGTAGTCCTTGAAAGTATGATTATATGTGAATTTGAAACAAAACAATAGAAGGGGAACGAATCAATTATCAAAATAAATAGTATTTTGAATATAGAGCTGACGTAGAAAGAAGAGGTGGAATACATATGAAGCAAGATACCTTAGAAGGAAAAGCAAAAACAAAAAATGGAATAAAACGATTGTGCTTTTCCATAATCTGCATTCTTCTGGAAGTGATTTTTATTATTACTATCGTAACACGCTTGAATGAATATGCAGAAATCATAAATTTATTTACCAGAATTTTAAGTGGAATCTTAGTTTTGAGATTGTATGCGTCAGATAAGACATCTTCTATGAAAATGCCTTGGGTCATTTTAATTCTGATTTTCCCAATTATGGGTGTAGGCCTGTATTTATTGATTGGCTTGAATGGTGGCACGCATAAAATGCGTGAGCGATATGCAGAAATTGATAGCAAATTGTTACCAATGCTTCCAGACAATCAAGAGTGTTTAAGCAGAATAAAAGAAAAGATTCCGAAAGCAGGAAATATTGCAAGTTACATACAAAGAAATTCGCGGTATCCAATCTATCAGAATACGGATATCAAGTATTTTGATGAAGCAGTGAAGGGATTAGAGGCACAGCTTGAAGAACTTGCGAAAGCACAAAAGTTTATCTTCATGGAATATCATGCGATAGAAGATGCTGAAGCTTGGCATAAGATTCAGGATGTTCTGGAAGAGAGAGTAAAAGCCGGTGTGGAAGTCAGGGTATTCTATGATGATATGGGGTCTATAGGTTTTATTAACACAGATTTTGTAAAAAAGATGGAGAGTATAGGAATTCATTGTCGTGTATTCAATCCATTTGTGCCAGGCTTAAATCTATTTTTGAACAATCGTGATCACAGAAAAATAACAGTAATTGATGGAAAAGTTGGATTTACAGGTGGATATAATCTTGCAAATGAATACTTTAATTATACGCATCCGTATGGGCAGTGGAAAGATACCGGTATTCGTTTAGAAGGAGATGCTGTTCAGTCACTTACAGTGACATTTTTAGAAATGTGGAATGCTGTTAGTGAAAAAGCTACGAATGATACTGATTTTAGTAAATACATTATTCATTACGATTATAAAGCACAGCAAACAGGTTTTGTTCAGCCTTATGCAGACAGTCCTATGGATAATGAGCAGGTCGGAGAAGAAGTTTATATCAGTATGATAAATAAGGCCGAAAATTACTGTTGGTTTATGACACCATATCTAATTATAACAGACGAAATGACACATGCGTTATGTCTGGCTGCTAAGCGAGGGGTAGACGTAAGAATTATCACACCAGGAATTCCTGATAAAAAATTCATTTATAATATAACTCGCTCTTTTTATCATGGATTGGTTAAACATGGAGTGCGAGTTTATGAATGGACACCAGGATTTTGCCATGCGAAAATGAGTATAGTGGATAACTGTATGGCAACCTGTGGAACAATCAATCTGGATTATAGAAGCTTATATCATCATTTTGAAAACGGCTGTTTCATGGCAGATTGTCAGGCAGTTGTGGAAATTAAAAATGATCTGATAAGAACGATGGGAGAATGTCGTGATGTAACAGATCAATATTGTACTGGGCGCAGTGCATATTTGCGACTGGGACAATTATTTATGAGATTATTTGCTGGATTGTTATAAGAATTTAGTGAAACGACCTTTCAAAAAATAGTTGATTTTGAGAGGTCGTTTTTGTTATGTCTGATTGCCGGTACAGGAAATTTACATGGATAAAATTAATTCTGTTGAGGTAAAATTGAGGTTGACTTTGTATTGTATAGACATAAGATGAAAAAAAGTCAGGTGATGTGCGATGGGAAAACGTAAGATATGTAAAATTGTTTTTGTTATACTGTCAATTTTTTTATGTGTGGCTTTTTATGAATTATTTGGAATCTGTATTGCATATAAAAAACAGCCGGAAGTGTCTAATACCATTAAAAAAGAAACACAAAATGATTCGTGGAACGAACGCAGCGAGAATATGGAACGAGCAGTGATCATAGAAAAAAATCCAGAAGCACTTTTACAAAGAGTGCGTTTGATCCGAAATGCAAAAGAAGACATTATTCTTTCTACTTTTGCATTTCAATCAGATGAAAGTGGAAAATTGATCTTAGGAGCACTGCATGATGCGGCAGACAGAGGTGTGCATGTTCGTCTGTTAGTAGATGGAATGGAGAGCTGGGTTGATATGGAAGGCAATCCGTATTTCTATGGATTATCTTCCCATGAGAATGTTGAAATTAAACTGTATAATAAGGCCAATCCGTTGAAACCATGGAAGATGATGGGGAGAATGCATGATAAATATTTGATTGCAGATGGTAAGACATATATTCTTGGTGGAAGAAATACATACAATTATTTCCTGGGTGATTTTCTGGGACATAAGAACTATGATAGAGATGTGTTAGTGGTTTGCGATGAACCTGAGAAAGAAAATTCAGTTAACCAGTTGTTAGAGTATTTTGAAACAATATGGGAACAAGAAGACAGTGGTTATTTTCATGACAATAAAAAACTGGCAAATAGAAAATCTGTAAAGAACGCAGTTTTAGAGCTGCAGAACGGCTATCAGAAATATTTTGAAGAGAATAAGGAAAGAATCTGCGATACCGATTACACGGACGAAACTTTTGAGACAGAAAAGATTGCATTAGTGTCAAATCCTATCCACACAGGTCCCAAGGAACCAGTAGTCTGGTATCAACTGGGAGAACTAATGAAAAATGCAAAAGAGCGCGTGAAAATTCATACACCATATATTATCTGCAATGATATGATGTATAATACATGGAAAGAGATTGCGGAGAGAGTTCCGGATTTTTCTATCATGACCAATTCGGTTGCCAACAATGGAAATCCGTTTGGTTCTGCTGATTATGCGAGAAACAGAAACAGAATTTTAAATACAGGAATTGATATCTGGGAGTATGAAGGCGGCTATTCTTACCACGGAAAAAGCATCCTGATTGATGATGATCTATCCGTAATCGGTTCCTTTAACATGGATATGAGAAGCACGTATCTGGATACGGAACTGATGCTTGTAATACGTAGCAAAGAGATTAATAAACAGTTGGAAGAAGGCATGATGGAATATGAAAGAGTGTCCCGACAGGTATTGGAAGATGGAACCTATCGTGATCCGTATCATGTAGAGCCAATTGAATTGACAAAGAAGCGTCAGAGAAACATACTTTTGGTACAGCATCTGCTTGGATGGGCAAGATATCTGTTCTGATAAAGGAGGAAGAAGATCGTGTTTCAAATATTAATTGTAGAAGATGATAAAGAATTAAGCCAGCTATTCCAAAAAGTGCTTGAGAAGAATGGATATCAGGTCAAAAGTGCATCAGATGGAGCACTGGCATTAGAAATATTGGATAAAGAGTATATTGATCTGATCATTTCCGATATTATGATGCCGGTTATGGATGGTTATGAACTGGTGTCGGAACTCCGTTCAGCAGGATATCAGATACCGGTACTTATGATCACTGCGAAAGGTTCCTTTGATGATATGCGCCAGGGATTTCTTTCGGGAAGTGACGATTATATGGTAAAACCGGTAAATGTGAATGAAATGGTTTTAAGAGTCGGAGCACTGCTTCGCCGTGCACAGATACTGAATGAACACAAAATTGTGATCGGTTCAACAGAATTTGATTATGATGCAATGACGGTTACAACTGATAAGGAAAGTCTTGTTTTGCCTAAAAAAGAATTCCTGCTTTTATATAAGCTTGCAGCTTCGCCAGGCAGAACATTTACAAAACAACAGTTGATGGATGAAGTATGGGGATACGAGACGGAGGCAGACCCACATACGATAGAGGTACATATAGGAAGAATCAGGGAGCGTTTGAAAGATAACCCTGATTTTGAAATCGTAACAATGCGTGGAATTGGATACAAGGTGGTGAAAAAATAATGGAACAAAAGAAAGAAAAAGGATTGCGGATCCGATCCTGTCTGACTGGTGCAATCTGGCTGGCACTTGTATTTTCAACAGTCATATCTGCGTTATTATTTGCTTTTTTGAATCATTTTTTTAATCTGCCTGGTAGCATATCTGTGCTTGGCTGGCTTTTGATTTTTAATACATTGATTGCAGGGCTGATTACTTCCTTTATCAATGCAAGGTTGCTGGAACCAATTACCAGACTCAGTAAAGCAATGAAGGAAGTTTCGCAGGGAGATTTTGAACAGCACTTGGAAACGAACAGCCGTATCGCAGAAGTTGGAGAATCTTACCAGAGTTTTAATGTGATGACAAAAGAGCTTCGAGCAACAGAAGTACTGCAGATGGATTTTGTCTCCAATGTTTCTCATGAGTTTAAGACCCCGATCAATGCCATTGAAGGGTATACAATGCTTCTTCAGGGAGAAGAACTGTCTCAGGAGCAAGAGGAATATGTAGAAAAAATCCTGTTTAATACCCAGAGGCTTTCCGGATTGGTTGGAAATATTTTGCTGTTATCCAAGTTAGAGAATCAGAACATACCAATGAAAAAAACAGAATATCGTTTGGATGAACAGATCCGTCAGGCATTTCTCTCCCTGGAGACAAAATGGACAGAAAAAGAAATTGGTTTCCAGGTAGAGCTGGAGGAAGTTAAATATACTGGGAATGAAGGACTTTTTATGCATATATGGATAAATCTTTTAGATAATGCGATTAAGTTCAGTCCTGCAAAGGGGACAATTATGATGTTTCTGAAGCAGGAAAAGGATTCTGTAATGTTTATTCTGGAAGATGAAGGACCGGGAATAGAGGATGATGTGAAAACCAGAATATTTGATAAATTTTATCAGGCAGACGGTTCTCACAAAGCAGAAGGAAATGGTCTCGGCCTTGCACTTGTGAAACGGATCGTAGATAGTGCTGGCGGGACAATCAAGGCAGAAAACCGGGAATATGGTGGATGCAGATTTGTTGTAGAGCTTCCAATACAGAAAGATGAGGCCATATAAGTTTAAGAAAAACAGATAGAGGAGGAATTACATGACATTTTATCAGGAATTGCAGTTAAATCAGGCAGGTTCTAAAAATCTGTTGAAAAAGAGTGAAACAGTGAAAGAAAAATCATATCATATACTGGTATATTTGGTAAAGATAGCTGTTACAATGGCATTTTGTTTTTTATTTGTTACTATTTTCAGTATCTTATTTGGAAATGAGAATAGTATTGTGGGTGTAGTAGTTTTATTATGCCTTATGGTATTTCGGAATGCGGATCTGGGGATCCACACCGGACAATCTACGATGCTTTTGGCTTTGTTCTTTGTAATTATGACTGTATGTCCGCATTTAGCAAACCAGCTTTCACCGGTACTTGGAATGCTGTTAAATATTGCGGCAATGGCAGTGCTGATTCTGTTCGGATGTCATAACCCATTCATGTTTAACCAATCCACATTGGTTCTTGGTTATCTGTTATTGTATGGATATGATGTAACAGGAAAAAGTTATCAGATGCGATTAACCGGAATGGCATTAGGTGCAGCACTTACCTGCTTCGTATTTTATCGAAATCATAAAAACAGAACGTATAAAAGAAATTTGAATGATTTGGTACAGGAATTTGATATATCTTCTTCCAGAACAAAGTGGCAGTTATGTCAGATCATATGCGTACCGGCAGTACTCTGCATTGCGGAACTCTGCAATATGCCACGGGCAATGTGGGCTGGAATTGCGGCAATGTCAGCAATCTTACCATTTATGGAGGACATGCAATACAGAGTCCGCAAAAGGATTGTCGGAAATATTGCAGGTGTAATATGCTTTACAGTACTATATTTTCTGCTTCCGTCATCCATCTATACATACATAGGAATCCTTGGCGGAATTGGTGTAGGACTTTCTGCAAAATATGGCTGGCAGGCAGTATTTAACACATTTGGTGCTTTGGCCATTGCTACAGAGAGTTATGGACTAAAAGGAGCAGTTGGTCTTAGAGTGATTCAGAATGTTTTTGGCGTTGTATTTGCATTAATATTTTGTTCTATGTTTTATTGGCTTATGTCGAAAAAAAAGGAAACAGTGGTAACCGTGGCTGCAAAATAACGTGGGTTAGAAAGAAAAAAGGTTAATCCGGAGATGGCAGCTTTGCTGACGAGTCTGGCAAAGAGTATAAAGATGTAAGGGAAAATGTAAGATCTGTTGGCTTTGGGAAGAATCCTAAGGGTGACAGATCTTTTTTTATGTTTTATTCTGCTTTGGATATACTAACCATAGTGCTAAAATTACATTGCCAGATCGTGAAAACAGGATATAGAATATAATTAACAAAAATAACCATATAGGTTATAAATATTTAGGGGAAAGGAATGAGGTTTATGTTATATGAATTTTTGAAAGACAATTATAAGGAAGCAGAGCCTATATTCTTTTCTGATATAGTGATTAAGGGAAACCGTGCATTTTCTGAATCAGGTGGATGAAGCTGACCTGCTCAAGCTGATGGACGAGGAAGAAGTTGCAGAGTTCACCAAGCCGATTGAGGAAACAAAGCCGGAAGTGGTTGAAACAGTTCCTGAAATTACAGAACCGGCGCCGGAGGAAAAGCCAAAATCCACGAATATGCTCCCAGCGATTCTTACTCTGATTGTGCTTGCCTGTGGTGGTGGATTCTTCGTATTTAAGAAAGTCCAGGAAAAGAAGAAGGAACAGGAAGCGGCAAAGCCTGCCCCGGATGCTGATTATGTGGACGATGACGAGGACTATGGGTACGATCCGGAGTTTGAGGACGATGATGCAGATAGCTCCGTCGATGAAGATGATAATGAACCTGTGTAAACAGGATAGGCTTGATGCCTGGGGCAATCTTCGGATTGCCTTTACATAGCATCTGCTTTCAAAAAATAAAATATTTTGTGTTTTTGAAAGCGACCTCTTGAATATTCTGTGTGGTAGGTGTGCATACTATTATTTCAGTCATAGTGACCGGAAAATTTATCTGCCTCATCCCATTGAAATCTCCGTCATTTTAGAGTAAAATGAGGCAGATAATTCTGATGAATATTCCGTTGCGGCGAAGCCGTCTGTCCGGAAAAATGGAAACCACCTGTCCGGATAGGCGGAAACCGCTTTAGGTTCTTGCTATGTGCGGCGAAGCCGCCTGTATGTTATTGTGCCTGAGATGGATCAAGTCCATAAACCTCCCTCATGGAAATATCCTTTTCTGGGTCAAGACTCATAATCGGAATCTTGTATGAATCGAATGAAATTCGATCCATGATGGCATCTGTGAGAGGGTTGTCCTTACCACCAAGTTTTTGGTACCAGTCTTCCTCAAGATACTGGGAACAGAAGATCGTGGATGAGTGCTTGCGACGCTTATGAATAAGCTCAAGCAGATTGGCTGAGTCTTTTTCAGTAACTCTCATGAGCAG
>NZ_JAVYJB010000031.1:0-14446 GCF_032490495.1 Pilosibacter fragilis | reverse complement strand
TACTATTTTTTTCTTAAATTCGGGTGTGTAACTTTGTGGCATGATAATTACCTCTTTTCTCTATTGGATTTATTATATCTTATTAGCCACTACTGTTACAACGTTAGTATAGCACTTCACACCAATTCGGTGGAAGGTTTTCTTCCGACGCTGACAAACACACCGTCGCAAGCAAGCGTGCTTTCCTCTCCGGTTTTCACATTCCGAGTCCGGATACCGGTCAGCTTTTCGTTATGGAGCAGTGTGACGATCTCATTGTCCCAGAGGAATTCTATATTTTCCGTTTTCATCAAAGGCTCATGGTAGATCTTTGTTGCTTTTAAGGTATCTCTTCGGTGAACGACGATGACTTTTTTGCAGATACGGGAGAGGATAAGGGCATCCGCCGCAGCGGTATTGCCACCTCCTGCGATGACAACCGTTTTGTTCCGATAGAACATTCCGTCACAGGCTGCGCAGTAGTGGACACCTTTACCGATTAACTCCTGTTCACCATCAACACCCAGCTCTCTGGGGCCAGCTCCGGTAGCGAGCACAATGGTCTTTGCGTACATAGGACCTTCGCTGGTCACCGCTTTCTTTATAAAACCGGACAGTTCCAGGGACAGCACCTCAGTCAGCTTGGTTTCCACTCCAAATCGTTCCGTTCCTCGCTTCATCTTTTCTCCCAGGGAGAAGCCGTCGATACCATCCTCGAAGCCGGGATAGTTGTCGATTTGCTCGGTCAGAGCCATCTGCCCACCAGCGGACAACTTCTCTAAAACCACGGTGTTCATACCTGCTCTGGCGGCATAAAGGGCTGCGGTATAGCCGCCGGGACCGCCTCCTACCACGATCATGTCGTAAATATGCTGCACAGTAGTTGCTTCCTGCGTCTGGTGCTGTAAAGTTTCTTCAATGAACGCCACCAACTGCGCCCTGGATTCCGGAGCGATGATAGAGCCAAGAGCCTGTCCGCTGTGATAGATCAGCAGAGTAGGGACAACTTCTATAGCTTCGGCCTCAGCCAATTCCGGCTCATCATCAATGTTAACCGCAGTGAATACCAGCGTATCCTTATATTCCTCAGCCACGCTTTCCAATGCCGGAGCCAGACGGCGGCAATATACGCACCAGGGAGCTGAAAACTCCACCAGAACAGTCTTTCCGCTATGCACCATTTCTTCAAATTGATTTCTATTAATATTGATAACTGCCATATTGCCAGCTCCTTTCCTTTGTTTGATTATAGTATAGCCAATCTAAAATAACATTTCGGTGATGATATCACATAAAAAGAGCTGCATTGCTGCCGCACTAAACTTTTTCGTTATTAAGTAACTCGAGGATATGTTCACTGGAACGGATGATTTGAGACTGTTTATCTTTTATGGATGTTTTTCTTGTCTCCTCCAGCGAGAGAGAAGCATATAAATGAACCGTGTTTGCTTCCTGCCGGAGAGAATCGTTATACTGTTCAGCGGCAAGGTCTTGCTTCTCAAGTATACTAATTTTACTCTGGAGATCACTAATCTGCTGTTGAAGTGATATCACTTTTTTCTTTTGGACATAGAGGAAATAAGCAAGAAGCAACAGGATAAGTGAAAAAATAATAATAATCATTCTTAGTTCTTATCCTCCTTTGTCAAAAGATAAGCCTTAAGTGCATTACGGAGAGTTTCCGGCAGAACAGGCAAGGGCAAGACAGTCAATTTACCCGCATTCTTTTCAATCGCTATTTCTGATTCCGGTTGATTGGACAGAAGAATCACGGGTGTTCTTTTATCTGCCCTCCATGGCTGATCTGGCTTTTTTGTCATAGGTTCTGTAACAATCCAAAGCATAGGCTTTTTCTTGCCAAGTTCTTTTCTTGCAGCTTCCGGGGTTTCAAATACAAGGATATGTTTGGATAAGTTTTGAAGTACCAGTCTCAGTCCGTTCCCATAGGTCGAATCACTGCACATAATGGCAATCGTAGCATTTGATTTTTCATCTTGTGATGCCTTTATAAAATCCAGAACAGGCGTATTATAAAGGTTGAAATCTTTCTCTGTATGTACTGCTTCATAATAAGCTCTGACCGCTCGGCACATTCTTCGGCAAAACTGTTCAATATCAATACGGATGTCCGTGAGGCTGTTGGCAGAACTTATTCTATCCAGTTGGCAAACTGAGGTTCCGCAATTCACACCCAAGTGAAAACGAATCGAGGTATTGTCCTCAGTATTTGCAAAGCCTTTGTTCTGGTGCAGGTATTCGCATCGAAGCTGCCAGCATCGTTCTCCGCAGATATAGGGAGAGATATCCTGCGCAGAGACTTTAAAGAAAGGTGCTGCGTATGTATTAAACCAACGAATATATTGATTTCCTACATCACGGGTTGGTCTCTGATTTCTGTCCAGAACAGCACGTCCATCCCGATAACGCTTTACAATTTCTGGGAAAGCAATGCCGCCGCAAATATCAGGCAAAGTCAGCGCCAATGCCAAAGCAGATTGCCAGCGTCCATCCTCAATGTTCAGTTCTACTTCCTCTATGCGATGTAAAAAGGTAAAGCTGGCATTGTCTTGACTCATAGGTATCCTCCTGTAAAAAAAACGCCTGCCGGAAACCGACAGGCGGCATACTTTTTACACTTCAGTCATCCACAGGCCGTGGAGATTGCAATAGGCGTAAACCGCAACAGCTTTATCATCTCCCAAGCAGAAGGTGACATTGGGTTTGTCATCGGGTTTCAGAGCCTTGCGCTGTCCACCGTTTTCGGTCTGGACATAGACCCACTCGATGAAGTGTTTCGAAAGCATCGGATGGATTTTTTGCTGATAGCAATTTCTGCACCCGTAGGCTGCGCTGTTTCCGCTGCAGAGCACAAAATCCCCTTTCTCGATTCGCAGAGGAAGTCCCTCAACCAGCGCATCCGCCAATTTTTTACGGGTAGTTGCATAAATCTGCTGAACCGTTGTTCTGGCAATACGCATATATTCTCCGCATTGCTCCTGAGAAAAACCTTCACGGTCAATCAGGCGAATGGCTTCATACTCATCCATATTCAGGACAATGGGAGTCAGTTCCTCGCCGCCACGAACCGGAACAAAACCATCATTATCTGGCAGACAACATACTTTTCTACATTTTCTCGGTCTTGGCATAGATTCGCCTCCACATTATTTGCGGCATATGCCATTTATACGATCATTGCACATCTCCCTTTCCCATATGTCAACGGAGTTATTGACATATGCCATAAATTATTTTATACTATGTGTATTCAAGGAGGTGTACCCATGGATTTTTCATCTTATTTTCCAATTTGGAACAAACTGACACCGACCCAGCAGCAGATTTTGGAGCGAAATGCAGTTTTACGAAAAGTGGACAAAGGGACTGTGATTCACAACGGAACTATGGAGTGTACTGGTCTTCTGCTGGTAAGAAACGGACAGCTTCGTGCCTATATTCTTTCCGATGAAGGACGGGAGATTAGCCTCTATCGTTTGTTTGATCGGGATATTTGCCTGTTTTCCGCCTCCTGTATGATGAACAGCATTCAGTTTGAGATCACCATTGAGGCGCAGAAGGATACCACGATGTGGGTTATTTCTGCTGACATTTATGGACGCTTAATGAAAGAGTCTGCTGTGGTAGCTAATTTTACCAACGAAATTATGGCTACCCGTTTTTCTGAGGTTATGTGGCTCATGGAGCAGATCATGTGGAAAAGCTTTGATAAAAGGCTGGCAGGCTTTCTGCTGGAGGAATGCAGCTTAGAGGGAACAAACATCCTCAAGATTACCCATGAAACCATTGCGGGCCACATGGGTACCGCCCGTGAGGTAGTTACTCGAATGCTTCACTATTTCCAGAACGAGGGTATGGTCAAGCTGACTCGTGGAACAGTGGAGGTTACAGACGAAGCTGCATTGGAGGAACTGCAAAATGCCTAAGCAACAGCTAAGCCTGCTGATTATCGCCTCGGCTGTGCTTGGAATTATCATTTACTAAAGGATAACCCCTTCTCATTTCCTGTGGAATCTGAGAAGGGGTTATTGTTATTTGTCCATACCGCAGGCGGTGGCGGATTCAATGAGGCAGCGATCATTGAATACAGCATCATAGAACCGGAAGCCGCCGGAGAAGTTATAGCAGTCAAATCCGTTTCCGGCCAGGATGCGATAGGCAATGTAGCTGCGCAGGCCGCTCTGGCAGATGACGTAGACAGGCTTATGCTTGTCCAGTTCATCCAACCGCTCCCGCAGCTCGTCCACTGGGATATTTAAGAAACCGTCAATGTGTCCGTGGGTGAATTCTTCCACAGTGCGGGTGTCCAACAGAGTTACACTTCCGTCACGAGGAAGTTTATCTGTATCTTCCAGATACCACTGCTTCAGAATACCCTTTGCGATATTCTCAATCATAAAGCCAGCCATATTTACCGGGTCTTTCGCAGAGGAATAAGGCGGTGCGTAGGCCAGATCCAGATCCTTCAGCTCTGGGGCTTTCATTCCTGCTCGGATAGCGGTAGCCAGTACATCAATGCGCTTATCCACACCTTCGTAACCTACGATCTGAGCACCCAGCAGGCGATAAGTTTCTTTTTCAAAAACCACTTTCATGGTCATGACCTTCCCACCAGGGTAGTAGCCCGCATGGCTCATAGGCGACAGGATAACCGTATCAACATCCAGTCCTGCTTTTCTGGCGTTGGCCTCATTCACGCCGGTAGTGGCGGCAGTCATGCCAAAGACCTTGATGACAGAGCTTCCCTGGGAGCCGGTATAATGGCTGTCTCCACCACAGATGTTGTCCGCAGCGATTCGTCCCTGTTTGTTAGCAGGGCCCGCCAAAGAAATCAGAGCATCCTGCCCTGTGACAAAGTGCTTCACCTGCACCGCATCACCCACAGCATAGATGTCTGAAATGGAGGTTTCCATCCGGTCATTGACCACAATACTTCCCTTAATGCCCAGTTCTAACCCGGCATCTTTTGCAAGGGTGGTTTCGGGAGAAACACCAATGGCCAGGATTACCATATCCGCATGGAGAGGCTGTTCGTCTTTCAGCAGCACATCCACGCCGCCGCTCACTTCCGCAAACCCTTCCACGGTATGACCCAGTGCCAGCTTAACACCGTGCTTGCGCATTTCATTGTGTATAAAAGCAGCCATATCGGAATCAAAGGGATTCATAAGCTGTTTTGGACGCTGGACAATGGTGACCTCCATTCCCAGTTCACGCAGGTTTTCTGCCAGCTCCAACCCAATGAAGCCACCACCTGCCAGTACGGCAGACTTAGGATGGTTTATATTGATGTAATCCTTGATGCGGAAGGTGTCCTCCACGGTGCGCAGGGTGAACAGCTTATCAAGACCTAAGCCGGGAAGCCTGGGTTGGGTAGGCTTGGCACCGGGAGAAAGAATCAGCTTGTCATAGCTTTCCTCGAATTCCTCTCCGGTTTGCAGATTCTTGACGGAAACGGTCTTTTTGTCAGGATGGATAGCCGTGACCTCATGGCGTACCTTCATGTTCACACGGAACCGGGAGAAGAAGCTCTCCGGTGTCTGGAGGGTCAGATCTTCCGGATCGGTAATTACATCTCCGATATAGTAAGGCAGACCGCAGTTGGCATAGGAGATATACCCCGAGCGCTCAAAAACTACGATTTCTGCCTGCTCATTTAGTCTGCGAATACGGGCGGCAGCAGTAGCACCGCCTGCCACACCACCTACAATAACAACTTTCATATCAGCGTTCCACCTTTCCTGCATAAGCGGAAATTCCGCCTATGTTTTTCACATTGGTATAACCCATCTGCTGCAAAATAGCAGCTGCCTGACGGCTTCTTGCGCCGCTGAGACAATGAACAAAAATGGGGGTAGCTTTATTGTCAATCACGCCAGCCACTTTGTTAATGGACTGCAAAGGAATATTTTTACTGCCGGGGATATGCCCCTGCCGGTATTCGCCAGGGGTACGAACATCCAGCAGGACTGCGCCATCCGTAACGCTATATTCTTTGACACCCTGATTGATGTCAGGGCCTTTCAGGAAATCGAAGAATCCCATCTTTGCACCTCCTTACAGCATGGCGAGAATCTGAGCCTTAGGTCTGGCACCGGTGGCCTGATTTACGACTTTGCCGTTCTTCATAACCACCAGAGTGGGAATGCTCATCACACCAAACTGCATAGCCAGTTCCTGTTCCTCATCCACATTAATTTTAACAACCTTGATATCGGAGCGCTCCTCGGCAATTTTCTCTACCAGAGGAACTACCATGCGGCAAGGACCACACCAGGGAGCCCAAAAATCCATCAGGACGGGCTTGTCCGAGTTCAAAACCTCTTGATTGAAATTGTTTTTATTTACATTGATAGCAGACATATTTAAGTCCTCCTGTTTTCTTTTTTATGGCTTTAGTATATCCAGTAGTCGTTGCTTTTTCCGTGATTTTGTCACTTATCGCCGGCGACGGTTTCACCGGGCCAACTATTAATACCGCCGATTTCAACGATATTGGTGTAGCCCAGTTTTATCAGCTTTTCAGAGGCCTGCTTACTCCGATTACCGCTGCGGCAGTATACCAGAATCAACTGATCTTTATCCGGCAGCTCCGGAATGTCCTCTGTGCCGATGGATTCGTTGGCAATATTAATCGCACCTGGAATATGCTTTTCACTATATTCCTCAGCAGTCCGTACATCGAGGATGATGTATTCGGTTTCCTCCTCCATCATCGTGACAGCTTCCTCCATGGAAATCTGTCGATAGGTAGTTTCAGATGACTGGGCTCCACAACCTGTTAAAAGTAGAAGCATCATTAAAATGGGAATAAATCTTTTCATGTATAGACCTCCATATTTTGAAGATAGGGCAGCCGTTTCCAGCTGCCCTGTTTCCGATTTTTATGTTCTTGCCATACCGTCTACGCTGAGTACAACACCTGTGATATAGGATGCTTCATCAGATGCCAGGAATACAAATGCATTGGCAATATCCTCCGGCTGACCCAGGCGGCGCAGGGGAATCTGATTGATGAGCGGATCAATTACCTCCTTGGGAACAGCCTTCATCATATCGGTCAAGGTAATCCCGGGAGCGACTGCATTCACTCGAATACCCTTCGGACCCAATTCCCGGGCAAGGGAAACCGTCAGGCCATTGACAGCAAATTTGGATGTGGGATATGCAAAGCCACTAGGCTGGCCGTAAATGCTAACCATTGAGGAGGTGGAGAGAATAACACCGTGACCTTTTGCAATCATGCACTCACTGGCGGCTTTTGTAGCATTGAACACGCCTTTTACATTCAGATCCATAACCTTGTCAAAGGTTTCCTCCGTATACTCGGTAAAGGGAGTGCTTTCGGATATACCGGCATTGTTCACCAGAATATCAATGCAACCGTATTTTGAGGCAGCTTCTCGGAAAGCATTGCGGACAGATTCCAAATTGGACAGGTTAGGACTGATTCCCGCAACTGTTGCATCAGGGTACTTTTCTTTCAGCTGCGCAACCGCTTTGTCAGCAGAACCTTGCGAGCTTGCGGTCAAGATTACCGTAGCCCCTTCCTTCAAAAATTTCTCTACGGTAGCGTAGCCAATGCCACGGCTGCCTCCGGTGATGATTGCAACTTTATCTTTCAGCCTCATAAGAATACCTCCTTGTATTTTGTATTTGTAGTATAACCTGTTTCGGAGGAACTCTCCGTGATAAAATCACATTTTTCCAAGAAGGAATGATAGAAAAATCATGCCCATGAATAAATAAAAAAGTCACAGTCACGCTCCGATTTGAACGCAGATAAGCATTCCCCCACTTCAAGTGTGTGGGGCACTAAGCGGTGGGTGAGTGGGATGCTTATGTCAGTGGGAGTTGAAAGCTCCCACTGACAGATCGCGAAGCGACTGCGTTCATGAGCAAGTAGCGAAGCGGATTGCGAATGTCCGCTTTACTTAAGTCAGGGGATTCGCAGCCAGATATTTTTTGCCACTTTCGTAAAAAATATCGAAACACACATAAAAACAACTGCTGTGAAAAGGCTTTAAATCAGTTGATTCATCAACAAGTCTATCATTTATAAAGTTGTAAAGTGGTGAAATGGTGGAAAGTCTTGTGTATCCAGCTGCTTCAGCAGCATATCCAAAATCAATTGGCTTCTGGCAGGCAATGTTAATGATCCAGGCTTTTTCTTCGTCTGTAATCTCAGCATTCCTGCCACGACCAGGGGAATTCCAGGAAAAGAAGAAGGAACAGGAAGCGGCAAAGCCTGATCCGGATGCTGATTATGTGGACGATGACGAGGACTATGGCCACAGTGAGGAATACGAGGACGATGATGTAGGCTTCATCGCTGATGATGAGGACAACGAACCCGTATAACAAAGAACAGGCATAATGCCTGGGGCAATCTTCGGATTGCCTTTACATAGTATCTGCTTTCAAAAATTAAAATATTTTATGTTTTTGAAAGCGATCTCTTGCATATACTATTAGCAGACGGTATAATAAGTACATCGAAGCAGTTTCAAAAAAATAAAAATCTTCGACTTTTGAAAGCGGGTGACGATATGAAAACAATTACAAGAGCAAAGTATCTCGACAGAATCATTGAACTGAATGGTACTCCTGACATCAAGATCATCACGGGCATTCGTCGATCCGGTAAGTCCAAGCTGATGCAGGCGTATATTGAGTATCTGAAAAGTAATTTTGAAAACATCAATATTATCTTTATTGACTTCATGGATTTGGCGTATGAAGAAATCAAGGAATACCATGCCTTACACGCCTATGTGGAAGAACATTATCAGGAAGGTAAAACGAACTACCTGTTTGTAGACGAGGTTCAGATGTGTCCCAAGTTTGAGTTGGCAATCAATAGCCTGTACTCTAAGGGAAAATACGACATCTATGTAACCGGCTCCAATGCTTTCCTGTTGAGTGCGGATCTGGCAACTCTATTTACCGGACGATATATTGAAATTCATGTGTTTCCTTTCAGCTTCCAGGAATATTGCCAGTATTATGATGATGTTAGTGATAAAGATAAGCTCTTTGATGATTACGCTATCAAGGGCGGTTTAGCAGGTTCTTACGCTTACAGAACCGAAAAAGACAGAACAAACTATATCAAAGAGGTCTACGAAACGATTGTTACAAGGGATTTGGTGCAGAAATATGCACTCCCGGACACGTTGGTTTTACAACGTCTGAGCGAGTTTCTTATGGATAATATCAGCAACTTGACTTCTCCTAATAAGGTCAGTCAGCTGCTGACAGCAAATGAGACTCCAACCAATCATGTAACCGTCGGCAAGTACATTAAGTATTTGTGCAATGCTTTTGTATTTTATGATATTAAGAGATACGACATCCGAGGCAAGAAATACCTTGAAAGCTCTGAAAAGTTCTATCTTTGTGACAGTGGTATTCGATATGCAATACTGGGAAGCAGAAATATGGATTACGGCAGAGTATATGAAAACATCGTTTGCATCGAGCTTCTTCGCCGTGGATACGATGTCTATGTCGGCAAGCTCTATCAAAAGGAGATCGACTTTGTTGCTCAGAGAGGCAGCGAGAAGATTTATATTCAGGTCAGCGACAACATTTCCGGACAGGAAACATTTGAGAGAGAATGCTCTCCTCTGCTTCAGATCCGAGATGCTTATCCGAAAATGATTATTGCCAGAACCAAGCATCCAAAATATAGTTATGAAGGAATCGAAATCCACGACATAGCCGATTGGTTGCTACAAGAATAAACAAGGCGAAATATATCTCTTTTATCATTCCCTTGCCCTTATAAAGTATATTGCAGCTGATGATAAGCTTGACAAGGTTCTTGAAAATCCGAAGGTGATTAAGACACCAGTGGTTAGAAATGGTAAGCAATCAACCCTGGGTTATCTGCCGGATGTTTGGAAAAACTGGAATTAGAGGATAAGAATATGGTGAAAAAAATTATGCGGGACCCATTGTTTCTCGCTCAGAAATCTACAGATGCAACGGAGGCAGACCAACAGGTAATTACAGATCTGCTTGATACATTAAGGGCAAATCTGGATCATTGTGTTGGAATGGCAGCCAATATGATTGGTGTAAAGAAAAATATCATTGTGGTGGCAGCAGGCCCATTTCAATTTGCTATGGTAAATCCAGTTATTACAAAGAAGACCGGAGCATTTATTATAAAGGTTTCCACCACCGGAATGCTGGTTCCCTTAAAAGCGGATTTGCGGTTTCCTATTTCCGGACAGTAGGGACACGGAACCCTGATTATTTAGTTAGTGCCGGAGCATCGTCCTTGCATGAAGCCATCAAACTATTCTGGACCTTCCGTGTTCCGTGGGATGGACATACACTGCAGGAACAGTAGCTGATTGTAAAAGGCATATGTCAAAAAACGTTATTGACATATGCCTTTTATAGAGCTAATATATAAGAAAAGCGAGAAAGGAGCAGTTTATGCCGAGACCAGTAAAATGCAGGAAAGTCTGCCATTTCCCGAATGTTTTAGAATTCTTTCCGGCAGATGATACTGAGAAAAAAGTACCCATTGTTCTGACGGTAGATGAGTACGAGACAATTCGTCTTTTGGACAAGAAAGGTTATAGTCAGGAACAGTGTGCAGAATCTATGCAGATCGCAAGAACAACCGTTCAACGAATTTACGAGATTGCCAGGAAGAAAATAGCAGATGCTCTCATTGATGGACATCCGCTCAGAATAGAAGGTGGGGATTTTAGAATCTGTGATGGTCAGAGCAGTAACTGCAACCTTGGAGGATGTTATAAGCAGGAGATATATCAAAAATATGCAGTGGAAAAAGGAGAAGGTATCATGAGAATAGCAGTAACATATGAAGATGGACAGATTTTCCAGCACTTTGGACACACAGAGACATTTAAGATCTACGATGTAGAGGAAGGAAAAGTGGTACATTCAGAAGTAGTAGATACGAATGGAAGCGGACATGGTGCATTGGCAGGAGTTCTTAATGCATTAAATGCCGATGTTTTGATCTGCGGCGGAATCGGAGGAGGTGCCCAGACTGCGTTAGCGGCAGCAGGCATTAAGCCTTTTGGCGGAGTTTCAGGAGATGCAGATAAAGCAGTAGAAGTTTTTATCAATGATACACTTGATTATAATCCAGATGTGAAGTGTTCTCACCATGAGCACAGCCACGGAGAGGGACATACATGTGGTGAGCATGGATGTGGAAGCCATAGCTGTCATTAAGAAGAATAGAAAAAAATAATCATACGAAAGGATGCGTCAAGGTAATGGAAGAATTATCGTGATACATCCTTTTGTATTATTTGATAAGATGGCAGATTACATTTTCAATATGGCAATTAAAACCTGTGAATGCGATATCGATCTCTATATGGATTGAGTATTTAGCTTTTCTTGCTTGTAGAAAGTGATGAACGGAAGATATAATATTGTTAATGATCCAGAGATATTTATTTTGGAAACAGCTTAATCAATTTGGAGGTATAGAATGAAAGCACATAAGTATTGGTCATTCGGAGCGTTAATTACTATGATTGGAACTTTTTATACTGGATATAAAGGATCTAAATCAAGTCATAGGTATTTTGCGTGCAGCACTCTTATATGTATGATTATGTCCATATACACTGGACATAAAATGATTTCAGGTAATAAGAGAACAAGAAAACAGGTGGAAAATACAGAAGCGGAGGAATAGTAAATGTTAGAAATAGGAACCAAAGCACCGGATTTTGAATTGCCGGATCAGAATGGGGAAATGCATAAATTAAGTGATTATGCAGGAAAAAAGGTAATTTTATATTTTTACCCAAAGGATAACACGGCAGGCTGTACAAAGCAGGCATGTGGTTTTTCCGAGCGTTATCCTCAATTCACCGAGAAAGGAGCAGTTGTTCTTGGAGTGAGCAAGGATTCTGTAGCCTCTCACAAGAAATTTGAAGAAAAATATGGATTGGCATTTACACTTTTGGCAGATCCAGAGCGTAAGGTGATCGAAGTATATGATGTATGGAAAGAAAAGAAAAATTACGGAAAGGTTTCTATGGGTGTAGTAAGAACTACGTATCTTATTGATGAGCAAGGGATTATTATCAAAGCCAATGATAAAGTAAAGGCGGCAGATGATCCTGAAAACATGCTTAAGGAATTAAATTGATGAAGATTATATTGTCACCTGCAAAAAAGATGATTGCAGATACTGATAACATAGCACCGGTTGAACTGCCTGCCTTTATTGATAAGACAGCAGAGATATTGGGCTGGATGAAAAGCAAATCAAAAGAGGAACTGAAAGCTATCTGGAAATGTAATGACAAGATTGCAGAGCAGAACTTTAACAGATTGGAAACTATGGATCTTTATAACAGACTTACTCCGGCTGTTTTAGCATATGAAGGAATTGCATTTCAATATATGGCACCAGCTGTGTTTGAAATCCAGCAGTTTGAGTATCTGCAAAATCATTTAAGAATCCTGTCTGCGTTTTATGGCATTTTAAAACCACTGGATGGTGTGACTCCTTATCGCCTTGAAATGCAGACAAAAGCTGAGATTGAAGAAACAACAAATCTATATGATTACTGGGGGGATCGGTTATATCATTCAGTAATTGATGACAGCAGGATTATCATTAATCTTGCATCAAAAGAATACTCAAAATGTATAGAAAAGTATCTGACACCACAGGACAGATATATTACGATTGTATTTTGTGAGTTATCCGGAGATAAATTGGTAACAAAAGGTACCTATGCCAAGATGGCTCGTGGTGAAATGGTCAGATTCATGGCAGAAAATAACATTGAAAATCTGGTGGAAATTCAGAAATTTGACAGATTTGGATATTCCTTTAGGTCTGATTTATCATCAGATTCAGAATATGTTTTTGAACGCAAAATACAATAGTTATTCAGATAAAAGATGCTTAGTTTGGCATCTTTTGTAATAATGATAATTATTACTATTTTTGTTGACAACAGGATAATAGTGGTATATAATCCTTATTAAGAACTAATACTAATAAGGAGCACGAATGACAAGTAGGAGAAATACCATTTAAAAAGATCTTGTAAGAAATGCCGTATACGAAATGAGAATACACGTTACGGCAAATGAAGTTACATATTATGGAATGGCAATGTCTGTAAAAAGAATCTGTGAAGTGATTATGAGAAATGAAAAATCAATACTTCCGGTATCGCACATGATTCATGGCGTATAGGATATTGACGGAGTATCGTTAAGTATGCCAGTTATTGTAGGTGTTGATGGTATTGAGTCTAATGTACCTATTAATTTAAGTGGTGAGGAAGCATTAAAGCTTAAGAAATCTGCAGATTCTTTGAAAAAGATTATAGAGACAATTGAACTATAAATTATACACATGGAAGGAGATAAAAGCATGGAAGTAAAGTATTATATATGTAAGCATTGTGGAAACATTGTTGAAAAGGTAAAGGATAAAGGTGTTCCTGTAATTTGTTGCGGAGAACCTATGCAGGAATTAAAAGCCGGAGTGACAGATGCGGCTGTTGAGAAGCACGTGCCTGTATATACAGTGGAAGGCAATTATGTTCATGTCGTGGTCGGAGAGACAAAACATCCAATGCTTGAAGAACATTTCATTGAGTGGATTACATTAAATACCAATCAGGGAATATACAGAAAACAGTTAAGTCCAGGGCAGGAGCCGATAGCAGATTTTTGTCTTTGCGATGGTGAACAGGTAGAAGAAGTATATGCATATTGTAACCTGCATGGATTATGGAAATGCTAAAAGCATTTATACATATTAAGATTTAAGAACAACACAAATATAACCGTAATATAGGCTGTGTATTAATGTATTTACAAGGAGGAACAACAAATGAAATATGTATGTGATGTTTGCGGATGGGAATACGATGAGGAGAAGGGATATCCAGAAGGTGGTATTGCACCTGGTACAAAGTGGGAGGATGTTCCGGAAGATTTTGAATGTCCGTTATGTTCTGTAGGCAAAGATCAGTTTTCAAAGGCTGAATAAAAATGAAAGCAGGACTAATGGATGTATGAAATGAAACCAGAATATTATATTGGAATAAATATGATAGAATTGACATAATATTGGAAAATCTTCGTGATTATACAGTAAAACACTTTACTGATGAAGAGCAGTATATGGAATCTATTAATTATAAGAAGTTATTTACACAGAAAGTTCAACATCTGAAATTTATACACAAACTTGATGAATTTATAGAACATCATAATGATGAGATAGAAGATCAAGATGAACAGATTGTGGTTATATGTGTAGAGTCTGCGGAGAGACTATGAGAAAATCTCTGTAAATTAACCTGTTGTGCTAGATAAAATAATATAAAGAAACTTCAACAAAATGTGCTATCCTATTTGTAGGCAATACAACGAAAGGAGGCATCATTATGTTGAAGTTCCAAAATAATAA
>NZ_JAVYJB010000030.1:0-19020 GCF_032490495.1 Pilosibacter fragilis | reverse complement strand
ACCCCTTGAAGACGACGAGGTAGATAGGGCAGAGGTGGAAGTGCAGTAATGTACGGAGCTGACTGTTACTAATCGGTCGAGGGCTTATCCAGGAAGGTCTGGTTGGTTGATGAAGCGGTAAAGATGGATTTCAATATGTGGTTTTGAAGGTATGTGTGCACGAGTGGCTCAGTGGTGGAGTATCGCCTTGCCAAGGCGAGGGTCGCGGGTTCGAATCCCGTCTCGTGCTCTCAAAGAGATAGAAAAAAGAGTCATCCGATGGATGGCTCTTTTTTCTATGTTCAAGCCCTGCCGGGCTCGAATGGTTCGAATGTCTCCGCTCCGCTGCGGTCGTCGTAGGCGAACGTCCCCCGGACGTTCTGCGACGTCTCGTTCTCTCAATAAGGTTTCCGATGGAACAAAGGGAATCATGTTCGCGAACCGCATGACACCGGACGGCTGGTTTGTCCGGGAGGACGGAAGCTGGGATGAGAAGCGGTAAGGACACCGAGATCAGGATCCCATAAAAACTGAACAAAGACAGGAAAAGGTCGGCACGGGAATGTGCCGACCTTTTTTCAGACGCAAATCCCCGGAAAACACTTGCAATCCGGCCATTTTCTGCTATACTAAGCTACATTAACGCTTTATTAAACTAATATGGCAGACTAAAATGAGAGGAAGTATGAAAAATGAATGGAGCAATCATCGGAGTTTTTCTTGTGATCATTGCCTATCTGGTGATGATGCTGGCAATTGGTTTCATCTATTCTAAAGGGAACAATGACTCCAGCGATTTCTACCTTGGCGGAAGAAAATTAGGACCGTTTGTGACTGCAATGAGTGCGGAGGCATCGGATATGAGCAGCTGGCTGCTGATGGGACTGCCGGGAGTGGCGTACCTCAGCGGTATCTGTGACGCATCCTGGACTGCGATCGGACTTGCCATCGGTACCTATTTAAACTGGCTGATCGTGGCGAAACGCATCAGGAGATACAGCGCAAAGACGAATTCGATCACACTGCCGGATTTCTTTGCAAACAGGTATCGCGATGATTCGAAACTGTTATTGGGAATTTCCGCAATTTTTATTATTATCTTTTTTGTCCCGTATACAGCGTCCGGATTCGCGGCATGTGGAAAGCTGTTCTCCACATTATTCGGAATTCCGTATACGGCGGCTATGCTGATCAGCGCTGTCGTTATTGTCGGTTACACAGCACTCGGTGGATTTATGGCAGCGAGCTTTACGGATCTGATCCAGAGTATTGTTATGACGATCGCGCTTGTCCTTGTGGTATGCTTCGGCGTATCCATGAGCGGCGGTGTCAGCACAGTCCTTGCAAATGCGAGAGAACTTCCGGGATTTTTATCCCTGACAGCGACGTATGACAGTGCGGCCGGAGCTGCATCTGATTATGGAACAATTTCAATTGTTTCTACACTGGCCTGGGGACTTGGATATTTCGGAATGCCCCATGTACTTCTTCGCTTTATGGCGACAGAACATGAGAACAATATTGCGATGTCCAGACGGATCGCGACGGTATGGGTCGTAATCTCTATGGCAGTTGCGATCTTTATCGGCGTTGTCGGTTACAGCCTCTCAAAGAATGGCGTGATGGCAGAGTTAAAGGGCTCCGCTTCGGAGACGATCATCATTCAGGTTGCGACACTCTTAAGCCAGCATGGATTCCTCGCAATCGTGGGTGCGGGAATCACACTTGCCGGAATTTTAGCCTGCACGATGTCCACCGCAGATTCCCAGCTTCTTGCGGCATCTTCCGCTGTTTCTGAGAACCTGTTAAAGGGAATGTTCGGCGTAAACCTTACTGAGAAGAGAACGATCCATGTTGCCCGGGCGACGGTTCTCTTTATCGCAGTGATCGCAGTATTTTTAGCGGGAAATCCGGACAGCTCCGTATTTGGAATCGTGTCCTTTGCGTGGGCTGGATTTGGCGCTGTATTCGGACCGGTGGTCCTTGCGGCATTATTCTGGAAACGTTCCAACAGGAACGGTGCTCTTGCCGGCATGATCGCAGGCGGAGTCATGGTATTTGTATGGAAATACTGCGTTCGTCCGTTGGGCGGTGCATGGAATGTGTATGAGCTTCTTCCGGCGTTTATCATTGCAATGCTCTGTCTGATTGTTGTCAGCCTTGCGACCGGTGAGCCGTCAAAGGAGATCCAGGAGGAGTTTGAGGAAGTAAGAGCAGGAAAATAATTGCAGGAACAGATCGGTGAAATCGGAAGAAAAGACTGGAAAATTTAGGCGAAAAGAACTATAATACGCATTAAGAGACCTGACAAGTAGGTTTTTGTCAGGTCTTTTTCCTTATAAGAATATTGCAGTGAATTTATGGGATAAAAGAAAAGGAGATTGTGGATAATGGACGAATTACAGAAGAAAATTGTGGATTATGTAGAGGCAAACGGCAAGACATATCAGCAGATCGCTTTGGAGATCCATGAGAAGCCGGAGGTCAGCAATTATGAGTTTTTCGCTTCCAAGCGTCTTGCAGATCAGATTAAGAGCGTGGGATTTGAAGTAGAGATGCCGGCGGCAGGTCACAGAACCGGTTTTGCGGCGAGCTATAAATCCGGGAAACCCGGTCCGGTCATGGTTTTCCTTGCGGAGTACGATGCCCTTGTGGGACTTGGACATGGCTGTGGACATAACCTGTTTGGTGCAACTTCTTCTCTGGCGGCTGCGGCGTTAAAGAGCGTGATCGATGAGGTCGGCGGAGAGGTCCGCCTCTACGGAACACCTGGAGAGGAAGGCGGAGAAAACGGAAGTGCGAAGGGAAGCTTTGTCCGCGAGGGATATTTCAAGGACGTTGACGCGGCTCTTTCCGCACATCCGGGTGTGGGACATCGCCTTACAGAAAAAACACTTGGATGTGTTCCGATCGATATTGAATTCTGGGGTAAGGCGTCTCATGCGGCTGCGGCACCGGAGCAGGGAATCAATGCTTTAGACGCGCTGATCCAGACCTATAACTCCATCAATGCTCTTCGCCAGCATCTGAGTGATGATGTGCGGATCCACGGGATCATCGTAAACGGTGGACAGGCACCGAACACGGTACCGGATTACGCGGCAGCAAAATTTTATCTGCGGGCTGCTGCAGCTTCCACATTAAAGGATGTTTACGCTAAGGTAGAGCGGATCGTGGAAGCCTCTGCGATGGCAATGGGTGCAAAGGGCAGCATGAAGCCGTACCAGAACTGGGTAGAGAACATGGTTCCGACACCATCCTTTGATGCGGTTTATGCGAAGAATCTGGAATTGTTTGGAGAGACTGCAGATCCGGCAGGAGAGCGCCTTATGGGATCGACAGATATCGGAAATGTATCCCAGGTCGTTCCGGCGATCCAGCCGACCATCAATATCAGCGACGAGCCGATCAAGGGCCACAGCAAGGAGATGGTTGCGGCGGCATGCTCACAGAAAGGACTCGATTCGATCCTTCTCGGTGCAAAGGTTCTTGCTTTCACAGCCCTCGATCTGATCCGCGAGCCGGAGACATTAAAAAAGATCAAGGAAGAACATGCCTATGAGGTAGAGCATCAGGCAGACTGACCGGGGGGCGGATAGCTGCCTCATCTTTCCGGTGAATGTCCCGGACAAGTTCTGCGTAGCCGGAGATCACGGAAAGTGGGGAGCGGAGCTCAGGGGAGACATTGGCGATGACTTCCTTTCGAAGAACATCGACGCGGGCGGAAAAATCATTTTCTGCGAGCCGGTCCACCGTGTGCTTGATTGCAAAGATCGGCTTTGTGAAATATTCGGAGTTTCCGGCGGTGGCGGGGCACCGGCCGGAAGATAGGAAAGCGGAAGAGATCTGCTGAACCGTTATAGAAATTTCTTCATATGATCTCTGAGATTTTCCTCCATCCCGGTGAGCTCATCGGCGATCTCCATGACAGCCTTTGACGCACCAGAATACTGATTTTTATAACCGCATATGGTCTTGATCCCCATATTACAGCCGTCAGTGACAATACTGGCGGCTTCTTTGTCGCCGCCCTTTGCCAGCATACGCATTTCTGTGGACATCCATGACCAGGCAGAGGCCATTTTTCCCGGTTCTTTTCCCTCTTCCTCCATGGCGCTTAAGGTCTTTTTGATCTTTGCGTCCAGCTCCTGATGTTTTTCATAGCTTTCCGTGATATCCTTCCAGAGCTCCTGATCCGACACCATATCCCGGATCTGTTCCAGGCTTTCCGCCGCCATTTTGCAGCCGGAGTCACATTCGCGGAGAAGATTGACTGAGTGCTCTTCCATCATTGATCCATCCTTTCCATAATAATTGCCATGCAGTTTCTTCAGACAGCTGATAAAAACAACAGCTATGGATCTGTCTGATATTCATCTGCAAAAAAAGTATGAGAGATACAGGGGAAAATTATGCATGGCACTTCTGGAATGTCGCTGACATGCCATAAGAATTCAAGGACGGCGGAACGTATTCTGCCGCAGACAGAAAAACTTAAGAAAATGAAAAGCAAAGGACAAGAGGGATCAGTTGAATCCAGACCTCATTTATGTTATGATGTTAACGTTCGAAAACGAATTATGCAGAATATTGGAGGAAAAGCTTGGAAAAGACAGAAGCAGAAAAGATCCTGAAGGAAAAACTGGAAAACGCGGAAAAGATCCTGGTGGGGATCGGCTCTGAGTGGAAGAAAAAAGAAGGCACGGAGGAGGAAGAGGTCCTTCATGCCGCCGAAAAGTTAAAAAATTTTCTGGATGGAAAGGATTATTATATCATAACTTCACTGTCCGGTGAGGATGCGGACCGGCTGGGCTTTTCTGCCGGTCATATGGCAGTTCCCCACAGCGTATCCTTTACGGAAGAAGCGTGGAAGCATTATACCTTATGGCTTTCCTGCACCCTGAACCGGAACACGGTGCTCCTGGAGCTTGGTGAGAACTATAAAGATCCGTCCTTGATCCGCTGGCCCTTTGAGAAGACAGCAATGTTAAACAATAAGGCGTATCTGTTCCGGGTTCACAAGATCTTTTCTCAGGTGCCGGAAGAGCTTTCTGGGAAATCATGTCCGGTGGCGGAGGTATCGTTTAAATTAGTGGATGATTTCTTAGAAAGAGTGTAACTGTTCAGGAGGTTTGAGCACTTGCTGTGTTGACGGTAAGAAAACATAAAATTATGAAGGTACTGAAGCGTTACGAATAAATACAACAAGGAGGAAATATGGCTGCGATCGCAAATGACTGGTTGGTCCCTATGAGCGGGGAATTCAAAAAGCCGTATTACAGGAAATTATACGAGACCGTAAAGAGCGAGTACGAGACAAAGGAAGTCTACCCGGCGCCGGATGACATCTTCAACGCCTTTGCGTTTACTCCGCTCTCAAAAGTAAAAGTAGTGATCCTTGGACAGGACCCGTACCACGAGCCGGGGCAGGCGCATGGACTGAGCTTTTCCGTAAAGCCGTCGGTGGAGATCCCGCCGTCCCTGGTCAATATCTATAAGGAACTTCATGAGGACTGCGGCTGCTATATCCCAAACAATGGATATTTAAAGAAGTGGGCAGATCAGGGTGTTATGCTCTTAAACACAGTCCTGACTGTCCGTGCCCATGCGGCAAACTCCCACAAGAATATTGGATGGGAGGAATTCACGGACGCCGCGATCCGCGTCTTAAATGAGCAGGACCGCCCGATGGTGTTCATCCTCTGGGGACGCCCGGCGCAGATGAAAAAGCCAATGCTGACGAATCCGAAGCATCTGATCCTCGAGTCACCGCACCCGAGCCCGCTGTCCGCCTACCGCGGATTTTTCGGCAGCAGACCGTTCAGCAAGACAAACAAGTATTTAAAAGAGAACGGGATCGAGCCGATCGACTGGCAGATCGAAAATATCAACTAGCAATCTGGCGTGCGTCAGCGGGTTCGGAAAAATGCGCCGCAAGCTTGCTTGCAGAAGCATTTTTTTGAACCTGTTGACATAGGGCGGATGCCCGAAGCTTCTTGTTTTCATGACAATGAAAACAAGAAGACCGCACGCTATATTCAAAATATAAAGCATAGGAGTGAATATGAGCAACTTTATCGAATTTCTAAAGATCGTCGTATTCGGTGTCGTCGAAGGTTTCACCGAATGGCTTCCGATCAGCAGCACCGGTCACCTGATCCTTGTGGAGAATATCGTCCACCTGAATGTATCAGAAGAATTCATGAACGTGTTCCGCGTCGTGATCCAGTTAGGCGCAATTCTCGCGGTACTGGTCCTGTATTTCAGACGGCTGAACCCATTTGATCCGGGGAAAAAACCGGCACAGAAGCGCGCCACATGGCATCTATGGTTTAAGATCATCATCGCCTGCCTTCCAGCTGCCGTGGTCGGAATCCTGCTTGACGAAGTGCTTGACAAGTATCTCTATAATCCATATGTGGTAGCGGCGATGCTCATCATCTACGGTGTTATTTTTATTGCCTTCGAGAACCGCAACCAGCACGCGGAATTCCGCATAAAGAAAGTATCCCAGATTAGTTACCAGACCGCATTTTACATCGGTCTCTTCCAGCTTCTCGCGCTGATCCCGGGTACATCGAGATCCGGCGCAACGATCCTCGGTGCGATGATGCTTGGCTGTTCCAGAACCGCCGCATCGGAGTTCACCTTCTTCCTTGGAATTCCGGTCATGTTCGGCGCCAGTCTCTTAAAGATCCTTCACTACGGCCTGGCATTCTCCGCAATGGAGCTCTTCTTCATGGCAGCTGCCATGGTGATCGCCTTCGTCGTTTCCATGTACTCGATCCAGTTCTTACTCGGATATGTCAAAAAACATGACTTCAAATTCTTCGGATACTACCGCATCGTCCTCGGTGTGATCGTCCTGATCTATTTCGGACTGACTGCGATCCTGACAAAATAAAGAAAAACAAGAGTTTCCCGGAATCCATCCGGATGGGTACAGAATAGCAGCCCACTGATGGATTCCGGGATTTTTTTGCGTATTACAAAAACACGGGAATTGTGACGCTATTTCACAGAACCGTGCATGTTTCATCACACTTTCATCACATTTCACTGGTACACTATGTCATGTAGTTAAGGAGAGGAAAGAAAAAGAGAGAGTCCTTAAGTACAAAAAGAAACATCGAAAATTTCAACACAGAAAGGAGATTCCTATTATGTATGATGAAAATAAATGGAACGAAGTAAATAATGAAAACGAAAAGAAAAATAATGAACAGCCGATAAACACGCAGAACACTCAGAACACCCAAAACGGAGCCCAGCAGCCTCAGGGTGAGCATACAGGAAGACAGGTCTACGGAAGACTTGGTTCCGGTACACAGAACGGCCAGCCGTATAACGGAAATCCGAACGGCCAGAACGGTTACTACAGCGGGCAGCAGCATCAGCAGTATTACGGAAACCAGAACCAGTACACGAACCCGTATCAGCAGTACGACTATTATCAGGGACATGGACAGAATCCGAACGGAAACGGAAACAGCCACCACGCTTCGAAGAAACACTCCTACGCCAAGACGACAGCTCTTGTCGCGGCGGCAGCGATCCTCTTCGGTGTCGTATCCGGCGGAACGATGTACGGAGTCAACCGTGCGGCCAACACCCTGTTGCCGTACCAGAGCTCCCAGGTAAACGAGACCATCGGGCAGACGACCCAGATCCCGGCAGCGAACACATCCACAACTTCCAGCAACGGTGTTGTTATTGAGGATGTCTCCGCGATTGTGGACGCAACCCTTCCGTCTGTCGTATCGATCACAAATACCCAGGTCTACCAGAGCAACACCTGGTTTGGACAATCCCAGACCTACGAAGTCCCGAGCAGCGGTTCCGGCATCATCGTCGGACAGAATGACTCCGAGCTTCTGATCGTTACAAACAACCACGTTGTCAGTGATTCCGAGGGACTTACCGTGACGTTCGCAGATGAGAGCACTGCGGACGCGGCCATTAAGGGCACAGACTCCGAGGCGGATCTCGCAGTAATCGCAGTTCCGCTCGACAAGATCTCCGCTGACACAAAGGACAAGATCAAAGCGGCGACACTCGGTGATTCCGATTCCTTAAAGATGGGGCAGGGCGTTATCGCCATCGGCAACGCGCTTGGACTTGGCCAGAGCGTGACAGTCGGACATGTAAGCGCGTTAAACAGAGAGATCAAAGTTGACGATGCGACTAAGACCGTCATCCAGACAGACGCAGCGATCAACCCAGGCAACAGCGGCGGAGCTCTCTTAAACTCCAAAGGTGAAGTTATCGGCATCAACGAAGCAAAGTACGCGGATACAAGTGTTGAAGGCGTCGGTTACGCGATCCCGATCTCTAAAGCAAAAGACATCATCGATGACCTCATGACAAGGACCACAAAGATCGCGGTTTCCGAGTCTGAGCAGGGCTATCTCGGAATCCAGTTACAGAACATTGATGAGTCCATGGCAAAGATGTACGGAATGCCGCAGGGTGTCTATGTCTACAAGATCATGGAAGACTCCGCAGCCGCAGGTTCCGATCTTCACGAGAAGGACATCATTACAAATCTGGATGGTGAGAAGATCTCCAACTACGCGGACCTTGCAAAGCTTCTGACTTACTATAAATCCGGTGATACCGTAACATTGACTGTCCAGTCTCTTGTAAACGGCAGCTATCAGGAGAGAGAAGTCCAGTTAACCTTAAAGCAGCGTCCGGCTGAGTCTGACAGTGCAAACAGTCAGAGCCAGGGCGGACAGCAGGATCAGAAACCGGCGCAGAGCCAGTCTAAGATCGGAAAATAATAAAGAGTCGATATAAAATAGAGAAACAAGACCGCCTCCCTGGAGTGATCACGGGAAAGGCGGTCTTGTTTTGTAAAGGTATAAAGGTTTTATCGAAAAGTTCCTGAAAACATGTTTACAGGAAATTCATGAACGTGGTCAGTACCATGGAGTTGAAGAAGTCAACGAATAAGCTTCCTACTAACGGTACGATGAAGAATGCTCTCGGAGCTGCACCGTAGCGCTCAACGAGTGCTCTCATGTTTGCCATAGCGTTCGGGGTAGCGCCCATACCGAAACCGCAGAATGCAGTTGTCATGGCAGCTGCCTCGTAGTCACGTCCCATAACGTTGAATACAACGAAGTTCGCGTACAGGAACATAACAATCGTCTGAACAAGCAGGATGACGATCATCGGAAGAGCAAGTGCTGCTAACTGCCAAAGCTTTAAGCTCATCATAGCCATGGACAGGAACAGATTTAAGGAAAGTCCGCCGAGGGCGTCAATCTCAACCATCGGAAGTTCTTTGTGCTGGACATCCCAGATATTGCGGATCGCTGCTGCTGCGAGCATAGCGCCGATATAAGTCGGGAATGTCAGGTGGCATACATCTTTGAAGAATGTGAAAATAAGAGTACCGAGACCGATGGCAACTGCTAAAAACATTGCGGATGTTGTGAATTTCTGACCATCAACGGCCGGCATAACCTCAGCTGTCTCGTTGCCTTCCTCAGCTGCTGTGGATTTTAAGTGGAGTTTTTCAACACGGGCACGTGCGATCGGGCCGCCCATCATACTTCCGGATACAAGTCCGTATGTAGCTGCCGCGAGAGCAACTGTGGTAGCGCCTACAACGGCGTAATCTGTTTCAAGAAGCGGTCCGAAGGAACCGGATGTTCCGTGTCCGCCTACTAACGGCATGGAACCCATACATAAGCCGAGCAGCGGATCCAGACCAAAGGCTGCTGCGAGACCGCTGCCAACTGCGTCCTGGATGACACAGATGGCGACTGCGAGTCCGAGGAACAGAAATACCTGAAGTCCGCCCTTTTTCAACAGACGGAAGCAGGCTGTGAATCCGACGCTGCAGAAGAAGACCGTCATGAAGACACTCTGTAATGTTGTGTCAAAGGAGAGTTCCAGAATTCCTGCTGCGTATAACGCCAGATGAGCAAAGGCGAATACGATACCGCCGGCAACCGGTGCCGGGATGCAGTACTTACTTAAGAATGAAAGTTTGTTGACCATGAGTCGTCCGAGACAATAGACGAGAGCGCCGAGGGCGCAGGCCTGGTACATGTCGAGCTGTAAAGTGATCATAAGATTTACCCCCTCTTATATAGTTGTTCACCAGGTAACGGTTCAGTGATTTCACAGTTGCGGTCAAGCCTGTGTTACTTACGGTCGGTGCAGGAATGTGCTGACCTGCCAAACAGTTACTTAGTTGCTACAATTCCATGTTAAATTCAAACTACAAAAAACATCAAAAAAATACAGAGGGCAGAGTTCAGATACTGTTAAGGTGAAAGACGATTCTGTCAGAAAATTTACACATGGTTTTTCGGTTGCGGGAAGACTCAATTTGCATTATAATAGGTTATAATTCTGTAAAAACAGGCAGAAAACGCGTGGACAGGCCGCGGCCTGTATCCATGAGAAACGATAGAAGGTTCAGGGAGAAAAAATTTGGAAGACAACAAAAATAACGGATATGAGAAGATCTGCTGCATGTGCAGACGGACGGAGAGTCAGGCAGGAAAAATGATCACGCTGCCGGGCGGATTGCAGGTGTGCCGGGACTGTATGCAGAGATCGTTTGATATGATGATGGGAAGCGGTATGGACTGGACAAAGATGTCCGGGATCACGCCGGAGCTGTTGAAAAATATGTATCTGAATCCGATGGGAAGCGGAGATGGAGCGCAGAAGCAGGAGAATACCGGAACTGCTGCGGGTAAGAAAGATGACGTGAGCGAAGCGGAAAAACAGAATTCTGTGGATAATCCGACTGAAGCAGACACGGATGAGGACGCAGAGCAGACCGTTGTGGATGCTGACGAGACCGAAGATGGCGATGATTTCGAGGAGGACGGTGACGGATCAGAGGGAATTCCATTGGGAAATATTTTCGGAATCCCGGTGGGGCAGATCGACCTCGGCGCCCTCATGGGCCAGGGCCATAAGCGCAGGAAAAAGAAGAAAAAAGTAAAAAAGGAGCTGTTTAAGCTCAGCGAGATCCCGGCCCCCCATGCGATCAAGGCGCAGCTCGACGAGTATGTGATCGGCCAGGAGCAGGCGAAGAAGGTGATCGCTGTCGCAGTCTACAACCACTATAAGCGTGTATTTTCCAAGACATCCCCGGATGCCGGGAAGTACGGAACCGATATTGACATCGAAAAGTCAAATATCCTGATGATCGGACCTACTGGAAGCGGTAAGACGTATCTCGTAAAGACTCTGGCGAAGCTCCTTGATGTGCCGCTTGCGATCGCGGACGCCACATCCTTAACAGAAGCAGGTTATATCGGTGACGATATCGAGAGTGTTCTCACAAAGCTCCTCGCAGCGGCGGGCGGTGATGTGCAGAAAGCGGAGATGGGCATCGTGTTCATCGACGAGATCGATAAGATCGCAAAGAAGAAATCCACGAACACCCGCGATGTCAGCGGCGAGTCCGTGCAGCAGGAACTCTTAAAGCTTCTAGAGGGCGCGGACGTGGAAGTCCCTGTGGGAACAGGCCAGAAGAATGCCATGACTCCGATGGAGATGATCAACACCGACAATATCCTCTTTATCTGCGGCGGCGCGTTCCCAGATCTTGAGAATATTATCAAGGAACGCCTGACGAACACCACGTCCATCGGTTTCGGCTCTGATCCGAAGGATAAATATGATAAGGATCCGGACATTCTCTCAAAGGTCACAAACCAGGATCTCAGAGAATTCGGCATGATCCCGGAGTTCTTGGGAAGACTTCCGGTGACCGTGACACTTCAGGGACTCACGAAGGAATTCCTCGTGCGGATCTTAAAGGAGCCGAAGAACGCGATCTTAAAGCAGTATAAGAAGCTTCTCGCCATGGATGAGGTAAATTTAAACTTTGACGATGATGCCCTGGAATGGATCGCAGAGCAGGCGCTCAAAAAAGACACCGGTGCGAGAGCGCTCCGGGCGATCATCGAGGAATTCATGCTCGATATCATGTTCGAGATCCCGAAGGACCCGGAGATCGGTTCTGTGACGATCACCCGCGCGTATCTGGAAAAACACGGTGGCCCGCGGATCGAGATGCGGGAGTATTCTACGGCGGACAAGAAGGCGGCTGCTCTGCCGGGGCCGACGGAAGCCTGTTACAAAGCTGAATAAATATGAATCCTGCTGATAGTGTCTGCACGGCATCGGATGTTATAAATTAAAGGTTTCTGAGATGTAAAAAAGCTTCATACAGATTCAGCGTTCCATATCCGAACTCACGGTTCGGGTATGTGAGCGCTGGATTTCTTTGTGCCCCACGGACGAAGATGGACTTTAGCACCGGCGTGTTGAGATACGGATAATTTGCATTGAGGACGCCCCAGTTCAACAGGATCGCCGCGGCACCGGCGAGGTGGGCGGCGGAGACGGAGGTGCCGGACATTCTTGTGAGACGTCTTCCTGAGACGGACGCGCCTAAGATGTTGACACCCGGGGCAGCGAGGTCCGGCTTTATCCGGCCGGACAGGCTGTAGCCGCGGCTGGCGTGGATGTAGATGCTGTTTTTGGTGTGGTCGTAGGCGGTGACAGTGATGGGATACCGGGCATTTCCGGGATCCGTGATGGTCGTATCGGGATCCGGGCGGAGAAAATAGGTCTCATCGGAGATAAAGCCCCGGACCGGCAGCCAGATATGAAAGGTCTCACGGATGTCCAGAGAGTTCCGTATCAGGATCCGCCAGATCCCGGACATGGGGTTTTCGAAGCGCATAAAGATAAACTGGCTCCCGGAGCTCACATCGGCGATCTGGGTGTAGACTGTGATCTGGGTCTGTTCCAGGAGAAAGGACACCGTGTTCTCGCCCCGGAGCGGAACGGAAATCTCCCGCGCAACTTCGCCGGTCGGTGAGATAAAGCCCACCGTGTAGGCCCCCATGTTCTCCGCCCAAAGTTCCATGGAAAAACCGGCTTCCCGTTCCCCCACCCGCAGCTCCGCGGTGACTTCATCCGTATCTGCGTCCATGACAGCCCGAAAGTGATGTCTTGCCCCGGTCTCGTTCCCGGCAGCGGTGATGACGGCGGAACCGTTTGAAAGGCTGACCTGGTTTAAATACTGCCCGAGGCGGCTCATTCCCATGTGGCTTCCCATATTGGTGCCGAGAGGAATGCAGACGACGAGGGGCATGGAGTATTTTCTGGCGAGAAAATAGAGATAGGAGACGCCCATCATGATATCGTTCTCCTGGTAGGCCTCTGCCCCGTCCTGGATCAGGTAGAAGTCACGGAGATACTGCTTGGCGGGTTTTAATTTCACCATGGCGATGGATGCCTGCGGTGCCGCCCCGGAAAATCCCGCCCGTTCATCCCGGTTCCCGGCGGCAATGGAAGCGAGAAATGTTCCATGTCCGTTTTCGTCCCGGGTGGGGACGATGGAGGCGGGATTGTCGGAGTTCAGGGCCAGGTTGATCTCCTCGGCAGTGTATTGCGTGCCGTAGAGAGCTGAGAAGGCAGAAAATGGTTTTGCAGTTTCATTCTCTATATTGTTAGAATTATCTGAATTATTTGTCTGGTCCCATATCCCAATAATTCTTGTACTTCCATCTACATTCCGAAACAGCGAATCTGTATAATTGATCCCCGTATCCACAAATCCCACAATAACTCCCGCGCCCTGATTGTTCAGCACCGGAAGCTCCCCCGCTGGCGTGATCCCGGCAGCATCCATACTTGTGACATCCAGAAGACTATATAGCTTCGGAACTGCCGAATATGTATAGGAAGTATAAGTAGAAGGTGTCACTGTGGAGAGCGGAACATAGACGACCGCCAGCGTAGAATTCACAAAATCAATGCAGTCTGTCCCCTGTGAACGAATAAACTCTTCAGGTGTAGTAAAATAAGGTGCGATAAAATCCGCAAAATCTTCCGACGCGACAGAATTTGTACATGACATGGCTGATACTCCGCAGAAAATGGTTCATACTATATATGTATATGAGGGACAAGGGCACATGTTCCAAAAAAAATTACAGGATCAGAAAACGGGAAGAGGAACGAGAGGCGTAAATGAAATGGGTAAGAAAACGTGTGAAAATGGTGCCGCAGTCTGACCGTGAAATAAGAAATATATGGACGGACCCTTTAAAATGTTGTAATATAAGGATATCTGTGAAAGTATGCAATCATGTAAGATAGAAAAGAAAGGGGAATCGCAATGTTTGGATTTTTGACATTCGGAACGACGCTTGCGCTTACAGATCTGGCTGTGAAAAAAGAGATCGAAGCCAGACCCGATGGAGAATTCCCGAAAACCGTGAAAGAATCAGGTGGCCTGATCCGCCTCCACAAAAACCACAATCCGGGCTTTTCCTTCGGATTCATGAAGGAATACCCAAAACTTGTGGAGATGGTCCCGGTCTGCATGCTGTCGGCGGTAGCCGGTGCATGGGCGTATGTGATCGGAAAGAAGGGACGTGTGCTGGAGAAGACGGCGCTGACCCTGGTGCTGGCCGGCGGAGCGAGCAACCTTTATGACCGGCTCAAACGCGGATATGTGGTGGACTATTTCAGCATCCAGTGGAAGAAACTGAAAAAAGTGGTCTTCAACCTGGGTGATATCTTTATTTTTGCCGGATCGGCCCTGTTTGCGGCAGTCCAGCTCGTGGAGGAGCTCCGCGAAATTCTTCCGAAAGAAAAAATCTTTGTTAAGGAAGAAGAGTAATTCAGGCAGCAGGACATAAAATCCAGCTCACCCATGCTGCAAAACACATCGGCGCAGAAAAGCCGGGACAATGAGGAGAACAGTCTATATGAAGAAACAATATGATTACCTGTTAGTGGGCAGCGGACTTTTCGCCGGAGTTTTCGCGTACTACGCAAAAAAAGCCGGAAAGACCTGCCTCGTTCTTGAGAAGAGAGAACATGCAGGCGGAAACATCTACTGCGAAAATATCGAGGGCATCAACGTACATCGTTACGGCGCCCATATCTTCCACACCAGCAACAGGGAAGTCTGGAACTTTGTGAACGGCCTCGTGGAATTCAACCGCTACACAAACAGCCCGGTTGCAAACTACAAGGGCGAGATGTATAACATGCCGTTCAACATGAACACCTTCAGCCGCATGTGGGGAATCTCCACTCCGGAGGAGGCAAAAAAGATCATCAATGAGCAGAGAAAGGTCATCAAGGGCGAGCCGAAGAACCTGGAAGAGCAGGCCATCAGCCTTGTGGGAACCCATATCTACCAGAAGCTTGTCAAGGGCTACACTGAGAAACAGTGGGGCAGAGACTGCAAGGAGCTCCCAGCCTTCATCATCAAACGTCTCCCGGTACGCTACACCTACGACAACAACTATTTCAATGACCTTTACCAGGGAATCCCGATCGGCGGCTACAATAAGATCACGGAAAAGCTCTTCGAGGGCTGTGAGATCCGCCTCGGAGCCGACTACCTGGCTGACAAGGAGAAATATGACGCCCTTGCGGACAAGGTCGTATATACAGGAACCATCGACAGCTATTTCGACTACTGCTTCGGAAAACTCCAGTACCGCAGTCTGCGGTTTGAGACGGAGGTCTTAGACTGCGACAACTATCAGGGCAATGCGGTCATCAACTACACCGACCGCGAGACTCCGTACACGAGGATCATTGAGCACAAACACTTCGAGTTCGGAACCCAGGAGAAGACAGTCATCACGAGAGAGTACCCGGCGGAGTGGACCGAGGGCATGGAGCCATACTATCCGGTAAACGATGAGAGAAACCAGGAATTATATAAGAAATACGCGGAACTCGCTGGAAAAGAGAAGAATGTGATCTTCGGCGGAAGACTCGCGGAATACCGCTATTACGATATGGATAAGGTTATCGAGTCCGCCCTGTCCTGCGTGAAGAAGGAATTTGGAAATGAATAACCGGCCGAAAACGCCTCACGGGTTCGCCAGACTCATCATTGGCGACGGATCCGCGGTGTCGGAGCAGAAGAACATTATCTGGAATATGATCGGAAGCTTCCTCTACGCCTTTGCGTCCATGGTGCTCTCTATCGCGGTGGTCCAGCTTGCGGGCGAGGACGCGGGCGGAGTGTTCACCTTCGCCTTTACCACCTTCGGACAGCACATGTTCATGGCGGCATACTTTGGGATCCGCCCGTTCCAGATCACGGATACCGGGGAGAAATATACCTTCGGCGATTATCTGGGACTGCGCCTCATCACCTGCGGTCTCGCGATCCTTGTGGGCTTTGGCTACGTCCTTGTCAGCGGATATACCTTTGAGAAGGCAGCTGTCGTTTTTCTGATGGTGGTCTACAAGGTCATCGATGCCCTGGCGGATACATACGAGGCAGAATTTCAGCGGAGCGGAAGACTGTACCTGACGGGAAAATCCAACGCGTTCCGGACGATCCTCTCCGTAACCTGTTTCCTCGGAAGTCTCGCGGTGACAGGAGAGCTTCTGACGGCCAGTATCTGGGCAGTCGGCGCGCAGTTTATGGGATTTTCCCTGTTTGATTTCCTTGTGATCCGGGAACTCCCGAATGTGACATGGAAGTCGGGGCGCGGAAAGAAATTCCAGCTCTTCCGGGATAATATTCTGTTATTTTTCTCGGTGGTTCTGGACTTCTATATCTTTTCCGCATCAAAATACGCCATCGAGGCCCATATGGCAGACCGTGATCTCGCAGTCTACGGCGCGATCTTCATGCCGACCAGCGTAATCAACCTGGTTGCCGGCTTCGTGATCCGACCGTACCTCACAAAGCTCGCGGTGGACTGGGAGACAGGCCACTTAAAAGCATTCCGGAAGATCATCATGAACCTTGCCCTGATCATTGCGGCCCTGACCGTTCTCGCGGTGGGCGGTGCGTGGTTATTGGGAATTCCGGTGATCAGCCTGCTGTACCCAAACTTAAGAGAAGGACTTTCCACCTGCCGCATGGCGTTGGTACTGATCATCATCGGCGGCGCCCTCAATGCATTCATGAACCTGTTTTACTATTCCCTTATTATCATGCAGAAACAGAGGTTCATCATCCTGGGCTACGCCTTCGTCAGCGTACTCGCGGTGCTTTCTTCCGGCTGGTTCGTCCGGATGGGAGGAATCCAGGGAGGCGCCTTCGTATACATGCTTTTGATGGCGGCACTGATGGTATTCTTTGGAATTTTCTCTGCAGGATTTATGAAACAGAAAGAGAGAGCTCAAAAACACGATGAAGGTTGATGTGATCATCCCGGTCTATGGTCCGGGAAACAGATTGTTGGAATTATTTGACCGGCTGGGACGCCAGACCGTACCGGTGGACCGGCTGATCATCATGAATACAGAAAAGTACCTGTGGGATAAGTGGACGGAGACCCTGGAACCGGGAAGACTCCCGGAAAATCTCTCCGTGTACCATGTGACGAAGGAAGAGTTTGACCATGGCGCTACAAGAGACGCAGGGATCGGGCACTCCGATGCGGATGTCTGTGTCTGCATGACCCATGATGCGCTTCCAGCGGATACAAATTTGATAAAAGCCCTGACGGACGCACTTTTCTCCGGGGACGATATCGCTGTGGCATATGCGAGACAGCTTCCGGCAACGGACTGCAATATCATCGAGTGCCACACGAGAGATTTTAACTATCCGGACAAAAGCCGGGTCAAGAGACTTTCAGACCTCGACACCCTGGGGATCAAGACCTACTTCTGTTCCAATGTCTGCGCGGCATATAAGCGGGAGATCTATAGGAAACTCGGTGGTTTTATCCGGAAGACGATCTTCAACGAGGACATGATCTTTGCGGCGAAGGCCATGAAGAATGGATACGCGGTTTACTACGCGGCGGACGCGAGAGTGATCCACTCCCATAACTATACGGCGTCCCAGCAGTTCCACAGAAACTTTGACCTGGCGATCTCCCAGGCGGACAATCCCGACGTATTCTCCGGGATCCGGTCCGAGGGCGAGGGCATCCGCATGGTGAAGGACACAGCCCGCTGGCTCGTAAAGACGGGGCACGCGTACCTCGTCCCGAAGCTCGTGGTGGACAGCGGATTCAAGTATCTGGGGTATCTTGCCGGGAAAAGGTATAAGAAGCTGCCAAGAAAATTGGCAGTAAAGCTGTCTATGAACCGCAATTACTGGAAATAGAGCTAAAAATTATGTAAACTGACCTGCTGCCTGCTTCTATATGCAAATGGCGGCGCAGTGGCACAACGCAGAAAAAAGTTGTCATTCCGCCTGTGGGGTGGTATGATGTAGTGCGGAAATGCCGAAAAATGGCGAAAATACAGCGGTGTGCAGGAAAAGCATATATTTCTGCTTCAGAAATGAGATGGGTATATGCCGAAAGAGAAATATTGCAGCCGTAAATTTATAAAAATGTGAGGTAAAAAACTATGGGAAAGATCAAAGTTTCTTCCTGTGAAACAGATGGAATGGTAATCGAAGGCCTTCATGTGATCGAGCCGACCGTATTCAACGACGAGCGCGGATACTTCATGGAGACATACAACCAGAACGACTTCAAAGAGGCTGGACTCAACATGGTATTCGTACAGGATAACCAGTCTATGTCCGTAAAGGGCGTACTCCGCGGCCTTCATTTCCAGAAGCAGTTCCCGCAGGGCAAGCTCGTCCGTGCGGTACGCGGAACAGTTTTCGATGTAGCCGTTGACTTAAGAACACACTCCAAGACATACGGAAAGTGGTTCGGTGTTGAGCTCTCCGCAGAGAACAAGAAACAGTTCTACATTCCGGAAGGTTTCGCACACGGCTTTGTCGTTCTCTCCGACGAGGCAGAGTTTGCCTACAAGTGCACCGATTTCTATCATCCGGGTGACGAGGGCGGACTTGCATGGAACGATGAGACGATCGGCGTAAAGTGGCCGATCACACCGGACATGCAGCTCATCATCTCCGAGAAAGACCAGAAATGGCCGGGATTCAAGGAAATTTTTAAATTCGACAGATAAATTAACCTATTGTGCTATTTCAAATAAAACGTTTAAAAACTTGTAAAAACCGCAAAGAATCCCTGTTTTTTTGATAAACAAATTTTTTAGAATATCAGTTCTTTGATTTTTCCAAGTTCG
>NZ_JAVYJB010000029.1:0-26156 GCF_032490495.1 Pilosibacter fragilis | reverse complement strand
TTAGGTTTTGTTCTGAATGTTCTCATTCATGGTCTAAACCAAAGACCATTTTTATAAGAATTTTCAGGGTTTTACATACTGTTCAGTTTTCAAGGAACTTTGTTTCGTTGTCGCTTTCGGTCTCAGCAGCAACTCGTTTATTCTATCATACCGTTTCCGGTTTGTCAAGAACTTTTTAAAACTTTTTTCGAGTGATTAAGAAGTTTTCTTAATGGCTCTTAATAAGTTTTGCCCTGTCGCTCAAGGCGAGTATTATAATATCAAATCCCCTGGCAAAAGTCAACTGTTTTTTACATATTTTTTCATTTCTTTTTACATGTTTTGCGATATCATTACAAGTCCAGCCTCAAAACGCTATATATTGTATATTGTATATTCAATTAACGCAATATGATGTTTCATCATGTCCCGCAAGAGAAAAAAGCAGGAGCAGCCAAAAGCTGCTCCTGCCAGATTCCATATGGGTTTCTACTATAATATTATGAATTACTTCCGTCAAGCGTAAACCAGAACTCTACACCATTCTCCCAGTTCTTCACGCCATACTGCTGGTTGTGGGCATCCATGATCGCTTTTACAATAGAAAGACCGATTCCGGTTCCGCCGTAGGCACGGGTTCTCGCCTTATCTACCTTATAGAACTTCGTCCAGAGATTCGGAATCGCATCCTCAGGGATCGGGGTTCCAGTATTAAAGACAGATATGCGGACGATGTTGTTTTCCGGAAGCATTTTGATAATGATCTTTTTTTCTCCATCGATATGGTGGATTGCATTGCTCAGGTAGTTTGTGACTACCTGCTCGATTTTAAATTCATCCGCCCATACATAAACCGGCGTCTGAGCATCAAAATCCACCTGAATCTCATTCTGTTCGAGCAGGATCTTCGACGCGTTCACAACGCCGCGAACCAGTTCCGTCAAATTGAAACGATCCATCACCGGCTTATCGTTTCCGCTTTCCAGAGAAGACAATGTCAGAAGCTGCTTAACCATCTTGTTCATCTTGTTGGCCTCATCAACAATAACGTCACAATAATAGTCGCGGCTTTCCTTCTCCTCGCCCATTCCTTCCTGAAGACCTTCCGCGTATCCCTGGATCAGGGCGATCGGTGTCTTTAACTCGTGAGAGACATTTGCGATAAAGTCTTTACGCATCTCATCGATCTTTGTCTTCTCTTCGATGTCCTTCGTGAGCTGGTTATTTGCCGACTTAAGCTCCGAGATCGTTTCCTCCAGACGCTCCGACAATGTGTTCATACTGTTTCCAAGAACCTGAATCTCTTCCATATCATGTTTTCCAGACTCATACTTCGCATTAAAATCGAGATCTGACATGCGCTCCGAAAGATTCGACAACTTATAGATCGGCATCGTGATCTGTTTTGCCACCAGATATACGACCAGAGCACCGATCAATACGGCGATCATTCCCACATAGAGCAGAAACTGATTCGCAAGACGAACACTCTCACCAATACTTGACAGCGGTGCGCTCATGATAAAGGCAGTGCTGTTATCGGAGAAAAATCCCCAGCTCTCCAAGTACATGCTCTCCCGCTGAGGATCGTATGTCTTCTGGATCTTATACTGGTCGTTTTCCTCCAGAATCGTGTACTTGGCCTTTGCCCAGCCGAAAATATAGCGGTCAATGCGGTCCTTTAAAAACTTCGTATCACGGGATGTTGAATAGACCGTCGCATCCTCCGTGCTGTTGTCGATGATCAGGACAGAAACATTGGCGCTGTCGCTGAAATTCCGGATCAGGCGCTGCAAATTTCCTTCCGTGATATTTCCGTCAGCATCCCTTTCTCTCCTCATGGCGTCTTCCATGGAAATCCCGTAGTCCCTGTTCTCCTCGATCTGGGAGTCGATGGCCTCGTAGGCACTATTTAACGCCTGTACCTTCTTTGTTACATAGAAATCTTCCAGATACCACTTATTGACGCCCCAGATCACTGCGAGAATCACAGCAATCAGACCAATAAACGTGACCGTCAGTCTGGATCGTATCGATTTCATCATCCATCCACCTCGAGTTTATATCCCATGCCCCAGATGGTTTTAATATTGTCACCTTTCGGGCCAAGTTTGCTTCTCAGCTTCTTTACGTGGGTGTCTATAGTCCTCGCATCTCCGAAATAGTCGTAATTCCAGACATTATTCAGAATCTTTTCTCTCGAGAGGGCGATTCCTTTATTTTCCATAAAATAGGTAAGGAGTTCAAATTCCTTGTTGCTGAGATCCACCGGCTTTCCATCCACAGTCACCTCGTGGGCATCCTTATCCACGCGGATTCCATCTGCCTCCAGAATCTCACCCGTTGATGTACCGCTGCCACGACGCAGGATCGCCTCAATTCTCGCCACAAGGATCTTCGGGCTGAACGGTTTTGTGATATACTCGTCAACGCCGAGTTCGAATCCAAGAAGCTCATCCCGCTCCTCGCTTCTAGCCGTCAGCATGATGATCGGAACCTGAGAGTAGCGTCGGATCGTCTTGCATGTCTCCCAGCCGTCCATTTTCGGCATCATGACATCCAGAATCACGAGACTGATATCCTTTTCCTTAAAGAAGATATCAATAGCCTGCTCGCCATCTCCTGCCTCCAGAACGCGGTATCCTTTAATCGTTAAAAAGTCTTTAACGAGCTTTCTCATTCTCTCCTCGTCATCGACCATAAGTATTTTTACTGCATCCATTGTCTGTACCTCCATATATTTTACCTGATGCACTCCGATAAGAACAGAAGCGTATTCCAACACACTTGAGATATTAACCAGTCGATTCGGTGCTACCGGCATCATACATGTGTGCATAAAAATCCCACTTATCATCAGCTATATTTTAGCAGATAATAAGTGGGATTTCTATAAGTTCACGAACATTTCACAAAGGCAGTTTCATGAAGGCGGGAGAACTGTATTATTCTCCTTTTGAAGCCGTCACTCTATCTCTAGGATTGAGTGCTACTCTGAAGATTATATAATCTTTTCCATCTTTGTCTTTCCATGTTGTCACAAATATAGATGTTCCATCTGTTCCCTTATTTTTCTGATAATCAATTACACAATTGGATTAATTTCCTATGTAATAGCCATTAATCGTTTTACCGATTATTTCATGTTCTATAACTTCATCAAGTTTTCCTGTAAAACCATTATACGAAAATCTCTGTTTATTGAATTCCTGAAAATTTCTTCCCCCTGTATATATAACAGCAGTAATAGGCTGACTCGATTTTACATTTGTATTCACCTGTTCATTGATGTATTGTAACAGCGATGGAATCAGCTTTTCATCATCTGCTTGGAATACCGCGCCGCTTTCAAAGTTTTTCTTAGCTCTCTCCATATTTTTTTCATTACTTGTTTTTATTTCTTCTATTCGTTTAGATTCCTTATTTTCCCTTTTCTGCACCTTTTCCTCTATAGATTTATCACCTTCTGGTATATCTTTATAATAGTAAGCTGACGACGTATCCTTATTTTTATAATATTTTTTTGTTGCATCCACTGCATACCATTTCCCATCTAATTTAACAATATTGAATGCATGCTCAATTTCAAATACATATTTTACATCAAGTCCACAAGCTTTTCCTAATGACATAAACGCATTTGCGAAACCTCCACAGACACATCGTCTATCTATAAACGCACCATAAGATGACTGATTATACGGTTCTTGCGCATCATATGTCACATTGTCAACAAGCCAATCGTAAATCTTTCGTGCCTTTTGATCCTCCGTCATTGAATTATTAATATTTTTACTTTTCCATTCTGAAATAAAAGCATTTACGCGCTCCTTTTGCTTAGCTCCCAACCAATAATTGTCAGTTCCGGTTTCATAATATCTTTTGTATTCCAAAATATGTTCAGCTGTAACAGAGTTCGCTTTCGGATACATAATACTTCCAATCGCCATGTTACTATAGCCTAAATTATCCAGACTAAATTCTATTCCGTTATATGTTTTAGGTTCCAGTGTCCCTGTTCCATCCACAGTATAAGTCGTATCCCCGGAATTTACATTCATCGTAACAACTTTTCCATCCTGTGTTCGTGCACCATTGGCATCCACCGTCTTCTTATCTGGTGTCTCCGTAGACACATACAGCCAGCCACTCTGGTCAAAGCAGTAATTCTCCGCAATTCCGTCCCCGTCTCCATCGATCCAGCGCCATCCATTTGTTGCGTAGGTGCCATTGTCCTCGTCATACCACCATTTACCGGCATTTGCTCCAGTTCCCTGTTTCCACTGTCCGGCATATGAGGAAAATGCCAGTCCCAGGCTCAGCAGTGTGGTCACTGCTGTTATTTTCAATACCTTTTTCATATTTCTCTCCCTTTGTTTCCAATATAGCAAATGGAAGCGTCCGCGCAGTTTTTCTGCACAGCGCTTCCATTATTCAGCGTCTCTTTATTATCTTTATTCTTCGTCCCTCTTCTCAACGATCGCGATATCGAGATCCTCAAGCTGCTTCGGATCTACCGGGGCCGGAGCTTCCATCATAAGACAGGACGCGTCTTTTACCTTCGGGAAGGCAATTACGTCACGGATGCTGTCTGCACCTACCATAAGCATAACGACACGGTCGAGGCCGTATGCAAGACCAGCGTGCGGCGGTACTCCGTACTTGAACGCGTCAAGCAGGAAGCCGAACTGCTCTCTTGCTCTCTCTTTTGTGAAGCCAAGAACTTCGAACATCTTCTCCTGGATATCATCCTGATGGATACGGACAGATCCGCCGCCGAGCTCCGTACCGTTTAATACGATATCGTAGGCTTTCGCGCGGACTGCGCCCGGATCAGTGTCGATAAGTGGGAGATCTTCCTCCATCGGCATTGTGAATGGGTGATGCATGGCGACGTAACGTCCCTCCTCCTCGGAGTACTCTAAGAGCGGGAACTCTGTTACCCAGAGGAACTTGAAATCGTCTTTCTTTAAGAGGTCTAACTGTCTTGCGATCTCAAGACGGAGATTTCCTAATACATCGAATACGACTTTATCTTTGTCTGCCGCGAAGAACAGAAGGTCGCCCGGCTTACCGTCCATCGCTTTTACAAGAGCATCCAGTTCTTCCTGCTTCATGAACTTTCCGAAGGAGCACTTATAGGAACCGTCCTCATGGATCGCAAGATATGCAAGTCCCTTTGCGCCGAATCCCTTTGCATACTCAACGAGAGCGTCGATCTTCTTTCTCGGCATACCGGCCTGTCCGTCTGCGTTGATACCACGGACAGATCCGCCGTTCTCAAGAGCGCTCTTGAATACAACGAACTCGCAGTCTTTTACAACATCAGATACGTTCTTTAATTCCATGCCAAAACGCATATCCGGCTTATCGGAACCGAAACGGTCCATAGCCTCGCGCCATGTCATACGGAGAATCGGAGTCTGGACGTCAAAGTTGCAGATCTCCTTGAAAAGTTTCTTTAAGAGTCTCTCGTTGACCTCGAGAACATCCTCAACATCCACGAAGGATAACTCCATATCGATCTGTGTGAACTCCGGCTGACGGTCCGCACGGAGGTCCTCGTCACGGTAGCATCTTGCGAGCTGGAAGTAGCGGTCCATACCGGAACACATCAGCAGCTGTTTTAATAACTGCGGAGACTGCGGAAGAGCATAGAACTCGCCCGGATGCACACGGCTCGGTACAAGGTAGTCTCTTGCGCCTTCCGGTGTACTCTTGATAAGGGTCGGGGTCTCGATCTCGAGGAAACCTTCGTCCGCTAAGAACTGGCGGACCATCGTAGCCACACGGCTTCTTATCATGATGTTTCTCTGGAGATCCGGACGGCGGAGGTCAAGATAACGGTATTTTAATCGAAGGTCTTCCTTCGTCTTGCTGTTCTCCTCGATCGGGAACGGCGGTACCTCGGACTCGGAGAGGATTCTTAAGGATTTCGCTCTCATCTCGATGGTACCCGTCTTTAAGTTCGGGTTTGCTGCGCCGGAACGCTTTTCGATGGTTCCGACAACCGCTACTGTAAACTCACTTCTTAATTTTTCAGCTTTTGCGAAGCTCTCAGCGCCGCAGTCGCTCTCCTCAAAGATGATCTGGATGATTCCGGAACGGTCACGAAGGTCGGTGAAGATAATACCGCCTTTGTTCCTGCTCTTCTGGACCCATCCCATAAGTGTCATTTCCTGGCCTACGTTTGCCTCTGTGACTTCAGCACAGCGGCAGGAACGCTTTAAGCCTGCCATTGATTCTGCCATGATTTTCCTCCTGATACAGCTGGAATATTTAAAAACATACCCGCTGAATGTTATTGTAATTTCAAGTCGAACATCCGTGAGATTACTCACCACTTAAAAGAGGTGGGAGTCTTCTCGACTGAGATAAAGCTGTCCTTTTCCCGGTCTTAGTGCTTTAAGTCTTCCTTATAGAATTCCTTAAACTCACTGTAGCCTTCTTTTCCAAGCTGTTCCTTCTGGAACTTCTTATTTTTGTTCATCTGGGCTACAAGGACGATCTTTCCCTCCTTGCGGGCAGTCATCGCCTCTTTCATAATAGAAGCAAGCTTCTCGGAGTTCATTCCCTTTTCGAAGAGCCACGCTTCCTTCTCATTTCCGCCCGGAACTGTAAATCCGTTGTCTAAAAGGATCGTAACGATTCTCTCAAAGCCGATGGAGAAACCACAGGCCGGTGTATCCATTCCTGTGAACTTTCCGATCATCTTGTCATATCTTCCGCCGCCCGCTACGGAGCCGCCGAATCCTTCCATTGATACTTCAAAGATGGTTCCGGTGTAGTAGCCCATTCCACGGACTAAGGTCGGGTCAAACGCAAGTTTGAAGCTTCCGTCAGAAACATCGCCGACTGTCTCCATGATCTGCGCAAGATTCTCAGCTGCACCGTCCTCCAACACACCCGCAAGGATCTCTCCCATACGGCGGACACCTGAGGCATCGTTTGTTGCCTGCCCCATAAGCTCTAAGTATTTATCGGCCGTCTCCTCGGAGTAGCCGTTTTCCATAAGCTCTGCCTTTACACCATCCGTACCGATCTTGTCCATTTTATCGACGGTGATGAATACCTTATCGATATCTTCCTCCGGGAATCCGCTGTATACGGCCATCGCACGGAGAAGCTTTCTGTCGTTGACGCGGACCTCAAAGCTGTTGTCCGGGCAGATCTTCTTTAACGCGGTCGTTGTCGCGAGGATCAGTTCGATCTCGGCCTGATTCGTTGCGTCACCGAGAATATCGATATCACACTGGACGAACTGTCTGAAACGTCCCTTCTGCGGACGGTCTGCACGCCATACGCTGCCTACCTGAAGTGCCTTAAACGGAGACGGAAGGTTTGCGGAGTTGTTGGAGTAATATCTGGATAACGGAAGTGTCAGATCATAGCGGAGTCCGCCGTCTGCCAGATCGTTCTCCGTCTCTGCTGTCTCGATATTTAATTTCTCGCCGCGCTTTAAGATCTTGAAGATCAGTTTCTCATTGTCGCCGCCCTGTTTGCTCAGGAGGTTCTCAATGTGCTCCACGCACGGAGTCTCGATCGCGGAAAATCCGAAGCCGCGGTAAGTCTCTTTGATCTGGTTCAGCACATAATCCCGGATCTGCATCTCTGCCGGGAGAATATCTTTCATGCCGGTGACCGGCTTTTTCTTTAATGCCATAAAGGTACCTCTGTTTCTCTCTTTATCGCGCAATTTCACGCCTACGTTCACCATAATACGCTGATTGCCTTAGGTTTTCAAGGGTTTTTTCTTTCCTTAATAAAAGTATTATATTTTTCGGACATGGATAAGTCAACTTATTTTGTGAGTTTTTCCCATCCCGCATCTAAAAGAGCGGCGTAATCAGCCGCCTGCACAGAAAAAGGACCTCCGCCAGGAAACGGAAGTCCTTTTTCCTTATATTATACGTCTTCCTACAGTCCGGTCCAGCCGATGCTCTGTAAGATCGTTAAGGATACGAATGAGAGGATCACCTGGCATCCGAGGAGCGGCATGAGCCACTTTGCGTATTTTGTCCAGTCTGTCTTTGCGATCGCGAGGGAACCCATCAGAGTACCTGCTGTCGGGAAGAGGCAGTTGGAGAAGCCGTCACCGAACTGGAATGCCTGTACAGCAACCTGTCTTGTGATACCTGCAAGATCAGCAACCGGAACCATAAGCGGCATAACTGCTACAGCCTGTCCGGAACCGGACGGAATGAAAAGGTTGATAACCAGGTTTGCAACGAACATGAAGTTCGCTCCGAGGATGGAACCCATTCCGGACATCGGGATGGACAGCCAGTAAACGATCGTATTTAAGATGTTTCCGCTTGCAAGGATCACAGAAATACCATTTGCGAAGCCGACAATGAACGCGGCGTTTACCATCTTGGAACAGCCACCGATAAATACCTTCGTTGTTCCGTTGATACCCATACCATTGAGAAGGCCAACAACAACCGCAAGTGTAAAGAATGTAGCTGCGATCTGATCATAGCTCCATTTATATTTTACAGAGCCAACCAGGATTGCCGCAACCGCTACGACAAGACCGATCAGGCTGATCAGGTGCTTCGTTGTTAAATGTGCTTCGATCGCCTTCGCTCCATCTTTTCCTGCGCCCATGCTGTCAGATGCACTCATGCCAACTTCATAGTTTAAGCTCTTCTTCGGATCCGCCTTGATGGTTTTCATGTAACGGATCGTAAAGAAATAGCAGAGCGCGAAGTTGATGATGTTTAATACGACACGGACACTGAAACCGGAGAAGATCGGGAGCTCCGCGATCGGCTGTGCAGTACCGATAGTGGAGGCGTTCGCCCAACCTACGTTGAATCCGGAATAAGCGCCTATATATACAAGCAGGAAGCCTGTGAAGGAATCATACCCTAAGTTTGTTGCAAGGATGATTCCGATCGGGATCAGGGCAACGACCGCGTTTGCGAAAACGCCTGCTGCGCCGCCGATGGACATGAATGCCATTACTAAGAATACAAGTACGTTTACATTTAAGTTCTGCTTGGAAGCAAGTTTTCCGAACGCAGCGTGGATCGCTCCTGTCTTTTCAAGGATCTCAACGGCACCGCCGACAAACATGACCATGACCATTAACTTTGCGGCTTTGTAGAATCCCTGTACGACTGCCATGATAGTTGCCCACGGACCGACCGGGGAAGCTTCTACGGTGTGATAGGTACCTGCGATAACCTTGTTTAAGTTGTCCACTTTCTCTGTATCGAATTCACCTGCCGGAACGATCCAGGTCAGGATGGCGCAGACGATCATGAGCATGAATAACAGTGCACATGTACTTGGAATCTGCAGCTTTTTCTTGTTGTTTTCCATAAGTATTCTCCTTTATCTTAAGAAATCTCTCGCGTACTGGATGATGACGGATGCGCCTGTGCGGATGCACTTCTCATCAAATACGTTTTTAGAGTTATGAAGACCGTGTCTGGAATTCGGATCCTCGTTATTTCCGGATCCTAAGCGGAACTGTGCGCCCGGTCCGAACTTCGGGAAGAGAACAGAAAAGTCCTCGGAACCCATTGACGGATTCTTCACGTAGGAAACATGGTCAGCACCGACGGTCTTTGCAGCGGCCTCAGCAACTGCCTCGATGATGGAATCGTCATTTACGAGCGGCGGAACTCCGATTTCCCATTCAACCTCCGCAGTTCCTCTCATGGACTCGGCGCAGCCTTTTACGACGCGGTCGATGGCAGCCATCATTTTTTTGCGGCAGTCCGGATCAAGGCTTCTCAGTGTTCCATGCATCTCCACATAATCCGGGATGATATTGTTTACTGTTCCGCCGTGGATGCTGCCGATGGTAAGGACTCCCGGATATACCGGATAGTTTTCACGGGAGATCACGGTCTGAAGCTGTGTGATCACATAACCGGAGATTACGACCGGATCGATGCAGTTTTCCGGATGAGCGCCATGTCCGCCCTTTCCTTTGATCTTGATATTAAAGAAATCATTGGACGCGTTTGCCGGTCCCTTTTTTAATCCGATGCTTCCGGCATCGATCTCCGGTGATACGTGGAGACCGATAAATGCGTCCGGTTTCGCAACCTGCGTGAAATTGCAGTCGACAAGCTCTCCGGCTCCCATATGCTCTTCTGCCGGCTGGAAAATCAGCATGACCGTTCCGGCAAGCTCCTCACGGATCTCTGATAATACCTTCGCGCAGTAGAGAAGCACGGTTGTGTGGATATCATGTCCGCAGGAATGGCAGGCACCATCATTCTCGGAGGCGAACGGAAGTCCTGTGAGTTCCTTCATCGGAAGTGCGTCGATGTCCTCGCGGATCGCAACGGTTTTTCCCGGTTTTCCGCCGCGGATAACGGCAACAACGCCGGTCTTCATCCCGATCTCAGCGATCTCCACACCGTATTCCGTCAGTTTTTCGCGGATGAACTCCGTTGTCTTATATTCCTTGTTGCTGAGTTCCGGATGTCTATGAATATGCCTGCGAATGGCAATCATTTCATCTTCATACTTTGCTGTGAGACTCATTGTATCCATAATGGAGTACTCCTTTCCAATTTGTTTATAAAATTTTAATATTTTCATTATAATATATTCCTCTTTGAAACCCAACCACTTTAACATGATAATACTATAAAAAATAGATATGCCTGCCATAATCAATTTTTTCTTTCGAGGCAGAAAGGATCCGGTATAGGATTCCCCGGATCAGGGAATCCTTCCGGAAAGCAGCGTCGTTACTGTACACGCATGCGTGTACAGTAACGTGATTTTGCCGATGCTTCGCATTCCAAATCGGCAAAATCTGCTACCAGAAGTGTATCGTACGGAATTTTCAGTTCAGAAAATTCCTACCCGTGTACAGTAACGCAGCGTCCTAAAACAACCGCAACAAAACGATTGCAATTTATGCCAAAAAATTTTATAATGGTTGGTATATTTCAGGAGTGTCTGCTTTTGTCGAAAATGCCGTGAAAACGATGGATTTCTGTGGCAGGCATGACCGGATGGTACGCTAAAAGTGAAGGTGGGAGATATTATGGAAGAAAACAAACTGAAAACGATCGAAGGCGATCTGGAAGCGCCTGCTGATTTCACAAGTCCTGATGTTCTTTACCGGGATCTTGTTGCCAGCATCAGAAAGTACCATCCGTCCGATGATCTGAGCATGATCGAGAAGGCATATCAGCTTGCGGATAATGCCCATAAAGACCAGAAGCGAAAATCCGGGGAACCGTATATTATCCATCCGCTCTGTGTGGCGATCATCCTCGCGGATCTCGAGATGGATAAAGAGACGATTGCAGCCGGACTTCTCCATGACGTGGTGGAAGATACCGTGTATACAGAGGAACAGCTCGCCGAGTTGTTCGGAAAAGAGGTCGCCCTCTTAGTCGACGGCGTTACAAAGCTGACCCAGTTATCCTGGTCGGCGGATAAGGTGGAAATGCAGGCGGAGAATTTAAGAAAAATGTTCCTCGCAATGGCAAAAGATATCCGTGTCATCATCATCAAGCTTGCGGACCGTCTCCACAATATGCGGACGCTTCAGTACATGCGCCCGGAAAAGCAGAAGGAGAAGGCGAGAGAGACCATCGAGATCTACTCCCCTCTTGCTGACAGACTCGGTATTTCCAAGATCAAGATCGAACTGGATGACCTTGCGTTACGGTATCTCGAGCCAAATGTATACAAAGAACTGGAAGAAAAGATTGCCCTGACAAGCGAAGCGCGCCAGAAATTCATCGATGACATTATCGCCGAGATCAAGACCCACATGGAACATGCTGAGATCAGGTGCGAGGTCAACGGACGCGTCAAGCACTTCTTCAGTATTTATAAAAAGATGTTAAACCAGCACAAGACGCTGGACCAGATCTACGATATCTTCGCGGTCCGCATCATCGTGGACTCCGTAAAAGACTGTTACGCGGCTCTGGGTGTGATCCACGAGATGTACAAACCGATCCCCGGCCGTTTTAAAGATTATATCGCGATGCCGAAGCCGAATATGTATCAGTCCTTACATACGACACTGATCGGCACAAACGGCCAGCCCTTTGAGATCCAGATCCGTACCTTCGAGATGCACCGTACAGCGGAATATGGTATCGCCGCCCACTGGAAATATAAAGAGAGCGGCAGCGGACAGGTTGCTGCCGGTGATGAGGCGAAGAAGTTAAGCTGGCTGCGCCAGATCCTTGAGTGGCAGCAGGATATGTCCGACAACAAGGAATTCTTAAATGCCATCAAGAGCGACCTCGATATGTTCTCCGACAGCGTGTACTGTTTTACACCGACCGGAGACGTAAAGGCACTGCCAAGCGGCTCCACACCGATCGACTTTGCTTACTCGATCCACACGGCTGTCGGAAACAAGATGGTGGGCGCGAGAGTCAACGGAAAGCTCGTAAATATTGACTATGTGATCCAGAACGGTGACCGGATCGAGATCATGACATCCCAGAATTCCAAGGGACCAAGCCGTGACTGGTTAAATATCATCAAGAGCAGCCAGGCGAGAAACAAGATCAACGCCTGGTTCAAGCAGGAGCGGAAGGCTGACAATATCTTAAAAGGCCGCGAAATGATCGACCGCTACTGTAAGGCAAAGGGGATCAACTTCTCCGATATCAATAAGCCGGAGTTTGTGGATAAAGTATTAAAGCGCTACGCCTTTCAGGACTGGGATTCCGTTCTTGCATCCGTCGGACACGGCGGATTAAAAGAGGGGCAGGTCATCAACAAGATGATCGAGGAGCGCACAAAGAAGCTGAAACGCGAAGTGACCGATGCGACGATCCTTGATGCCATCGGTGACAACAACAAACCTGCTGTGGTTCCGATCAAGGGCAGCAAATCAAAGAGCGGCATTACCGTAAAAGGAATCCATGACCTTGCGGTCCGTTTCTCCAAGTGCTGCAGCCCGGTTCCGGGCGACGAGATCGTTGGTTTCGTGACGAGAGGCCGCGGAATTACGATCCACAGAACGGACTGTATCAACGTCTTAAATCTCCCGGAGATTGAGAGAAGCCGCCTGATCGACGCAGAGTGGCAGGGCGTTGAGGAGGACAACAGTGCCGCAACCTACTCCACAGAGATCTCGATCTTCGCGAACAACCGGATCGGAATGTTCGTGGATATCTCCAAGATCTTTACAGAGCGCGAGATCGACATCAAAACGATGAACTCCCGCGTGAATAAGCAGGGCAAGGCGACGATCACCATGAGCTTCGATATCCATGGAATCGAAGAATTAAACAACCTGATGGCAAAGCTGCGCCAGATCGACGGCGTGCTGGATATTGAGAGAACCACGGGCTGATAAAAATTTAGATAACTCTGCATTCAGGTGTGTGAAAGTGCGCCGTGAGTGCGGTGATAAAGGTCTGCCGGAGGTACTACGGACGGCAGGCCTTTTTATACACGAATGTTTGAAAACCACAGCAGAAAATTGTAACGGCATAAAGGCGAAGCACTTCTCTTTATGCTGTTGAAAATGGAGGAAAGTAAACTATGAGCGAGATCCGCATCAAGACTCTGGTAGTCGGCATGGTTGGAACCAACTGCTATCTGGTCTATGATCATGAGACAAAACGAGCTGCCGTTATCGATCCGGGCGATGGCGCCGGTCAGATCGCCAATATGGCGGTATCCCTGGGGTTAAAGCCGGAAGCGATCCTTCTGACCCACGGTCACTTCGACCATATCATGGCGGCAAAGGAACTGAAGGAGACCTGGAATGTACCGATCTACGCATGCGAAAAGGAGATCGATGTCCTGACGGATGGCCAAAAGAGTCTCGTGGCAGGCTATTTCAGAGAGCCGTATACGATCACACCGGATGTCACCGTGAAGGAAGGCGACGAGCTTTCCATCGCCGGATTTACATGGAAAGTATTTGAAACACCGGGACACACCATCGGTTCCTGCTGTTACTATATTGAAAAAGAAGAGGTTCTCTTCTCCGGTGATACCCTGTTTGCAGGCTCCTACGGCCGCACGGATTTCCCGACGGGAAGCGGACGCCAGATCGCGGAGTCTGTAAGACGCCTGCTCTCCACACTGCCGGATGACACCATGGTCTATCCGGGTCATATGGACACGACTACCATCGGTTTTGAAAAGAAGTATAATCCTCTTTCGGGGGCAATGAGATGATTGGAATTTTATTGAATGATACTGCTTATGAGCAGGATATCCGGGAGCTTTTGATGGCGTTTTATCCGGGTGAGACTTTTGTCCATGAGAAACAGGACGATGTGGATTTTTACGTGGAGGGAGCCTGCTCACAAAATGCGGATGAGACGAAATTTGGCTTGAAGATCACGGATCCGACAGGCACTGTCTCAGATGAGACCGTATTTCCGATCGACTACGATGTGCGGTTAAACGCAAAGACAACAATCAAGAAAGAGCTTTACGGCATGTTAAAAAAGCGGACGGGAAAAGAACTCCCCTGGGGGACCCTGACCGGTATCCGCCCGACAAAGATCGCCATGACAAGACTTGATCAGGGTGAGGATGAGGAAAGCATCCGTTCCTTCATGCGGGACATGTACCTGACAAGCAAAGAGAAGATCGACTTAAGTGTGGAGGTCGCGAAGCGTGAGCGGGAGCTCTTGAGCCATATCGACTATGCGACGGGATACAGCCTCTATGTGGGAATTCCGTTCTGTCCGACCACCTGCCTCTACTGTTCCTTCACCTCCTACCCGATCGGCGCGTGGGAAAAGAAGGTTCATCTCTATCTTGAAGCGCTGTTTAAAGAATTAGACTATGTGGCAGAAAAGATGAAGGGACGTACTCTCGACACGGTTTACTTTGGCGGCGGAACTCCGACGTCCTTAAAGGCAGAGGAGCTGGACGCTCTGCTCACAAAGATCGAGAATACCTTTGACCTCTCAAAGGTGCAGGAATTCACTGTGGAAGCCGGACGTCCGGACAGCATCACCGAAGACAAGTTCAAAGTTCTCCGTGCCCACAATATCTCCAGGATCTCCATCAATCCGCAGACGATGAAGCAGGCAACTCTGGATCTGATCGGACGCCACCACACCGTGGATATGGTGAAAGAAAAATTCCGCATGGCAAGAGATCTTGGCTTTGACAATATCAATATGGACCTCATCATCGGACTTCCGGAGGAAGATATCGATGACGTCCGCAGCACCATGGAGCAGGTCAGAGAGCTTGCCCCGGACAGCGTGACGGTCCACTCTCTCGCCATCAAGCGTGCGGCGAGACTCAATATCTTCAAGGAGCGCTACGCGAACTTAAAGATTCAGAACACTCAGGAGATGATCGATCTCACCGCGAAGTACGCCCGCGAGATGGGTCTTGAGCCGTATTACCTGTACCGTCAGAAAAATATGGCCGGAAATTTCGAGAATGTCGGCTATGCGGCACCCGGAAAAGCATGTATTTACAATATCCTCATTATGGAAGAAAAGCAGACCATCGTGGCCTGCGGTGCCGGAACCACCACGAAAGTCACGTTCCCGGCGGAAAACCGTCTGGAACGCGCGGAGAATGTGAAGGATGTAGCTTCCTATATCGAGAGGATCGATGAGATGATCGAGAGGAAAGAGAAGCTGTTGAGTAAGTTAGTCTAAATATGTCTGCTGCGCTGACCGCAGGATAGCGCAGATCAAACGCCAGATCTGGGCACGCGGCAACAAAATACGCTGTACATGGGGTTCATTCTCCTGTACAGCGTATTTTTTAGATTCAACATTTTTTTATTCTTATTTTGCAAAAGTTCTTTCTTTGTAACTTTTCTTGTAACTGTTCAGTAGGTCTGCGCACTTGCTGCGCTGACCGTAAGAAAACATAGGCTGGAAGGCAAAAATCCCATCAGCGAAGCTGATCTGGAATGGATTTTTGCACGTAACTATGAAGGTACTGAATAGTTACCTTTTCTTTTTACCAGGTCTTCCTCATGTATAAAAGTCCTGTGAGATCTGCCAGTATCCAGCCGATCGGGATCGCCATCCAGATTCCTGTCTCACCGAGGAATGTGGCAGAGAGCACGTAGGCAAGTAACACACGGATTCCGAGGGAGATCACTGTAAGCACCACAGACATCTCCGCCCTCTTGATCGCCCTGTAATATCCGTAAAGCAGGAACAGGCAGCCGATTCCAAAATAGAACGCGCCCTCGATCCTGAGATAACGGACGCCGGAGGTAATGACCGCCGTCTCTGCAGAGCTCACGAAGATCTGCATGAGCGGTGCCGCGAAGGCAAAGACCAGCGCTGAGATCACAAGGCTGAACGCCGTGCTGATGGCAAAGGATTCCTTTGTGCCGCGGCGGATCCGTTCTTTATTTCCCGCGCCGTAGTTCTGGGCAACGAAGGTCGAATAGGCATTTCCAAAGTCCTGAACCGGCAGATACGCGAAGGTGTCGATCTTTACTGCCGCCGCGAAGGCCGCCATCGTAGTGGCGCCAAAGCTGTTTACAAGCCCCTGTACCATGAGGATTCCGAAGTTCATAACCGACTGCTGCAGGCAGGTCAGGGAGGAAAGTCCTGCGATCTCCTTTAAGATTCCTCCGTCAAAGCGAAGATCCTTTCTCTCCGGAAGAAGGCTTCTGCATCGGAAAAGAACATAGAGCAGGATACCGATCCCGGATACATACTGGGCAAAGATCGTCGCATAGGCCGCACCGGCGATTCCCCAATGGAAGACCGCCACAAATAAAAGATCCCACGCGATGTTTAAGATCGCGGATACCGCAAGAAACACCAGCGGAACCGTTGAGTTTCCCAGTGCCCTTAACAGGCAGGAGAAGAAATTATAGAGGGACGTGGCGAGCAGACCTGCGAAAATGATCAGCAGATACTCCCTCATACCGCCCCAGACCTCCTCAGGGACCCGTAAGAAGCTTAAGATCGGATCAATGAAAATATAGACAACTGCGTTCAAAACAAGCGTTACAGCGAGGATCAGGCCGCAGGCGTGGGCGATGGAGGACTTCAGTGCCCTCTCATCTCCTTTTCCCCTGTAAATGGAAAACAGTGCGCCGGAGCCCATGCTGAGCCCCAGAAAGATCGAGGTCAGGAATGTCATCAGCGTGTAGGAAGATCCCACCGCCGCCAGAGCATTTTTTCCAAGGACACGGCCGACGATCAGGGTGTCCGCGATGTTGTAAAACTGCTGTAAAAGATTTCCTGCCATCATCGGCAGGGCAAATAAAAGAAGGGAGCGTGAGATGCTCCCTTTTGTAAGATCATGGTACATGGAAACTTCACTCCATTATCGTTATAATTGGACGTCCGCGGCTCTGTTTCATGCGGCGGCACCAGTGTTATAATGATAACATGAGTGCGCTGTTTTTACAACCTATTCCCATTTTTCATATCTGATCATCAGATCACGCCTGTCATTTTTAAGATGAGCTGGGCAATGATCGTAGAACCGAGGAATGTTCCCGCGAACGTGAAGATCGCTACGACTACGATCGCAAATCCCTGTTTCTTAAATGTATCCACATCTTTTCCGATGGAGATTCCGGCATATGCAAGGATCGGAGTGCAGAGCGGAAGAAGTCCGATCTTTCCGATCTGTTCGATCGCGTAATCCGCGATCGGGCTGACACCCGGGATCGTGATCAGGATCGCAATAAATGAGATATAGGCGATTGCCGGAAGATTCTTCGGTGAAACCTTATTGATCAGCTCATAAATGATACAGCCCACCAGCGTGCATAAAAGAAGAAGCACGAGCCCGGGCACTGCCTCAAGCGGGGTTACCGGGTTTCCGGCCTTTGATGTACTGATAAAATTGCCGATGGATGCGAAGATGCATACAAGGACAAGACATTTGATTCTTTTAAACCATACTGCTGCGTCCATATGGATCCCTCCTATTCTTCCCCGGCTGCTTTAACTTTTACCTTAGCGCCGATCGGGAGTCCGTCTTTATAATGCCTGTTGTTCTTCGTGAACAGCTTATACATGAATTCGCACATCGGAAGTGCAATAAAAAGACTCATATAAAGACCATCCACACTGCTCAGCATGTTTGAGGTCGCCGCATAAGCAGTGATCTCCGCTTCCATATCCGGATATGCCTCAACGACTGCCGCAAGGCTGGCAGAAAGCATGGATGCGGAACCTGTTCCGCACGCCATTCCGAGCGCGTACGGATGGAAGATATTTAAGGAGCAGAGCAGGGAAACAAAGATACCGTTGAACATGGTTCCGAATACAGTACCTGTGATATATCCACCCATAACACCGATTCCTTCATCTGAATCAAGACCGTATTTATCGGCAACGACCGCAAGGGAGCTCTCTCTTGAAATAGAGAAGGAGGTTCCGATTGCCGCGCGTCCCATATGGAATACAAATACGGCGATCGGGAGCGCTAAAACCGCAGTTCCCAGATTTCCGAATTCCTGAAGGATCAGCGCCGGTCCGGCTTTGACAACCGCGCCGAGGTTCGGTCCGATCGTGGATGCGATCTTTGCTGTCAGCATCATAACGCTGATTCCAATATACGGTGATGCTTCTGTCATCATCTTCTGTGGAATCATTTTCGCGATTCCAAGGATTGCTCCAAGGATCAGTACATACAGCATCGGAAACAGTGAGAAGGACAAAGGCCCGAAACTGAATTTTTTGGTGCCGATAAATTCGGCAATTACGGTGAGTACGAAAGCAAGTGCATGGATACGCCAGTCTGCCATATGTTCTTTCATATTCAATCCTCCTTTTTTTGCTTTTAGCCTCTGCATGTTTCACTCTTTCCGGAATCGTGCGACCTGTCAGCATTTTTTGTGCAAAAAGCCCAGTCTCTTTTCCGCAAACATTTGTCCGCAACGCAGAAACAATTTAAAATTGATTCTATCAGATTTTCACAAAAAATCAAGTATTTTTTGTAGCAATATACGAAAAAAAGAGCCCGGCAGTCTTTCCTCTGTCCGGACTCTCTTTTCTTTATGAGCCGCGTTATCCCGAAGCTATGCCCGGTCCGCACTATGATTCCTTTGTCATCATCACATTCATATACTGGTACGGGATCTCGATCCCCTCTTTGTCAAACGTGAGCTTGATCGCCTCTGTGATGGACCACTTGGCTGTCCAGTAATCCTCACAGGTTGTCCAGCCTCTGGCGCTTAAAACGACACTGCTGTCTCCAAGCGCATCCACGACGACCTGAACTGGCTGATCCTTCATGATCCCCGGGTTCTCCTCGAAGATCTTTTTCAGGACATTCTTCGCCTTTAAAAGATCAGAAGAATATCCGATTCCCACATTAATGATCAGGCGGCGTTTTCCGGTCCTTGTGAGGTTTGTGAGCGGCGCGCTGGACACGGAGCTGTTCGGGATCGTGATGACCCGGTTATCCGTTGTTAGGAGCGTCGTGTATACAAGGCCGATGGACTCAACGGTTCCTTCCCCGGAGCTCGTGCTGATATAATCGCCCACCTTAAAGGGTTTCAGAAGCAGGATCAGGGTTCCGCCCGCGAAGTTCGAGAGCGTATTCTGCATCGCAAGGCTGAAGGCCAGAGTGACGGTACCGATGACCGCCACGAAGGAGGTCGTCTTGATTCCCAGCTGATCCGCCGCCATGAATACCATAACGCCGAAGAGAACTGCATGAAGCAGCATGTCCAGAAACTTTTTTAACGTGATCTCCACCCCGGCGCGGTCCATAATCTGACCGGCTGCCCTGCGGGCGATCCTGATGATCCGCAGTCCCACAAATACGATGACCGCCGCCCAGAAGACTCTGGTTCCGTATTTGATGAGCGCCGCGGTGAGAATATCCAATGTATGTTCTTTCATGTCATTTCACCTGTTGCTTCCCGGATATTTCCGTCCTGTATTTAATTTCTGCGCTGACTGTCCAAATCAGCCAGGCACAAATTTCAGTGCCGGCTCTCCCTCGCCGTCTTTATGATCTGCCCAACCTTCTCGGAGATCACATCCAGCGGGCTCGCCGGCAGCTTTACCGATGGCTGCCGTGCCGGGCGCTTTCTCTTCTCCGCCGTTTTCTTTTTTTCCGGCTCTGCCTCTTCTTCATACGGGGTACAGGAGAATACCGCCACAGACATCGGGGCAAGATTGATGGCAATGGAGTTTTTTCTCGTATCCCACTCCTCTTTCTTCGACATCTTGACTCTCGGGTTTACCATGCCGCTGCCGCCGAACTGCTTTGCATCACTGTTTAAGATCTCCTTATACTTTCCGGCAAACGGAACGCCGAGGCGGAATTTCTCGTGTTCCACCGGGGCAAAGTTGCAGACAAAGAGAAGCGTTTCTTCCGGCTTGTCCGTCTTTCTCTCGAAGATCACGATATTCTCGTCGTTGTATGTGCAGTTGATCCACTCGAAGCCTTCCGGCTCGTAATCCATCTTGTAAAGCGCCGGCTGTATGCGGTATAAGTGGTTCAGTGCTTTCACATAATCCTTCATCTGGCTGTGGATATCATATTTCAAGAGTCCCCACTCCAGGCTCGCCTTCTCGTTCCACTCATCCATCTGGCCGAAATCCTGTCCCATAAACAAAAGTTTCTTTCCCGGATGACCCATCATAAAGCCGTAGGCAGTGCGGAGGTTCGCGAACTTCTTCTCCTGGGTGTCCCCCGGCATCTTTCCTGCCAGGGAACCTTTTCCGTGGACCACCTCGTCGTGAGAAAATACCAGGACGAACTTCTCGCTGTAGGCATAGAGCATGCTGAAGGTCAGCTCCCCGTAGTGGTCATGGCGGAAATATGGATCGCACTGCATGTAATCCAGGAAATCGTTCATCCAGCCCATGTTCCACTTGAAGTCGAATCCAAGTCCGCCATCGTTCTCATCACCGGAGACCTTCGGCCAGGCCGTGGACTCTTCAGCGATCAGGACAGAACCTTTCGTGTCCCTCGCGTAGATGGAATTTAAATGCTTTAAGAATTCCACCGCCTCCAGATTCTCATTTCCGCCATAAATGTTTGCGACCCACTCCCCGGCGTTCTTTCCATAGTCCAGATACAGCATAGATGCCACTGCGTCCATCCGAATTCCGTCTGCATGGAACTCCTTCGCCCAGTATAAGGCATTGGAGATCAGGAAGTTTGATACCTGTGGACGTCCGTAATTGTAGATCAGCGTTCCCCAGTGGGGATGGGATCCCTGGCGCGGATCCTGGTGCTCGTAGAGACATGTCCCGTCAAAGGCTGCAAGGCCATGGGCATCCCGCGGAAAATGGGCCGGAACCCAGTCCAGGATCACACCGATCCCTTCTTTGTGCATATGGTCCATAAACGCCTTGAAATCATCTGGTGTTCCGAAACGGCTCGTCGGCGCGTAGTAGCCTGTAACCTGGTAACCCCAGGATTCATCCAACGGATGTTCCATCACAGGAAGCAGCTCCACATGGGTGTATCCCATCTCTTTCACATAGGCTGCCAGCTTCTCCGCGATCTCCCGGTAGTTGTAGAACTGGCTGCCGTTGATGTCCTCACCGTTCTCATTCTGTGCTACCGTTTTCTGCATCCAGGAACCAAGATGGACCTCATAGATGGACATCGGGGAATCCTTCAGGCGGTCTTTCGCCGCTGCCCGCTCTTTGATCCACTCATCATCGTTCCATTTGTAACCGGACATATCCCAGACAACAGATGCCGTATTCGGGCGGAGCTCCGCATAGTTTCCGTACGGATCCGCCTTCAGCATCGGAAGTCCCGCTTTTGTCTTGATCTCATATTTGTAGATCGCGCCGGGCTTCAGGTTCGGGATAAAGATCTCGTAGATCCCCGACGGACCTCGCTTTTTCATCTGGTGGCGTCTTCCGTCCCAGAAGTTGAAATCACCCACAACGCTGACGCGCATCGCATCCGGCGCCCACACCGCAAAGTGAACGCCCTCGATCCCGGCTTCCACCGCCGGATGTGCCCCGAATTTCTCATAGGAATTATAATAGATCCCCGCACTGAATTTCCGCACCTCTTCCTCGGTAAAGGCGGTGTGGAACTGGTAGCTGTAAGGGTCGATGATCTCCTCGTTGTCCCCGTCCGTGTAGGTGATACAGAAATGATACGGAACCAGTTCTTTTCGGTCTTCTAAAAGCACCGCAAAGAAACCGTTCTCGTCCGCCATCTCCATCGGGAACTGTTCTTCGCCGATCTTTACGGACACCTTCTCCGCGTTCGGCAGAAAAGCCTGGATCAGAAGACCTTCCTTTATCACATGTTCCCCTAAAAGCCGCCCCGGATCGCTCGCCTCGGAATAGACAAGTTCCTCGATTCCGGCCCAATCCATCAGATCATATAAGATTTTTTCCATTCAGCACTCCCCCTGCTGCATCCGCATGCCTTTCTCTTGGCACGCTCCGCAAAAAAATGATCAGATCCATCAGCGGATGATAATCGCCCGCAATTTTCTTAACAGTATTTTAACATTTTCGCTTTGGTGATACAAGTATTATCACAAAGTCTGGAACATAAATCTGTGAAAATGGTTGCTGTTCTCTCCTGCACAAACTATAACTGAAAATGTTCTCTGCACAGCAAGCATTTTCCGGATCGCAATTCCGTATTTCAGGCTGCTGCCTTCTCGTTATTCGTATTTCGTCTACGGATCTCGCCGCATATAAAGGCAGGGTGGCGGCAGCAATGAGCACAGCCGAAGCTCTCTGAAGAATTTTCATATCGCTTTTTCCTCACTTCCCGCCATGATTTAAAAAATATCCCTTGTTTTCAGCAAAGATTTCCCCGGATTTTCTGATGGAAATAAAAAACTTCTTTACCTTTTTCGAAATTCCCTTGCGAAACTTGACAATTTATCATAAACTCTTTATTGTATGCATACGGGCAATCGTATTTACTCTTACAGTATATCCTTCCCGTAAATATTAGTCAAACGAGGTTATGATCATTTATATGGAAAATAACGAAAAAGAAAAGAAAGAAAAAACAGGCTGGGTCGCAGAGCTCATCAGCTGGGTGCAGGTTCTCGTATCTGCCGCCGTGATCGCCTTCGTGCTCACCACTTTCGTCATCGCAAACAGTGAAATCCCAACAGGTTCCATGGAAAACACCATCATGGCAGGAAGCCGTGTCATCGGCTCCAGACTCCATTACAAATTTTCCGAACCGGAACGCGGCGATGTAGCAATCTTCGTTTTTGGCTGGCAGTGCCCACAGTGCGGTGCGATCATAGAGGGCGATAAGCAGGATACCTGCCCGGCCTGCGGTTCCGAAGTCGGAAAGCACGGCCACACGATCTACTATGTGAAGCGCGTGATCGGTATGCCTGGTGACGTGATCGATATCGTGGACGATCAGGTCTATTTAAATGGATCTGACACACCACTCGACGAGCCGTACATCGCAGAGCCGATGAACCAGCATGAAACTTACCATTTTGAAGTTCCGGAAAACTGCTACTTCATGATGGGCGACAACCGCAACTACTCCCTGGATGCCCGCTACTGGCAGAACCACTACATTTCCAGAGACAAGATGGTTGCCAAGGTATTCTTCGAATACTTCCCGACACCAAAGGTAATCCACTAAGGTGGAATCCGGCATATATCATTTACTTACACACAGGAGACAGATTATGAAGAAGGTTGTAAAATTTGGCGGCAGCTCCCTCGCAAGTGCCCGTCAGTTTAAAAAAGTAAAGGCAATCATCGAAGCCGACAAGACCCGTTGCTATGTTGTTCCGTCAGCACCGGGAAAAAGAGACAGCAAAGACACAAAAGTGACCGACATGTTATACCAGTGCTACGACGCTGTATGCGCAGGCGAAAGCTATAAGCGCATCCTTGACCAGATCAAGAAGCGCTACACCGATATCATCGACGGTCTTGATTTAAACTTAAACCTTGATTTCGAATTTGCGAAAATTGAGGAGAACTTCTTAAAGAAAGCCGGACGCGACTACGCGGCTTCCAGAGGAGAATACTTGAACGGCATCATCGCCGCAAATTACCTCGGTTTCACCTTCGTGAACGCAGCCGATGTGATCCGCTTCGACGCTGAGGGAAATTTCCTCTCCGAGGAGACAAACGAGGAGATGCGTGAGCATCTCGCTTCCTTAAAGCAGGCAGTCATTCCTGGCTTCTACGGTGCTAAGCCGGACGGAACGATCCACACCTTCTCCCGCGGTGGTTCCGATATCACAGGTTCCATCGTGGCACGTGCAGTCCAGGCGGACCTTTACGAGAACTGGACAGATGTTTCCGGTTTCCTCGTAGCAGATCCGAGAATTGTTGAGAATCCGGCTCCGATCGAGACCATCACCTACACAGAACTCCGTGAGCTCTCCTACATGGGTGCAAGTGTCCTTCATGAGGACGCGATCTTCCCGGTAAGAAAAGCCGGAATCCCGATCAATATCCGCAACACGAACCGTCCGGAAGATCCGGGTACCATGATCGTCGAGAACACCAGCAAGCGTCCGCACTACACCATCACCGGTGTTGCCGGAAAGAAGGGCTTCTGCGCTATGAACATCGACAAGGCAATGATGAACTCCGAGGTTGGGTTTGGGAGAAAGGTTCTTGAGGTATTCGAGAAGAACGGCATCTCCTTCGAGCACATGCCGTCAGGAATCGACACCATGTCCGTTCTCGTTCACCAGGATGAGTTCCAGGAGAAAGAGCAGTCTGTTCTCTCCGGTATCCAGCGCTCCGTTCATCCGGATGTTGTCACATTAGAGTCCGACCTCGCTGTGATCGCAGTCGTAGGCCGCGGCATGAAGGCAATGCGCGGAACTGCCGCAAGAATCTTCGCGGCCCTCGCACACGCTAAGATCAACGTAAAGATGATCGACCAGGGATCCAGTGAGCTGAACATCATCATCGGCGTTACAAATGATGATTTTGAGCCGGCGATCCGGGCAATCTACGATATCTTCGTAAAAACTGAATTATAATCCATAAATGAGTTTTCCCCCACATAGGCGGTTTGTTAAGCCCCTGTGTGGGGGCTTTTTATTCAAGTCCCTTTGATCCTTTTTCATCTGCGCCTGTCTCTGTGCCTCCAGGCCTCTTCTGTTCCATTCAGCAATCCCATCTAAGCCTTATAAACCAAGCCGTTTTCTTATTTTCCTGCTCTTTTTCAGGATTGAAGAGAATGGATTGGGTGGGCTTGGGAATGGGATGCTTGTGAGGGTGACAGAGGCAAAAAAAGAAGCAGGACCAGACGAATTTCTTTGAAATTCATCTGACTCTGCTTCATGTTTTTTATATTCTTTTTTGCTCGGACACTTGGATGGGTCTTGGTGAGCCGAGAACAAAGAGTCTTATTTGCTCTGGGTCATTCGCGGGTTTGCCATTACGATCTATAAGCCTCTATGAACTTATAAAGGAACCGGGAATTTATATTGCTCTCTCGTCCCTGGAGCCTAAGAACCTGGACTATGCATTTCATTCCTTCCCAGCAGAAAACCTTATGTCGCGTCCAGTAATCCTTTCACTCTCCAAGACTCCGGCCGCCGATGCTTTTTGTTTGAATCTTCCTCATCAGCGAATCCTTCCAACGGGAAACAGTTGGGGTGAAAATCTCCGCAAGATTCATCGCTCACCTGTGTCTCTGAAGGAAGTAGATTATGATGATAATTCTTTTGAATGTGTATTGCTCGATGCTAAGGGAAACGCGACTTCGTATTCCACATACTACAGCTCACTAAATACGAAACTCTTAAATCTAAAAATCATATTATAATATAATAAAAAAAGAAAGACCAAAAACTAGTAACAGTTTTCACGGTCTTTCTAAAATACTATTTAGACGATAACTCTGAATCCTCAATAATAACTTTAACAGATGGTATATTGCACTCTGCTGTTATTTGAGCTCCGCTTATTCTATGAAAAACATCTTCCGTACAGAATGTTGCCTCATTAACTAAATCAGAAATATCACTTAATGCACCTCGATTATATCGAAATTGAAATGTTTCTGAAATATAACTATCGTTTTCAAATACCGTTTCTTTTTCTGGTGCACTTCTTACTTCATCTGTAAAGGTCAAACCACTCGCCTTTCACTAAAACCATTTTTAGTGCATACTTGAGAAAACCAATAGATTTTTTCAAGGAGGGACTAAAGACTATGGATCAGTGTACCCGCGAAGTTCGTGCAGAGTACTGGCGAAAGATCATCCAGGCTTGTGGGCAGAGACCAGCTGGACAATCAGCGAAACGATGGATGGACGAAAACGGCATCCGGGAGCAAAGCTACTACCACTGGCAACG
>NZ_JAVYJB010000028.1:0-26637 GCF_032490495.1 Pilosibacter fragilis | reverse complement strand
GTCCGTACCGGTCAGGTTCGTGTCCTTTTGGGCAGCACCGCCAAGATGGGCGCAGGCACCAATGTGCAGGACCGTCTGGTGGCACTTCATGATCTGGATTGTCCGTGGAGACCCGGAGATGTAGGACGGATTTTGCGGACATTCAAAATAAAAAAGAATGTGGAGGTAACAGACAATGGCAAAATCATTATTTGAGGAACTGGGCGGCAAATACGAAAGGCAAGGGGATTATTTGATACCGTGCTTAACTGTACCCGCCGAAGAAGAACAGGCAATAGGCATCTGGGGGCAACGGCATTTAGATTATCTAAAACAGTACCGTAAAGTTACATACACCAATCTTCTTACAAGCGGCAGGCTAAACGCCTACCTTGCCGACATCAACAGACAGGCACAGGAACGCTTTGAAAGGCTCATAGAGGGTATGAAACAGGCACAGGGCATAACGGAACAGCTAAAGGCAGAAAACGCCTTAGAATGGACAGGATGCCTCAATAACATAAGGGCTTGTGCGAGGGAGATTGTGGAAAAGGAAATTATTTTTGCATAAACAGATGATTAGTGGCAGGGGGAAATCCTGCCGCTTTTTCTGCTTTAGTTTGTCAGCTTGACAAATAAAGGGTTAAGGAATATAATTAGATTCAGTATTATACAAGGAGTTAATAAATATGCGGCAAGGTATTCTTAAATAAACTGTCAATTTGATAGTGGGAACAAAAAGTAGCAGTCCCGTTTCACTTTTAATATGGGGCTTAGTTTTTTGTACCCAGTTTAAGAATACTTTTATCATGTAATTTTATATGCCCGAAAACATATAAGTGTTTTGGGGCTATTGGAGTTATTTACCCAGTGATAGGAGTATTTATCACTGGGTATTTTTATGCCCTTTTTTGGGTGTTGATAGGAGGAAAATCACATGAAAATAATTAACTTAGGCATTCTGGCTCACGTTGACGCAGGAAAGACAACATTAACGGAAAGTTTATTGTATACCAGTGGTGCAATTGCAGAACTAGGGAGCGTAGATGAAGGCACAACAAGGACAGATACAATGAATTTGGAGCGTCAAAGGGGAATCACTATCCAGACAGCAGTGACATCTTTTCAGTGGGAGGATGTAAAAGTCAACATTATAGATACGCCAGGCCATATGGATTTTTTGGCGGAAGTATACCGTTCTTTATCCGTATTAGACGGAGCAGTATTATTAGTTTCTGCAAAGGATGGCATACAGGCACAGACCCGTATACTGTTTCATGCACTACAGATAATGAAGATTCCGACAATTTTTTTCATCAATAAAATTGACCAAGAGGGGATTGATTTGCCAATGGTATATCGGGAAATGAAAGCAAAGCTTTCTTCGGAAATTATAGTGAAGCAAAAGGTTGGGCAGCATCCCCATATAAATGTAACGGACAATGACGATATGGAACAGTGGGATGCGGTAATTATGGGAAACGATGAACTATTAGAGAAATATATGTCAGGGAAACCGTTTAAAATGTCAGAACTGGAACAGGAAGAAAACAGGAGATTCCAAAACGGAACGTTATTTCCCGTTTATCACGGAAGCGCTAAAAACAATCTGGGGATTCGGCAGCTTATAGAAGTAATTGCCAGTAAATTTTATTCATCAACGCCTGAAGGTCAATCTGAACTATGCGGGCAGGTTTTTAAGATTGAATATTCAGAGAAAAGGCGGCGTTTTGTTTATGTGCGTATATATAGCGGAACATTGCATTTGAGGGATGTTATTAGAATATCTGAAAAAGAGAAAATAAAAATCACAGAGATGTGTGTTCCGACAAACGGTGAATTATATTCATCCGATACAGCCTGCTCTGGTGATATTGTAATTTTACCAAATGATGTTTTGCAGCTAAACAGTATTTTGGGGAACGAAATACTGTTGCCGCAGAGAAAATTTATTGAAAATCCTCTCCCTATGCTCCAAACAACGATTGCAGTAAAGAAATCTGAACAGCGGGAAATATTGCTTGGGGCACTTACAGAAATTTCAGATGGCGACCCTCTTTTAAAATATTATGTGGATACTACAACGCATGAGATTATACTTTCTTTTTTGGGGAATGTGCAGATGGAAGTCATTTGTGCCATCCTTGAGGAAAAATATCATGTGGAGGCAGAAATAAAAGAGCCTACTGTTATATATATGGAAAGACCGCTTAGAAAAGCAGAATATACCATCCACATAGAAGTCCCGCCAAATCCTTTCTGGGCTTCTGTCGGGTTGTCCATAGAGCCGCTCCCTATTGGAAGCGGAGTGCAGTATGAAAGCAGAGTTTCACTTGGATATTTAAATCAATCGTTCCAAAATGCGGTTATGGAGGGGGTTCTTTATGGCTGCGAGCAGGGGCTGTATGGATGGAAAGTGACAGACTGTAAAATCTGTTTTGAATATGGATTGTATTATAGTCCTGTAAGTACCCCCGCAGACTTTCGGCTGCTTTCCCCTATCGTATTGGAGCAGGCTTTAAAAAAAGCAGGGACAGAACTATTAGAGCCATATCTCCACTTTGAAATTTATGCACCGCAGGAATATCTCTCACGGGCGTATCATGATGCTCCAAGGTATTGTGCAGATATTGTAAGTACTCAGATAAAGAATGACGAGGTCATTCTGAAAGGAGAAATCCCTGCTAGATGTATTCAAGAATACAGGAACGATTTAACTTATTTCACAAATGGGCAGGGAGTCTGCTTGACAGAGTTAAAAGGATACCAGCCAGCTATTGGTAAATTTATTTGCCAACCCCGCCGCCCGAATAGCCGTATAGATAAGGTTCGGCATATGTTCCACAAGTTAGCTTAACAGCTTGCAAAAGTCATATAAAATGAGATTTGAAAGGATTAGAGACTAATTATGATGAAATGCGAATGGATATTGTGTCCTGTTTGTGGGAGCAAAACCCGTAATAAAATTAGGAAGGACACTGTTTTGGAGAATTATCCCCTTTATTGTCCAAAATGCAGACAAGAAAGATTGATTAAAGTTGACAACTTGAAGATAACTGTCATCAAAGAGCCAGACGCTTAAGACGCAGAGCCGATGAAATTGTGGAACAATTCACGAATCATCGGCTCTTTTTGTTTCGTATTTGAAAGAACAAACTCACCAAATAAAAAAAACGATATTCGGGTGGGTTATTTTGTTATACCCTAAATTACCCTCTGAATTTGTTTTTAAATTTGGAGGGATTTTTTTATGTCCTTTTTTCGGGCAGTTATCTATCTGCTCATACGAAGCAAAATTTATCAATACATAGCATATCAGAGAACGGCAGGAAACCAGTTAAAAAAATTTCTGCCAGTGCAACGGTACTTCTCACCTTGAAAGTAGAAGTACAATCTCCATACAATAGAATTACTATTTCCTATAACCGTAAAGGTCACAGAGCCTTTGCGGTTTTTCTTTTGTCGATTTTTGTTGGAAAGTGCCGTAGGGCTGTTTCTGATATGCGGTGTCGTTCTCCGCCTCTCCATCTGGATTTTTTACATTTCAAAAATTCAGATGGGAGGTATTTATGGTGAAATATGCACCAAGAAAGGTATATATCAGAGAAAGTGGCGGCTATGTGGAATTATCCTACACGGAGTTCTGCCGTTGCAGGGAATCCGACCAGACCTATATGGACAAGCTGTTTATCCCCATTCAAGGCTGTCTGCTTGAAGTCGTGAGGGAGCAATACACAGACTTCTACCGTGACAAGGAACGGTGGCGTTATCTGCAAAAATTAGATACAAAGAATAGACTGCTATCTCTCGACGGATTTACGGACAGCGAGGGGAATCCTCTGGACTTTATCACTGATGAAGCGGTGGACATTGCAGAAACCGTTGTCAATGCGGTCATGGTGGACAGGCTGAAAGCCGCCCTGCCTTTGCTGTCGGATAGTGAACAGGAGCTGATACAGGCAATCTTTTTTGACGGACTTTCCGAGCGTGAAGTCGGGGCGAGGTTGGGCATAACCCAGAGCGTTGTAAACAAACGCAAAGCCAGAATCCTAATAAAACTAAGAAAGATAATAGAAAATTAAAATTTAAGGCGTTCAGCCCCCTTGTTTTTTCCTTTGGGAAGATGAGGGGGCTTTTCTCTGCCCTCTCAATCAATTCTGATTGGAGGAAGTAAGAATGGCATACAACCACGGACGGGAGGACAGGAAATGGCGTATCTGGAAAGAAGCGGAGGAAAAGCTGCTGCGTGAGTGCGGCGTTGATGAAGCGACCATTGAGCAGATACGCATGGCGGACAGGGCAGACTTCAATTCCAACAGGCGGTTTTACCGATGGACGAATGACGTTGCGGAATATCTTGAGGACATGGCAGGCAGGGAGCGGCAGGCGGAAGTGGGTACGGTTGCGGAGTTACTGGAAGAGATTGAGAGCGAAAATCTCTATCAAGTATTAGTCACGGTGGACGGGCGTACCTTGAAAATCGTCCTGCTGAAAATGCAGGGGTATTCCACAAAGGAGATTGCCCCGCTTGTGCATTTGACGACTGGTGCCATCTATGCGAGGTTAGACCATCTGCGGAAGAAGCTGCGGAAAATTTTATAGCTTCTAAAACAGCCTGCCATCCTGCGGGCTACTGGGTGAGGGATGGAAATCCCCTCACTCATTTTTTGCAGGAGGACAACAGGATGGCATACAGGGTTAAGGCATACACGCTTCGGGAGGAATCCACGGAAAGCGGCACAAGGTATTTTATCAGCTTTAAGGACGGGCAGGGCAAATCCCACGAGTTGGAAGTGTCGGAACAGTTCTTTATGGAGTTTCGGCAGATGGAGCGCAGGAACAGGAATCTTTTCTAATGGGACGAGCGGCACAGGGAGTTTAACGAGGTATGGGACGAAACCCTTTACAGACGGGCGTTGCGTGTGCCTAAGAGCCTTGATGAACGCATGGTTGAGGAAGAACGGAATGAAACGCTCTATAAGGCGGTTGGGAGCCTTCCAGAGATACAAAGGCGGCGTTTCCTGCTCTACTACGAGTATGAGTTCAATTTTTACCAAATCGCCGCTATGGAGCATTGCACCGCTTCGGCAATACAGAAATCTGTTGCGATTGCAAAGGAGAAAGTAAAGGCGGAAATTGAAGAAATATCTCCAACCGTGACCGACACCGCCCGAAAAAGAAATCTGTTTTTTATTTGTGTGGGATTGGCGGCATTACATACTCTCACTTTTTTCCGTGGGAGTAAATCTATTTTTAAGGAGGTCAACGCCTATGTGCAACGAAAACAAAGACACCGCCCGAAAGGAGGAAAGCCATGCAGAAGTTACAGACAGTCAACGCCGAAACGCTCCTTTATGAACCGCTTGAGAAACCATCCTTTGTGGTGGACAGCCTTATCCCGACAGGCTTATCGCTGTTCTGCGGCTCACAGAAGATAGGCAAAAGCTGGCTCATGCTGAAGCTATGCTTATGCGTGTCGCAGGGAATCCCTTTATGGGATATGCCGACAATGGAGGGCGATGTGCTTTACCTCTGCCTTGAGGACACGTTCTGCCGCATACAGGACAGGTTATTTCGTTTGACGGACGAAGCAAGCGGGCGGCTCCACTTTGCCGTGGCAAGCTGCAAGCTGTCAGACGGTCTTATCGTGCAGCTTGAAGATTATCTGAAAGATTACCCAGACAGCAGGCTCATTGTCATTGATACCTTGCAGAAAGTCCGTACAGCTTCAAAAGACAATGCCTATGCAAGCGACTATGGGGACATCTCCCTCATCAAAGACTTTGCCGACAGGCACTCTCTGGCGGTCATTGTCGTACACCACATCCGAAAGCAGAATGACAGCGACGTGTTCAACAAGGTGTCTGGGACGACAGGATTAACGGGGAGTGCGGACGCTACCTTTGTTCTGGAAAAGGAGAAACGTGCGTCTGACACCGCCAAGCTGTATGTGACGGGCAGGGACACGCCTTATCAGGAATACACGCTGCGTTTCCGTGATTGCCGTTGGGAGCTTGTGGAGCGGAAAACGCAGGAGCAGCTTGCGAAAGAAACGATACCAGATGTCCTTTTTCGGTTGGTGGATTTTATGAGGGATAAGGAAGAATGGATAGGCACGGCAACGGAACTGTTAGCCGCTATGGGGGAAACGGAAACCATACCCACGGTGATTACGAAATGGCTGAATGAATACCGCACCACATTTTTAAGCGAGAACCGTATCTGCTACCAGTACAGCCGCAGGAAAGACGGCAGGCGGATTGCCCTTGCAAGGAGGGCGGGTGACAGCGGTGATGGTGGTGACAGCGATATTAGGATACCCCCCTGTTACTGTCATTGACGCTTAAAGCCATGTAAAGCTGGCGGCTCTGCCCTGCGGGTGACAGCAGTGACGGTGGTGACAGTGATTTTAGGATACCCTGCCGCTGTCATCCCTACGGGAGAACACCCCGTAAACGCAAAATGCAGGCGTGAGATTTACTCGCCCTTTTCGGTCGTGTAAAACCACCCCTGCGGTCAGAAAAATCATTCCGATTTTTCCGACTGCGTTTACAGGGTGTAACACACTACACTTTGCCCTGCAAAGTCGTGTGCCAGACGTTCCCTCTGGACTCCCTTAAGGCAGGGCTGTGCCCTGCTATCCTACGCCTTACGGCTTCGGATAAAAGAATGGCGGCATGACGGTGACGGCTCTTGCGAGGGGGGTATCCCAAAAACACCGTCATCATCGACATGACCGTCATGCAGGGGGTGAGGGTGACAGTTGCGGCAGTCGGCAGGGGGTATCCCAAAACTGCTGTCACCACCGTCACCGCTGTCACCCCAAAGGACGGTCACCCGCCGAAAGAAAGGAGGAATCCGCCTATGCCTTATGCAATCCTGCGTTTCCAGAAACGAAAAGCGGGCGGCGTTGCGGCTTGTGAACGCCACAACGAGCGGAAGAAAGAAGCCTACAAAAGCAACCCAGATATAGATATGGAACGCTCTAAAAACAATTACCATCTCATAGCACCACCAAAGTACACCTACAAGAAAGAGATTAACCGCATGGTAGCCGAAGCGGGGTGCAGGACAAGGAAAGACAGCGTGATGATGGTGGAAACGCTCATCACAGCTTCACCAGAATTTATGAACCAGTTACCGCCCGAAGAACAAAAAGCGTATTTCCAGACGGCTCTTGACTTCATTTCGGAGCGTGTTGGAAAGCAGAATATCCTCTCCGCTGTCGTCCATATGGACGAGAGAACGCCCCATATGCACCTCTGCTTTGTGCCGATTACGCCAGACAATAAGCTGTCAGCGAAAGCTATCTTAGGCAACCAGAAATCATTATCCGAGTGGCAGACCGCCTACCATGAGCGGATGTCCTCACGGTGGAATCAGCTTGAACGGGGGCAGTCCTCAATGGAAACCAAGCGGAAACACGTCCCCACATGGCTCTATAAATTAGGCGGCAGGCTTGATAAACAGTATGAAGAAATCGTGTCTGCCCTATCCGACATCAACGCCTTTAACGCAGGGAAGAAAAGGGATAAAGCGTTAGATTTACTCTCTGCATGGCTGCCAGACGTGGAGAAATTCTCTAAGGAAATCGGGAAACAGCAGGCGTATATCGACAGTTTGAAAGAGAGAATTGGGCAGGAATCAGACTATGCGGGGCGTATGCGTGATGAAAAGTACGAGCAGGAACTAAAGGTGCAGAAAGCGAATCAGAAGATATTTGAATTGCAGAGAACCAACGAGCAGATGGGGCGGCTGCTGTCAAAAATACCGCCCGAAGTGTTGGAAGAATTGCAGAAAAATCATAGAAGCAGAGCGAAAGAAAGGTAGATATGTGAATGAAGAAACAGGATTTTAAGGTGTTAAAGACCAAAGACTTGTACCCGTTCCCCGACAATCCGTTTCATGTGGCAGAAGATGAAACACTGTCAGAGTTAGCGGAAAGCATCAAGGAATTTGGCATTGTCACGCCGATAATCACACGCCCGAAAGAGGACGGGGACGGTTATGAAGTGATTGCAGGACAGCGGCGTGTCCGTGCTTCTGAACTTGCAGGGATAAATACCGTGCCTGCGTTTGTCCTGCCCTTAGACCGTGACCGAGCCATCATCACCCTTGTAGACAGCAATTTGCAGCGTGAGAATATCCTGCCATCGGAGCGGGCGTTTGCTTACAAGATGAAATCCGAAGCCATGAAGCGGCAGGGTTTCCGCACAGACTTAACCTCGTCACAAGTTGTGACGAAGTTGCGGACGGACGACAAGGTGGCACAGGGCTTCGGCGTGGGCAGGATGACCGTGCAGCGTTTTATCCGCCTGACGGAACTGATACCGCCGATTTTGCAGATGGTGGACGAGGGGAAAATCGCCCTCACGCCTGCGGTGGAACTGTCCTTCTTGAAGAAAGACGAGCAGGAAAACCTCTTTGCCACGATGGAGAGCGAAGAAGCAACGCCCTCACTCTCACAGGCACAGCGGATGAAACAGTTAAGCCAGAGCGGGCGGCTTGACATGGATACGATATTTGCGATTATGACGGAGGAAAAGGGCAACCAGAAAGAAACCTTGAAAATCAACACAAGCAAGCTGAAAAAATACTTTCCGAAGAACACAACGCCGAAGCAGATGGAGGAAACCATCATCAAACTTTTGGAGCGTGAGTTGCAGAGGAAACGCAACCGTGACAGCCGCTAATCTTCTTTTTTCGGGAAGTAAATACAGAGAGTTGAGGTATGGAGAATGAGAGAAATCCAGTATGAAATCGTAAAGGAAATCGCAGTATTGTCTACGGGCGACAGTGGCTACACAAAGGAAATCAATCTCATTTCATGGAATGGGAAAGAGCCGAAGTATGACATCCGCAGCTTTTCCCCGAACCGTGAAAAGTGCGGCAAGGGAATCACGCTGAACGCTGATGAAGCGGCGGCACTCCTTAAAGCATTACAGAAAGAATTAAACAGCGAGGATTAATGGTATCTGATTGGCAGGGCGGGGACATTTCCAAACTCTTCCCTGCCCTGTCTGGAAAGGAAGATTTAAGTATGGGCGAGGATAAGAAAGCAGATAAAAAGAGAAAGCGTATCGTGCCAAAAGCACCAGTGCAGATGATAATCAGCCGTGAATATGTCGGCACACAGACCGTTACAGAAGCGTTTGTCCCGATTATCTCCGAGGATATTCGGAAGAAGATTGCCGAGGGCGACACCTTCGACAATGAGGGGCTGTCCGCTTAGAATGTACGCAATGGGACATGAAAACAGATAGGACAGATACGGAGGTTTTACAGTATGGCAGGAATCAAAGAAGAAAAGAAAATCTATTTAGTCGGCATTTATTGCCGCTTATCTAAAGACGATGGTACGGATAACGAGAGTGCGAGCATTGCGACACAGAAATCCATCCTCACGGATTATGTGAAAAAGCAGGGATGGCACATAGCAAAAACGTATGTGGACGATGGTTATTCTGGTACAAATTTCCAAAGACCAAGTTTCCAGAATATGATAAAAGACATTGAAAGCGGTCTGATAAACTGCGTGATTACGAAAGATTTATCCCGTCTGGGGAGAAACTATCTTGATTGTGGGTTATATCTGGAAGTTTTCTTCCCAGAGCATAACGTGAGGTATATAGCGGTCAATGACGGCGTAGATACCTTGAATAAATCTGCTATGGACATCACGCCTTTCCGCAACATTTTAAACGAAATGTATGCCGCTGACATATCTGTTAAGATAAAATCGGCATATCGGGCGAGGTTTCAACAGGGGAAATTCATGGGAACTACCGCCCCTTATGGCTATATCAAAGACCCTGCCGACCACAACCATCTGCTGATAGATGATAAAGTGGCACATGTTGTAAAAGAGATATTCGACCTTGCATTAAAAGGGAATGGAGTTGCCAAAATTTGCAGACATCTTAATAAACAGCATATCCTACGCCCTGCCGCTTATGCGGCGGAGCGTGGCGAAACAGGCTTTGAACGTCATTTTGAGGGGAACGAGGACAAACGCTATATTTGGAGTGGGAACAGCGTGAGGAGCATTTTAAGAAGCCCGATATATGCGGGAAATCTTGTAGGCTACAAACGGATTGCCGCCAATATGAAAAGCAAGAAACGCCCCTCTAAGCTGCCCGAAGAATGGGAAGTGATACCCAATACCCATGAGGGAATAGTCACGCAGGAGGAATTTGATATTGTCCAACAGCTTATTACAAGTCGTAGGCTTCCACAGAACAAGGGAGGATTTGTAAATATTTTTGCAGGCGTTATCAAGTGTGTGGACTGCGGATGTGCTCTGCGGGCAATGAACGTACACAGGAGGAAACGCCCAGAGATTATCGACTGTGTACAGTATTCATGTAATAATTATGCAAGAAACGGAAGAAGCGAGTGTAGTGCCCACAATATAGAAGCAAGGGATTTATTCAATGCCGTTCTTGCCGACATCAACTGTTTTGCGGATATGGCAGTGAATGATGAAAAGGCGGTCAGGGCCATAGAAAAGCGGCTCACGGAAACAGACCAGAGCAGGGCGAAAGCATTAGAGAAAGAACGTAAGAAGCTGAACAAACGCCTTGCGGAACTGGACAGGCTGTTTTCCTCTCTCTACGAGGATAAGGTCATGGAGCGTATTACCGAGCGGAATTTTGAGATGATGTCGGGGAAATACCAGAAAGAGCAGCTTGAAATTGAAGCAAGGCTGAAAGAGGTGACGGAAACTCTTAATGAAAGCTACGAGAAATCACGGGGAATCCGTGACTTCCTCGCCCTTATCCGAAATTATCAAGGCTTAAAAGAACTGGATGCAACAGTTATAAACGCACTCATAGACAAGATACTTGTTTCGGAGCGTGAGAAGATGGCAGACGGAACAGTGAAGCAGGAAATCAAGATTTACTATAAATTCATCGGCTTTGTCGATGAATTACATATCATACCTACAAAACGGTGGGCAGCAATGCCCGCTAAAAATTGTACGGTGTGCGGCGTTGAATATGTCCCGGGCTCTGGTGCATCAAGGTATTGTCCTGCTTGTGCCAAGAAGATACGGAGGGAGAAATCAAACGAGAGCAAACGCAGGAGCAGAGAACAGAAAAGGATAGCATGTATGAACTGTCCGCAAAAAATGACCGACTGACCTTGCCCAGAGAAAGGGGCGTATCGAGCGTCAGGGCAACCAGAACCCCCTTGTTCATGTGTACCGCTATGTGACCGAGGGAACCTTTGACGCATACCTCTGGCAGACAGTGGAGAACAAGCAGAAATTCATCAGTCAGATCATGACTTCTAAATCGCCGGTGCGTTCCTGCGATGATGTGGATGAAACAGCCCTCAGTTTTGCCGAGATCAAGGCTCTGTGTGCCGGAGATCCCCGCATCAAGGAGCGTATGGATTTGGATGTGGAGGTATCCCGCCTGAAGCTGATGAAAGCCGACCACCAGAGCAAGCAATATCGTCTGGAGGACCAGCTGCTCAAATACTTCCCGGAGGAGATTGAAAAGCACAAAGGTTTTATCAAGGGCTTTGAATCCGATCTGGAGGTCTTGACAGCTCACCCGCACCCGGAGGACGGTTTTGCTGGTATGGAGATTCGTGGAGACCTGCTGACCGATAAGGAGAACGCCGGTGCAGCCCTTTTGGATGCCTGCAAGGAGGTCAAAACCTCCGATCCGGTGCAGATCGGCAGCTACCGGGGTTATGCCATGTCCGTGGAATTTTCCGCTTGGAAACAGGAGCATACGCTCCTGCTGAAAGGACAGATGACCCACCGGGCAACCCTTGGTACAGACCCTCGCGGAAATCTTACCCGTATCGACAATGCCCTCGCCCAGATGCCCCAGCGTCTGGAGGCGGCAAAGGCCCAGCTGGATAACCTCTATCAGCAGCAGGCTGCCGCAAAGGAGGAAGTCGGAAAGCCATTCCTTTATGAAGAAGAACTGAGAAGCAAAAACGCCCGTCTGGTGGAGCTGGATACCCTGCTCAACATCGACGGAAAGGGGCAGGCACACACCGAGTCTGTTGTTGCCAAAAGCACACGGCCTTCGGTGCTGGATAACCTAAAACGCCCGGTGCAACCCCGCAGTACAGACAAGAAACCAAAACAGCATGAGGAGGTGCGATAACATGAATACTAACGATCTGAATACAGCTCTTTATGAAAAGATGGCTGCCGAACAGGACAAGTTCCGGGACTGGCTGAAAAGCCAGCCCCCGGAAGAAGTCTTAAACCATGTCTATGAGTACACCATCCGCGAGGACATCGTGATGGCAATGGAGGAACTGGAGTTGACCGACACCCAGGCTCAGGCACTTTTGGAATCTCCCTCTCCATTGACGGATGTGTACCGCTATTTTGAAAAGCTGGAGACCGGCTATATGGGTGTGATCCGGGACAGCATTGAAAGCCGTGCCGACGATGTGTGCAGAGCCAAAGAGGAACTGCGAACAGCACCGGTCTATCCATATTCTGCTGCCTATGCGTCCGAGCATGGGGAAATGGCACAGTACAACCTCTCATATCAGGCGAACAGCGCCTGCAAAGAAGCCATTGAGCAGACCATCAGCGCCCACTATGCAGAGAATCGGCTGGATACGGAGGCTGCGGTCAAAGATGTGCTGGAAAAGTTCGGGGCGGAACGGGTACAGTTCATTCTTGCCAACACCATCCAGCACAAGAACCATGACGGGCGTATCTCTCAGGACAATAAAGCATGGGCAAAAAGCATTCCTACGCTGGAGGACAGCGGCGCTTCCCGCCACTGTGCCTATCTGGTGGTAGATCAGGTCAATCCCGGTTTGACCGACCTGTTCACCAGACAGTTCCGAAAAGTCGCTCAAGAACAGCAGAAAAGCTCTGTCCTGCAAAAGCTCAAGCAGGAACCGCCTGCCCGCAAGCCTGCCACCCCGAAAAAACGGGAGCCGGAGCGATAACCATGGCAAAGCGCAAGCGGGATGTGCCGGTTTTGTTTTGGGTGTCCGCAGAAGAACTGGAACTGATCCATCAAAAGATGCAGCAATACGGGACAGAGAATTTGAGCGCTTATCTGCGGAAAATGGCGCTGGATGGTTATGTGGTCAAGCTGGAACTGCCAGAGCTGAAGGAGCTGGTCTCCCTGATGCGCCGAAGCAGCAACAACTTGAACCAGCTGACCCGCAAAGTGCATGAGACCGGGCGGGTTTATAATGCTGACTTGGAGGATATATCCCAGCGGCAGGAACAACTGTGGGAGGGTGTGAAGGAAATCCTTACCCAACTCTCCAAACTTTCATAACAGGGGTAGATACTCCATTTGCGGAGGGAGGAACGGCGTTTCTTCGCCGCACCTTCCTCCGCTTTTTCTTTTTGTCTGTATCCTTGTCTTTTGCCTGTCCGTACCGGATAATATGAGTAGAATAAGAAGCGTAGCAAAGGAGTGAAAACAGATGCTGACCTTTGAAAAGGTGCTGGAGATTTTTGCGGATTACCTAACCGCAGACGAGACCATAGAAGTTTATATCAGCCGCCATGGATGTGTAAGAGTTGAATTTGACCAAGATTTTCACTATTGCTCTGGCGAGGTGTGCCATACTCCCAAGGAACTGTTCGATCTCTTAGCTGATGATTACAGGACTTATCTGGAGATTGAACTGACCAAAGGAAAACGGGAAGTGACGGAAGATGATGAGAGAGAAGCGGATGCCCTATGCAAACAGTATCTGGAGCGTTGGAAGGAGGAACAGAAATGAAGATTTTGAAATGTCTGCTGATGATCGTAACTGCACCGGTCATTTTGGTGTTGACGCTTTTTGTCTGGCTCTGCACGGGGCTGATCTACATATCCGGTCTGGTGCTTGGTCTACTAAGCACGGTAATTGCTCTGCTTGGCGTGGCTGTGCTGATTACCTATTCCTCGCAGAATGGTGTGATTTTGCTGGTTATGGCATTTTTGATTAGCCCGATGGGGCTGCCGCTGGCTGCGATCTGGCTGCTGAGCAAGGTGCAGAGTTTGAAATTTGCGATCCAGGATTGGGTGTATGGGTAAATGATGTGAATATAATTTGGAATGAAAAGAAGCAGGACAATGGGAGATGAGACCCACTGCCCTGCTTCTCTGTTTATTCGGAACGAACTGTAATATATTTTTGATGTTTACTTTTCGGTTTATCGGGAAGTGTCATTTTGAGTGTTCCATTGTTCAATAGCGGACGCAGATATTTTTGTGTAAAGTTTTTTGTGTTTTTGTATCCACAGTGTTCTGCGATTTCTAATTTTGAATGTGGTTCTATGCAAAATGCAAGGATTTTATCATGGGTTGCATCATGGGTTGCGTCATAGGTCTTATCATGGGTCGTTTCTATGATAGAAGGACCATGATGGTAATTTACATTTTTCAAGATGACTCTGAAATCTGTCGCTGTTGAGGAAAATTCGGGCTTATATGCCTCTGTGTATCCAGGCAGCTTTTCAGTTTCACTGACGATTTTGCGCAGACCACTTCCACGGCGTTCCATGTACTTCATGCGGTGGAACAGGTCAGCGATCACAGGGTTTCGTCGCATCGAACGAATACTGTAAATATCGTATTCCTGAATTGAGCCGCCGCCAAACATACCGCCCGGAGATGTGATTTCCACCCGATCATCAAACATATCAATGTGGACTTCGCTGCCAAGCACAATATAATCACGATGGATGAGAGCGTTGACAAGAGCCTCTGTTACAGCTCGTTCAGCATAATCCGGCTTGTCTACCCGATACTGAGCTTCTTTGACAAAACGGACTTTGGAATTATTGCGAATAAATTCACTGCCGCTTTTCAGTAAATAAATCAAATTCCCCTCGTATTCCTTATCGTCCAGCGCATCATCAAAGATAGAGCCTTTTTCCAAGCCATTCCACCGGGTACAGAACATACGGGAGTTATAAACTGTGTGCTGATCGGTCATGAGCTTTCCGGCATTGGTCAAGAACCCATTTTTGTCAGCCAAACCGAAGGAGACATAATCGGATGGCTCGAAGCGGAGGCCGGTTCGTTCCAGATAGGTTGCCTCCAGGAGTGTGAAGCTGTAATCCTTTTTCACAGCTTCTGTTGTTAAGGTGTCAAAGGACTGATTGGTTCCCTTTAAGATCAGTTCATTCACAATGTAATCCGGTGCAATTACGCTTTCATTTCCAACACGGATGTATGCCTCCATCACGCCGTCTGCCTTGTAATAGTATGGGGTGCTGCGGCCAGGAGAAACCTCCAGAGCCAACAGGTTTTTACCATCTTCCTGCAATGGCTTTAAGATAAACTGCGGTAATGGTGTGATACGTTCTTTGATTAAGCGGCTGATCGCTTCAGCATCCTTTTGAACATCGGACAAGCCGATAGGCTCCCGGTCATCAGAGACTCCGAAAAACAGAGTGCCGCCGATCCCATTGGAAAAGGCACTGACACTTTTTAACCAGCTTTTTGGCTTTTTTGTTTCGAGAGCAACTTTGAAATCACATTCCGTTGCTTCGGCAATGAGCTGTTCTATCATAAAATCCCTCCCTTGAGGTTGTAGAATGTTCTTTTTTATTATACCCAGCGGAGAAAGCTATTGCAACGATAGAAGCAAAGAGTTCAGCGAAAAAATATTTATGAGAGGAGGGCCTTCTATTATGGCAACTACAAGAATCATGCCGCTTCATGTTGGCAAGGGTCGCACAGAAAGTCGGGCAATCAGTGACATCATCGACTATGTAGCAAATCCACAGAAAACAGATAACGGCAAGCTCATTACCGGCTATGCGTGTGACAGCCGGACTGCGGATGCGGAGTTCCTTCTGGCAAAGCGGCAGTACATTGCCGCTACTGGACGAGTGCGTGGCGCAGATGATGTGATTGCCTATCATGTGCGCCAGTCCTTCCGCCCTGGTGAGATTACCCCGGAAGAAGCAAACCGGCTGGGCGTAGAATTTGCAAAGCGTTTTACTAAAGGCAATCATGCCTTTGTGGTCTGCACTCATATAGACAAAGCCCACGTTCATAATCACATTATCTGGTCATCGGTCAGCTTAGAATATGACCGGAAGTTCCGCAATTTTTGGGGCAGCACCAAGGCGGTTCGTCGGCTAAGTGACACCATCTGTATTGAGAATGGACTGTCCATTGTAGAGAATACGAAACTTCACGGAAAGAGCTATAACAAATGGCTGGGCGATCAGGCAAAGCCCTCTCACCGAGAGCTGCTGCGAGTAATGATTGACCGTGCGCTGGAGCAGAATCCAGCGGACTTTGATGCGCTGCTGAAACTGCTTTCCGAAATGGGCTGCGAGGTATTCCGGCGCGGGAAAGTGATCCGGCTCAAAGCACCCGGCTGGAAGAATGTAGCCCGCATGGATGACAAGCTGGGGGCCGGGTACAGTGAAGCGGAAATTCGTGCGGTGCTGGCCGGAGAAAAACAGCATACGCCCCGTAAAAAAAACGTCGTGCAGCCGGAGCCGCCGAAGGTCAATCTACTGGTGGACATTCAGGCAAAATTGCAGGCCGGAAAGGGTGCTGGCTATGCTCGATGGGCCAAAGTTTTCAATCTGAAGCAAATGGCGCAGACCATGAATTACCTGTCAGAGCATAACCTGCTGGAGTATGCGGTTTTGGAAGAAAAGGCTACGGCTGCCACGGCACATCACAATGAACTTTCGGCGCAGATCAAAGCGGCTGAAAAGCGCATGGCAGAGATCGCTGTTCTGCGTACTCACATCGTAAATTATGCCAAGACCCGTGAGGTCTATGTGGCATACCGCAAGGCGGGTTACTCTAAGAAATTCCGGGGGGAATATGAGGAAGAAATTCTGCTCCACCAGGCTGCTAAGAATGCCTTTGATGAGATGGGAGTCAAGAAGCTTCCCAAGGTCAAAGAGTTGCAGACGGAGTACGCGAAATTGCTGGAAGAAAAGAAAAAGACCTATGCCGAGTACCGGCGTTCCCGTGAGGAAATGCGGGAGCTTTTAACGGCAAAGGCAAATGTAGATCGAGTGCTGAAAATGGAGGTAGAACAGGATGTTGAAAAAGAAAAAGACCACGGCCAGCGGTAAGCTGGTTCTGGTCAAAAGCGTTCACAGAACGCGCAGCCACAGAATGAAATTCTGTGTTCAAAGGGGCTTGGGGGCGCTGCCCTCAACAAGCAAGCAGAGAGGAAAATCACAAAGGGATTTTCTTCTCTGCGGGCCTGTGTGTATTAACACAGGCATTGCTTGCCTCTTTTCTCCGAAAATGAAAAGAACCAGTGAGAGAATCGTTAAATTTCACTCACTGGCTCAATTCGTTTCAAATTTCTCGGACAACTCTGTCAGTTCTTTCACCGTTTCCTGGGTGTGATGCAACAGGGTGTCACGCATTTCTGGCGGACAGCTGGAATAAAGCATTTTCATCTGATTGACACCCTCATCCTCCAGAGAAACATCTGGATTTATAAGTGTATCTAAAGAGATGTGCAGGACCTTTGCCAATGCTCTTAAAATCAAATAGGAAGGATTCATTTTTCCCTTTTCGATATTGGCGATTTGCTTTACAGAAACATGGCTCAGATCAGATAGCTCCTGTTGTGTTAGCTCTTTATTCTTTCGGGCTTCTCGCATTTTTAGCCCTAAAGCAGTTAAATCATCAATCGGCATAATCATTCACCTCAAGTATATTCTATCGTGCCGATTTGCACAAAGGAATAACCTTATTATGCCGGCTGATAGGAATGATTATACTGATTTTTGGTAGAACGAGAGCCAAAGACTATTTTTAATATTTGTTTTTCAAGTATAATTACAGTATAATAAATGACCCATCTGAATTTAGAGAGGATTTTCAAAATTCGCAATAATTATTAAAACAATCTTTTTTGATTTTGTTATTATGCTTGATGGAAAGGAGGGAACATAAATGGGCAATCAATCAGTCATCAGCATAGAGGCAGTCATTGACTATATCGAAAGTCATCTTGACGGAAAGCTGGAATTAGAAACGGTTGCGGAGGCTGTTCACTATTCAAAATATCACTTACACCGACTATTTACCGAAACCGTAGGAATGACAATTCATGATTATGTGCAACGCCGCCAGCTTACAGAGGCGGCAAAGCTTCTGGTCTTTTCGGATAAACCTATTATCGAAATTGCTTTTATCTGCGGATACGAGAGCCAGCAATCGTTTTCATTAGCTTTTAAGGCTATGTATAAATCGCCGCCTGCGGAGTATCGTGAAGAACGGAGCTTTTATCCTTTGCAGTTGCGGTTCATTTTACATCGAAGAACGACGGCTATGGAATTTACAATACAGGATATTCGGTTAGCAGAAAAGAAAGATATTGCCGATTGGATGAACTTAATGCGGCTTGTTATTGATGGGTATCCTGTAATGGATGAAGATGACTACTTAGCTAAGCTGGAAGAAAGTATTGACGAAAAGCGTGCGCTTGTGCTAAGGGAGGGAGATATTCTCATTGGAGCGATGGCATTTACCTATTCTCCAGGCAGTATAGAATTTCTTGGCGTACATCCGCAATATCGAAATCGCGGACTTCAAAAGTTATTCTTGGATGCCTTATTGGAAACATATCTTCCAGGGCAGGAAATCAGCACAACAACCTTTCGAGAACAGGACAAGGCCGATACAGGGCATCGAGATATGCTATTGCAACTTGGTTTTGCCGAAAAAGAATTGCTGACAGAGTTTGGCTATCCCACGCAGCGCTTTGTGCTCCCTCCTAAAAAACAGGAGGATATACAACATGGATGACACGCAACGCACCGGCTGGCAGAAAAGAATACTCCTTTTCTTAACCAGTCAATGTATCACACTCTTTGGCTCTACGCTTGTTCAAATGGCACTCGTTTGGTATGCAACCATGCAAACATCCAGCGGCGTGTGGGTGGCTGCATTTACAGTCTGTTCCTATCTGCCGCAATTTCTCATTTCATTTATAGGCGGCGTATGGGCAGACCGATACCACAGGAAAAAATTGATTATAGGCGCAGATCTGCTGATTGCATTTGTCACTTTCGTAATGGTATTGGCAATTCCGCATATTTCATCGGAGCCTGCTTTGCTCGGCGGTTTGCTTGTTATGTCGGTCATACGATCCTTGGGGGCAGGAATACAAACTCCAGCAGTCAATGCCGTTATCCCACAGCTTGTCCCGAAAGATCAGCTTATGCGGTACAACGGCATCAATGCAACAATGCAGTCTATTGTTAATTTTGCGGCTCCAGCGGCGGCAGGTGCAGTTTTTGCAATCAGCACATTGAGAATGACGCTTATGATAGACATTGTAACGGCGATCTTGGGAACGGGCCTATTGTCCTGCTTGGCACTTCCGAAACAAAATATTTCCATTGAAAAGGCCAGCGTCTTTTCTGACATGAAAATTGGCGTCAAATACGCTTTTGCAGACAAACTAATTGGAAAGCTTTTAATCATCTACGGACTATTCACTTTCTTTTGTGTTCCAGCAGGCTATCTTGCAGGACTTCTTGTTCGGCGAGTATTCGGTGATACTTACTGGTATCTTACCGCAGTGGAAGTAGTAGGGTTCGCAGGTATGATGGCAGGCGGAGTTATTATGAGTACATGGGGAGGTTTTAAGCACCGAGGAAAAACTTTGGCAGTTGGACTTTTTGCGTTTGGCTCTTTTGCAATCGGAATGGGCTTTTCAAAGAATTTTATTTTTTACCTTGGCCTAATGGTATGTTATGGAGTCGCATTAACAATGGTGCAAACAGCAATTACCACTATGTTACAAGAAAAAACGGACACCTCTATGCAGGGGCGTGTATTTGGATTACTTGGCACGATGTATGCTGGCTTTTTACCGATTGGTATGGCTATGTTTGGCCCTTTGGCTGATATTCTTCCCTTGCAGTGGATTATGGTTGGATCAGGTATAGCCCTTATTGTAATTGCAGGTATAGCTTATTATAGTCGGGAACTCAAAACAATCTAAAAGAAAAAAGTCGCCCAACGGGAATAAAAAAAACCGTTGTTTCGGCGGCTGGATATTTATGCGCCAAAACAAAATACAGTGGCCTTACGGCGGTTTTGAAATAACATATTTCAGAGCCGCCGTTTCTTTTTCGACGATGCTCATGCGATCAGGAGGGCGGTATATAGGAGGATACCGCCATGTCAATTTTCGTCATTCATAGCACTCATGAGCTGCACCAATTAAAAAAAGTCTTGCTCCTCCTCCGGGGAGATATGACTACTTATCGGCATTATCATTCCTACTAAAGCAGAAGAATCATAGTCATTTTTGTTGCGCCAGTTTCCCATTGCGGGGAGCTGGCGCTTTTTATTGTCGATTTTTCGGGAAAGATCCCGAAGTATGTCGTTGTCGATCCCCTCCTCCTTTCGATTCACTCGTCAATCGCCCGTGAATCGAAATGGAGGTACATAATGAAGAAAGTCAATCTTAAGGACTTATATCCCGATGTTTACAAAAACGATCACTTTGTAGAAGTAACCGAAGATGTGCTGGAGACGATCCGAGCTGCCGAGCGTGCAGAAGCTGCCTATGACCGGAGGATGTATCGCTATAAAGCGCATTACTCCTTGGACTGTGACAATGGCATTGAAAATGCGATTCTGACGAAGCCCCAGACACCGGAAATGCTTCTGGAGGAAAAGCAGCTGCGGGAGAAGCTTTATGCCGCAGTGATGGCTTTGCCGGAGAAGCAGGCCAAGCGGATCTATGCCCGATACTATCTGGGAATGACGGTAAATGAAATTGCCGAAGTAGAAGGTGTAGATCCAAGCCGTATCCGTGACAGTATCCGGCGTGGTCTGAAGCAGCTGGCAAAGTATTTTTAGGGTAGAATAACAGAGGGCGCAAGGTCTCAAAGTGCTTCTGCATAAGACCTTGCGCCCTACCTATTGTAGTAGCCTTAGAGGTGTATTTTGTAAAGCTATCTTTGAGTGAAGAAACATGATCTTTATCAAGAAAATTTGTCGGCTCATCTAATAGCAATACATCTGGTTTTTCAAGCAGTAGCTTTGCCAAAATCACTTTTCCTCTCTGGCCTGTTTCAAAGCGAGCCCGAGCCCATGAAAGTCAAACCTTCTTTCATCTTGGTTCATTCTCATATCACCCTATATCATTGTACATTTCGAGTTGGATTATGAGAATGTAATATGATTTGATATTACATGATATATTATTTCATAAAATTGACAAAGAAGAATGTTTGTGCTATTCTATATAAAAATATATCTCCAAAGGGGAGCAAGATATGAACTTTCATTTAACAGATCAGCGTAAAAAGAAAATCAGCTCTGTACAATCCATTCCGATGAAACATTGTGCAGAGTATAGCGTATAAAAAGCGCATTTAGATTTCATCGGGAAGCCAAGGGAGTAGTGTACCCGTTTTAGGGTGTTGGCTTTCCGTGCAATTATAATGTGTACGAGGCTATGGGCAATGTTTTGTCCATAGCCTTTTGTTTTTGCGTTACTATGTCAAAGGCAGAAGGCAGATACCGTTGTGTATCTTTGCTTTCTGCCTTTTTCTTTTTTCAGAATACATAAGAAAGGGTTTTTGAAAATGAGTTTATTAGAAATTACAGGATTAACACATTCTTTTGGTGAAAACTTGCTTTACAAAAATGCAGGATTCACACTGAATAAAGGGGAACATATCGGGATTGTGGGACAAAACGGAACCGGCAAAAGTACCCTGATTAAAATTTGTACAGAGCAGATCATACCTGATAGCGGACGGGTTATCTGGCAGCCAAATATTACGATTGGCTACTTGGATCAGTATGCAGAAATCGACTATACGCTTACTATGAAAGAGTTTTTGAAATCAGCCTTTGCAAAGCTGTTTGAAATAGAAACACAAGTTATGCAGCTATATGAAAAGGCCGCCGATGGAGATATGAAAAATCTGGAACTTGCTGCCTACTATCAAGAGCAGCTTGAAACACATGGCTTCTATTCCATTGATACTGCGATCGAGCGCGTTGCAAATGGGCTGGGGCTGCTTGCGATTGGTCTTGACCGCCCTATCATTGAAATGAGTGGCGGCCAGCGAGCAAAAGTGATTTTGGCAAAGCTACTGCTTGAAAAACCAGATGTATTGCTATTAGATGAGCCGACAAATTTTCTTGATAAAGATCATGTTGCATGGCTGGCGGAATACCTATCCTCTTTGGAAAATGCTTTTTTAGTTGTTTCCCATGATTTTGACTTTTTGGATAAAATCGCAAATCGTATCTGCGATATAGATAATGACACAATAACAAAGTATTATGGCACTTATTCTGAATTTCTGCGAAAAAAGACACTGTTGCGGGAAGATTACATTCGTCAATACTCAGCGCAACAAAAGGAGATCAAAAAAACAGAGGAGTTTATTAGGAAAAATATTGCTGGACGAAAAGCAAAAATGGCGAGAGGGCGACAAAAACAGCTTGATCGAATGAACAAAATGGAGGCTTTGGAACAGAAGGAGATTATTCCTCATTTTCATTTTCCTGTTTTACCGCTGACAAATACGGAGCATCTGCTGGTCAAACATCTGGCAGTTGGTTATCACTATCCAGTTCTATCAGATATTGATTTTAGCATAAAAGGCGGACAAAAAGTTGTTATCACTGGCTTTAATGGAATTGGGAAATCTACTTTGCTCAAGACATTAATTGGACAAATCCCGTCCATGCAAGGTCATTTCAAATTTTCCGATCAAGTTACCCTTGGATATTTTGAGCAGGACTTAATATGGGACGAACCTGAACAGACACCAATTCAAATTGTTTCCAATGTTCATCCTGATATGGTCATAAAAGATGTTCGCAAACATTTAGCCCGGTGTGGAATTTCCAGTAAGCACGCAATGCAAGCGATTGGAACATTAAGTGGAGGTGAGCAGGCGAAAGTAAAAATGTGTTTGCTAACACTGATTCCCTGCAATTTTCTAATTATGGACGAACCCACAAATCATCTGGATGTTCAGGCAAAGGAAGCATTGAAATCAGCTCTTATGGATTTTGCGGGTACTGTATTGCTCGTATCACATGAAGAAGCATTTTATCGTGAGTGGGCACAGAGAGTTATTAGTGTCGAGAAATAGAAAATAGAATTAAGTATAGTATATGTGCCTACCCCCGACGGGGAAAGAAAAAAACCGTTGCCGGGTAGGTTGGTTATGTGCGCTTATTCCACATGTTCTGCGGCGGTTTTGAGAAATCAAGACCGCCGCTTCATTGCGTTTAAGACACAAAAATGATTCTATACATTGAAATCTGGTACGGCGGTAACAGGAGGATGCCGCCATGTCCATTTTACTTTTTCGTAGTTCTAATATCCTGCACCAGCTAAAAAAAGTATAGTTCCTCCTTCGGGTAAGTTTTGCATTGCATCGGCATTATCGTTCTGTGTAATTAAGTACAATCGTGGCTGTTCTTGGTGCGCCAGTTTTCCATTACGGAAATCTGGCGTTTTTTGTTGCCTTTTTTTCGGAGATGATCCGGTTGTCTGCCGGTGTCGGTCCCCGCCTCCATTTGATTCACCCGTCAATCACCCGTGAATCGAAATGGAGGTACATAATGAAGAAAATTAACCTTCGGGAACTTTATCCTGATGTTTATCCAACAGACTTTTTTATAGATGTGACAGAGGAAGTAATGGAAACTATTCGAGCAGCTGAACGTGCGGAGGCTGCGTATGAGCGAAAGATGTATCGCTACAAGGCCCAGTATTCTCTGGATTGCGAGAATGGCATTGAAAATGCAGTGCTGTTGAAGCCGCAAACGCCGGAAATGCTTCTGAAGGAAAAACAGCTTCAGGAGCAGGTCTATGCCGCTGTGATGAGGCTGCCGGAGAAACAGGCAAAGAGGATTTATGCCCGATACTATCTGGGAATGACGGTAAATGAAATTGCCGAAGTAGAAGGTGTAGACCCAAGCCGTGTCCGCGACAGTATCCGACGTGGCTTAAAACAGCTTGGGAAATATTTTTGATAAAATTTCATTTGATGCGCCTGTTTTTTGCCTTTTTTGTCAGTGTTAATAAGAAGGACAAGTTTTCCTCCTTCATTCGTACATTGACAATCGAATAGACAGCACAACAGGTACATAACCCATGCACGAGCGAATGTGAAACGCCGCGAAGATGGAGCAGTCAGGGAGGTGATGAAAGAACTGCTTCGGAGCGATCTACGATTTCATAAAACGGATTGTGGCAGATTCGGCGCGATGATTGCATGGGGGCTTAAAGATACTTCCTCACGGCCCGCCAAAGACTTGGGGGGAACCCTGCGGCACACGATACGAACGATGCTGCGGAGTTATGACAGCCGCGCCAGCGGAGACCTGTTGTGTTCCCATCGTCAGGGGGCGTGGCAAATATGACGAGTAATCCGAACAGAGTAACAGTAGCCGCACCAGGTTTTTATCCGAAGATTTCTTTCAGACTGGTGCGGCTATTTAAGTATTAAGATATTAAGGAGGCGAGAGTGATGTTTGAAAAATTCCATCGAGGTGACATATATTCGGCTGATTTAAGCCCTGGTATCGGCTCTGAACAAAGTGGCTCTCGTCCTGTACTCATTCTTCAAAATAATGTGGGAAATTGTTTCAGTCCTACGATTATTATTGCAGCAATTACCAGTGTAAGCAAAAAAAGCAGAAAGTTCCCCACGCATTACCACTTAAATGACAGATGCGGTTTGGTGAAACCATCTGTTGTTATGCTGGAACAGATCAGAACAATCGACAAGTCGAGGTTAAAAAACTATATTGGCCATCTAAACAAGGATGACATGGAAAATGAATATTCCGTTGCGGCGAGGTTCTTCCGCAATCACCCGTTTTATCCATTTGACAATATAAGCTTTGCGGCCAATAGCTCCTTACCACAACGACCATACATGGTACGTTTTATCATTTTCAATTTGCTGTTTGTACCCTCAACAAAACCATTCGATAAGGGGCTGGCTACAGCATTTTCTACGGCAGATAAATCTTTCTCCAGCCCGGAGGCAAAACGGGAAAGCTCCTTAAGATCGCTGTTTTTATATTTTTCAATAAACAGATATAAGCAAGGCATGCTTTTTCGTTGAAAAATTTCCCGAAATTCCCGAATACATGACATCAAAGTTCTAAGTTGCGGATAAGTCTCCACTAGATATGATTTATGGCTATCAGTTATCTCTTGATTCATCCAAAGAAAACGAAAAATACCATTTCTTGACAGGTGATCATATTTCTGAAGCTTTTTCTTTTTCTGAATTGCATCGGATGAGGAACTTTTATATACCGCAATATCAATATGAAAACGTTCGATGATCTTATTCATGTACTCATAAGCAGCTGTATGACCTCCCTTGTAACCTTTTGGGATGAGACTTCGTAAAACATCTTTTCTACTCACACCAGATGATAGTTCTTTGATGATATAATCATAAAATTGATCCATTCCGCTATAAAAGTGTTTGCAGCATAAAGAATCATAGTTACCTTCAAGATATTTCGCTACTGTATTCCTACTACAATGAAGCATTTTAGATATTTCACATTTGCTGTACCCTGCTTCTGAGTATTCGTGGATCGCATTGTATAACTGTACACTTTTTTCATTGTAATCTAAAAGGTTATCCACATTGCAATGCATTTTTTTTACAAGTCTCTTCGAGCTCAGCGGTCATTTCCTTTTTTCCATAATTTATAGGAATCCGGACATCTACAGGAATAACAGAATTAACTGTGTTCCTAATAGCTTCCAAAAGGTTTTGATGCAGATGGAATCTATCCGCTATCTGCATAGCATCCGGCAAAATTTCCTGGATGGCAGATGAATAGGCATTTGCCCTGTCTCGTGTAACTGTTTTAATATGCTGATTATTCTTAAGCCATTCCTTGAGACTCATCCCATCACGCCCGTCAAGAATCGCAACAGATCTATGGGTAGCCTGATCTACAATGATCGTTCCATATGTATGTCGCTTTTTAAATGCAAAATCATCAACACCAATGACACTTCCACATTCTGAGACAGGCTGCAGACGATAACGTTTGGTTAAAAGGCGGATGACGCTGTCTCCACTGATTTGAAGATTCATTGCTCGACAGATACGGGCACATCCTTCGCAACTGGCTTCCATGGCCAGCATGCAGATGAAATCAGCACATCGTTCTGTCATGCGTCCATAATAACTGAGAAACCCGTCAAAATCTTCAACAAATGTAACTTTTGAACAGGATTCATTATTACAAACATACTCATGAGCTGTTATATGAAGTCGTGCAGTTTTTCCAAGAATCGGTAAATCTTGAACCTTGCGTAAATATGTCCCATGATAAATTTGGGTTTCCTGACCACACTCTGGACATTTGGAAGAATGTGTTTTGGATCGCATTTTAATATGAATAGAATTGTCATCATGGTTAACAGAAGTAGTTGACAGCAACTCATCAGGGAAAAACATATCCAACTTTAACGAATCATTCTTCATTATCATATACCGCCTTTATTTGATACCAATATTTTATCACAGAAATAATTTCATTGGAAGCAAAAAACGGGTGATTGCGGAAGAACCTGCGGCGAAGCCGTCTGTCCGGAAAAATGGAAACCACCTGTCCGGATAGGCGGAAACCGATTTAGGTTATTGCTATGTGCGGCGAAGCCGCCTGTATGTTATTGTGCCTGAGATGGATC
>NZ_JAVYJB010000027.1:0-29491 GCF_032490495.1 Pilosibacter fragilis | reverse complement strand
ACTTTTTGAATAATTTTCGAGCCGAGCCGACATAACCGGTGTAGCCTTCACGCAGTGAAGCTGTTGGAATAAATGCGACTTTCTTATTTTCAATTTCTTCCTTTATCAGACTTCCTACACTTGAAAAGTGCGAACATAAAAATAATTTCATCAATATTCTCCTTTATAAATTTCGATTTGTATAACAGTAGTTTAACACACGTTGTTTAAAAATACTACAGCCAAGCCAATGTCTGTAATTTGCCCTAAAATTTCATTTTATGGAATTTGGACTACTTGATTTTCTAATTGCATATGCAATTCGTGAAATGTATCATTATACTGTTGATACATCAGACACACAAATGTAAATAGGGACTAAAAAAATAAGCTGCGCAGGGGACTGGATTTAGTTCCCTGCGCGTGTTAATATAGAGACGTCTGGAAACGGATATTTTCAGATCATAACTGTGAAGATATCAGCAGTTATTGAAAATCCAAAACTGAAGAGACGGACAAACTGCGCTGTCGGTAAATGGCGAAGCGGTTCCGCCGGAATGGAGAAAATATGGATATTTTAAACGAAGCGAAGAAAAATTTCGACTACATGGTAAGGATCAGAAGACATATGCACGAGTATCCGGAAAACAGCGGTGTTGAGTACGAGACAGTAAAATATATTGCCTCTGAGCTCGATGCGCTGGGAATCGAGTATGTAGTCGTTCCGGAAGGTGGTATTATCGGACAGATCCACGGCGGAAAACCTGGAAAAACCGTTCTTCTTCGTGCCGATATGGACGCACTTCCAATCAAGGAGAGCAAGACAAACCTCACAAAGGAAAAGGTCTGCATCTCTAAGAACGATGGAATCTCCCACGCCTGCGGACATGACGCCCACACAGCGATGCTTCTTGCTGAGGCAAAGATCTTAAACGAGAATAAGGAAGACTTAAACGGCAATATCGTCCTCCTCTTTGAGCGTGGCGAGGAAGCCGGCGGAAATATCAGAAATCTACTTCCGTATGCCGTTGAGACAATGAAATTAAAGATCGATACCTGTATGGCAACACATGTAAAATGGGATGTTCCGACAGGAACGATCTCCGCGGAGCCAGGCGCGGTATTTTCCGGTGCATACGGATTTATCATCAAGCTTCACGGCCAGGCCGGTCACGGATCCCGTCCGGATCTTGCCCACAGTGTTTTAGACTGCTTCAACAATATCTATAACCATATCAATATGATCCGCATGAAATATGTGGCTCCGACGGATATCCTGACCTGCTCCGTTGGTTTCGTAAACTGCGGAACCGTCCGCAACATTATTCCGGACGAGCTGACCTTCGGCGGTACGATCCGTACCTTCAATGTTGACGGCGCAGGCGCACCGTTTGTAAAACAGCTGATGGATGTAGTCGAGAAAGAGTGCGAGCTCTGCCAGTGTACATATGAAATCCTTCATATGCCGGATCCGCTGTTCGAATGCCAGAACAACGCAGTCTGCAGCGAGATCGCGAAGAACGCAGTAAGAAAATATATCGGTGAGGATGCTGTTACGGTTGCACAGCCGTGGATGGCATCTGAGAGCATGCAGGCATGCTTAAAGCTCTGGCCGGGTATCATCACCTTCACAGGCATCCAGAGCGAGGAGGCCGGAACCGGTGCAAACCATCACACACCGGAATTCGATGTGGATGAGCGCGGTATGATCTACGGTGTTGCAGCAGCACTTGGATACGTGAAAGATTTCTTAAACTACGACAAGGAGATTCCGTTCAAGCCGTTCGAGGGAACCTTAAAGAATCTGGTTGAGAGAAACCTGTAAAAGCAACAGAAATGGTAAAAATTACCATTAACGGATAAAAAGGCCGAATAGCAATAAAAAGACCGGTGTATCAAGAAGAAATTTGATATGCCGGTCTTTTTGCGTACATACGTGGGTACCGAGTTAAAGCCTGTGTTTGCACGAGAGATTGGCAATTGTCAAGCGGATATTCGCAATCCGTTTCGCTGCTTGCTCATAACCGGATAACTGCTCCGCAGTTTATCAGAAGGAACTTGCACTCCTCCTGATACAAGTAAGTCTCCACCCACTGCTTATTGCTTTTCGCAATTGAAGCTAGGACTTACTTGATTCGGTTAAAAAGACAGAGGCAATAAAAGCCGATAATAAGCCCCGTGTTCCGGCACAGCGCGGTTTCCGGCGGTAATGGATCCGCCAAGATAGTGGATGCCGGTCCATACAATCGAAAGACCAATTCCATTTTTTCCACCATCACCCTTATAAAAACGTTCAAAAATATGAGGGAGCTCTTTTTCCAGGAATCCTGGACCATCATCCTGTATCAGAAGGATCAGCGAGTTACCATCTGTACTCATACGGATCAGAATCTCGTGATCGGCATATCGCAGACAGTTTGAAAGAATATTTTGTATCACCCGCTTCAACAATTCCGGATCCGTGTGGATCATTAGTGGACGTGCAGCTTCAAGATGTATCACGCAGTCCCTTCGGATCGTACTCATGATATCCACACACTCATCAAGAAATTCCATGACTTCCAGATCTGTCGGATGCAGGTCAAATGTGTGACTGTCCATTTTTGAGAGAGAAAGAATGCTTTCTACAAGGTCAGTCATGCGCAGACTTTCAGAAAGAATGATACTGGCAGCTTTCTGATGATCCTTTATGACATTGGAAACGATCCCCTGGGAATACCCGGTGATAGACGCAAGCGGCGTTTTCAGATCATGGGAAGCGTTTTGAAAAAACTGTCTTTTTTCTTCCTCGGATCTTCGGATCGTTTCTTCCATCTGGTTATAGGATCGTTTTAAAGATTCCAGTTCATTTAAAGAATAGGAATCATGGATCTGTGCGTCTGTTTCTCCATTGATCCTCTGGATCTGGAGACAAAGATGCCGGAGCGGGACAGAGATGGTTCTTGCAATTCCCCATACTAAAAAAGATGATAAAAACACAGAAGCGATTAAAATCGCAAGATACAATTTCCATGTATAATTCCAGAAAACAGATGAATCCGGAATTTGGACAACCGAAACAAAATACTTTGCCCGTACAGGTGTACTGGACGGAAACACATACATACTGATGTACCAGAAGTCTTCAGAAAGTAAAATGCGGGACGTTTTTCCGGAAATCAGTTCCCCTGACTGGATCATCCGGCGGCACTGTTCCTCCAAAGCAGATACCGGATAAATATTCCGGTCATTACCGGATTTAGGGAAGACAAGTTTTTGCTTGGAATTAAAAATCAAAAATATACCATTATAAGGCTGATCTCTAAGCTGCAGCCGGACAGAACGAAGCAAAGCTTTTGAAGATTCGCGCGTATTTTCCTTAGAATCTGAAGAAGTGTAAGCCGGGTCAGTGCTCAAACGATCCGACTCCGACTGAACCATCCCGATCAGATGCTCTGTTTCTTTCCTGGCAGTGTACTGTACATACCAACGGGAAGAAAGGAAAAAGGTGATTCCGACTCCGAAGGTTATCATAAAAATCACGAGAAAAACTGCAGAAAATAAACGTGTCTGGATACTCTTTCCAATCATATTGATTCGATCCCTTCTGGCCTTCGTTCGCTCATTCGATAACCAAAGCCCCATACCGTCTCGATCAGGGCAGTAGATCCGAACGAAAGTAGTTTTTTTCGAAGTCGTTTAATAAAATCCTCCGGCATATCTGCTTCCGGATCAGGACCTTGAAAATGCCAGACCTGTTCGGCTAATTCTTTTTTAGAAACAGCGTTATCTGCCCGTTGTATCATATACAGCAGAAAATCAAATTCTGTCGGTGTTACATTGAGATCATGTTCCTGAATTGTGACTCTGTGGCTGACAGGAAAAAGAACCAGATTTCCACATACAAACCGGGTGACAGGATCGGTCATGCCGGCATCGTAAAAGTGTGGATCAGACCGGCGGAATAATGCCTTTACCCGCGCAACGAACTCTAATGGAAGAAAGGGCTTTGTAATATAATCATCGCTTCCGAGAGTGATTCCCATAACACGGTCGAGCGGCGTATCTTTGGCAGATACAAAAATAATGGGAACGTGGCTTTGGCGACGGAAATAGGTACATAGACTGAGACCGTCGATTCCGGGCATCATGATATCGAGGATCAGCATATCGGGTTCTTTTGCGGAAAAGGCCTGACAGGCTTCCTGACCATCTTTAAACGTCTCTACTGTAAAGCCTTCATTTTCAAGAAATAGCTGCATCATTGTACGGATATTCGACTCATCATCTACTACATAGATCAGTTTTGACATGATAAATTACCTCATTTGTATTTATGTTTTCATATTAACAGGAAAGTTTAAAACCGTAAATGATTGCCGCATTTTTGCCACACAGGTGAACTGGTAATGCACACAGGGATAGCGGTATGATAAACACATAAAATAATTTAACCGAATCAAGTAAGTCCCCTGATTTAATTGCGAAAAGCAATAAGCAGTGGGTGAGGACTTGCTTGTATCAGGAGGAGTGCAAGCTCCTTCTGATAAACTGCGGAGCAGTTATTCGGTTATGAGCAAGTAGCGAAGCGGATTGCGAATATCCGCTTGACTGATGGAGGTAACAAGATGAAGAAAGGTTTAAAAATTTTATGCGCGGCGTTATCGCTTACTGCAATCATGTCCTTCTCTGCGTTTGCGGCTGAGACAAGAAAAGAATATAGGGCGGAAGCGGAACCGATCCGTACTGAGATGAAAGTGATGGAGGAGCAGATGGATGTTCTCAGGGAATCCAATAAAACTATCAAGGAACATTTCAAGAATATTCATCTGAACAAAAAGGAGACAGGAGAGCTTCCGGTTGACAAGGAAGTGTGGAAAGAGGCAAAAACACTTCATGGGAAAATAAAAACGATCCGTGAGGAAAACGGGGATTCCCAGGTAAAGAATCTTCGCGCAGAAGCGAAGGCGGCTGCCGAGAACAAAGATTTTGACACAGCAATCCTAAAATTAAAAGAAGCAGAAAAAGAAAAGGAAAAACGTCTGGAAATGCTGAAAGAGATCAATAGCATTTGGAAACAGATTGATGATCTTCTTTCTTCCGGGCAATAAGTGGAAGAAACGAGATTGAAAAGAATTTATTTGGGCTTGGCAGTTTCTGTGCTTCTGGCGGTCAGCCCCTAATTATTTGTCAGAGCTGAAAATTCCAAGTGCACACAATGGATATCTTATGGCAGAATGGCATTTTTACGCATCCGGGCCGGATAAGACAAATGAAAAGAAGCTGTGGACTACGGGAACGGATGCTGAGAAAAAGCTGATTACAGATAAGATCCAGACGGCGCTTGCATGGCAGCAGCAGACGGGAATTCCGACATGGGTTGGAGCCTGGATGCCGGGCAACTATAATAAAGGAAATACATACAGTGTAGAAGAGCAGACAGTATTTGCAGGATTTATGACGAAAGCATTGAGTGATGCAGGAATTCCGTTTGCGGTAAATGCAGATACAAAGTATTATAATGCGGAAGAGAATACATGGATTTCGTCCATGCAGCCGGTTTTTAAAACGATATTCCAATAAAAGAAGAAGCTATTACGAGCAGCGGAATGCTATCCGCTGCTCTTAGTGTATGTGATGCAATAGATAGCTCATAAAAAGTATTATTTTACTCCCATTTCGGAAAAGTGTTCCCCTTACTTAAAATTCTAAGTAATATGCATATTTACACATGGGTTTATTGAACCTGAACTTACCTAACGGTTCTTCAAACTTGGATTTATACTCGATATATCAATCTGTTAAATCTCTATTTAATAATTTCTTATACAAGACATCCATTCCAAAAGCACCCACAGGAGCAGCAGTAACAATTGCCATAACGGCAACTGATAAAACGATTTTCCCACATGCAAGACCTGCTGCAAGTGGCACAGAACCAATTGCTGCCTGTACAGTGGCTTTGGGTAGATAGGCAATCATACAGAAAAGACGCTCTTTCCATGTCAAAGGTGTGCCGACTAAACAAAGAGCAACACCCGCAGAACGGAAAATAAGGGCGAGGAAGATCATCAATATCGCCGCAATGCCAGCGTTCAGTGTATAACGAATATCCACCGCCGCACCGACCAGCACAAACAGGAGCACTTCCGCCGCCAGCCAGAGTTTTCCGAATTTTTCAGACAATCGTTTTGATACAAAGGTAACACTTTTGATTTTGAGAACGCAAGCCATGCTTACTACGGCCAACAGACCGGAGACAGATATACTCTCCTTCAACCATGTTTCAATCGCCATGAGCAGGAACGATACGCCCAAAACAACGATTACTTTCATGCTGTTTCGGACGCAGTGGTTATGTGTGTAGGCAGTTTCAAAAAACAAACTGAGCAGATACCCGGTGATTGCGCCCAAGGCAATGCCGAGGACGATGGAAACCGGGATATTGATAAAATCCATCAAATTTGCATGACCGCCCTGTGCCATGCCGAGAAAGGTAGAGAACAGCACAATAACGAAAATATCGTCGCAGGACGCCCCTACCAGAATAAGCTGGGGAATACTTTTGTCTGTGCCGTATTTTGAGTCCATCAACTGAACCATGCGTGGCACAACGACTGCCGGAGAAACTGCGCCGAGGACAGCGCCCATGACAGCGGCCTCTATTCTGGTAACGCCTAAAATGCCAGGCGCAAACAGAAAGAACGCTAATATTTCACAGCTTGCCGGGACACAGGACATCATAATGGCGGGTCGTCCTACCCTTTTCAAATCAGCCAGATTGAGGGATAGCCCTGCTTTGAGCAGAATGATGATAAGAGCCATTTGCCGTAGGTCAGCGGAAATGGACAGGATAGAGGGATCGAGCAGGTCAAGGACATAAGGTCCCAGCACAATACCCGTAATCAGCATACCAATAATGCGGGGCAGCTTGAGCCGTTGACAAATTGCAGCCATGAACAGACCAACAAGAAAAATGAAAGCCAGTGATGTTAACATAAAATTCTCCTCCTTTGGACGCAAAAAAGCTGATGCCTTTCTGCGAACAGATAATCGCAGAAGTCATCAGCTTAAAAAGCGGTTTAGGTTTCCCAAGGGAGAACTTCATTCCCTTTAACGGTTTCAATAATACCTCTGACTTCTTATCATGTCAAGTTATTTTGGAAATTATCATCATTGTCACTTTGATTCACAAATCATACTACAAATTCTGATTAGTCTCCTTTTATAACGGTTGCATCATCTCAAGAATGATTCCATCCGGGTCTCTGAAATAAAACGCTCTGCTTTTCCCAAATCCATCTGCTCTGAAATCGAAATACTTCCAACCATATTTTCCCTCTCCAATAATTTCTTTATTTCATCAAACTGGAATTTGCCCGCATTACAGAATCCATTTTAAACAGATTGGATAAATGTCTATCACAAAATGTTCCTGAATCAGATCTGTACTCGGATGCGATTCTGAAATATCAATCTTCACATTTTCTATTTCTTTTGATAATTCACTTGGAGCGGAACCAATTACTATATACTGGCATATACAATACTCCAGCATCCCATGCTCATCAGGCTCTAATGGGCTTGTTTCAAATGGCTTTTCAATATCTATTCCTATGCTGTCCAAAAACTCTGCTACCTTAGGATATGCATCTTTTACTTGCAAATAATAATTCTTACAGTAATTACAGTCGCACAAATCCTCTTGCTTAATATCCTTATAATACTTTTTTGTCTGCTCTACATTTATCGCCATTATCATTCACCAGTTTCCGACCAATCGAGTTGTTTGTATTTATGAAATCCACCAATTTCCATCAGGACCTTTGTTCAAACAACCTACCTCTTCGGAAATTTTATTACCTGCAAAATCTTTTACTATGATTTTGTCGTAATATTTATAATCATCTGTTGCACAGTTGTTTTCGTCATCCCAACCTTCTTCTATCCAAGCTTCAATATAGACCTTGCCATCCTCTATAAAAATCACCGATTCATTGTGCTTTAATGGGAAGAAAAATTCCGTTGGATAATAACATCGAAATCCTTCTCCAGCTTCCTGACTTATGATATATAGTGGATTACCTACAATATGCAAATTATATGGATTCAAATCATCGAGGTTTAATTCTGCAACTTTTTCCAGTATTTTCTCTGGTAAATAGCGATATAAAGAAATTCTTTTCTTGTTATAATCACACTGCAAAAAATATATGAATTTTTCTACATATACCGGATCTCCATAAACAATATTATTCTGCTTTTCAAATGGAGTGTATACCTTCCCTTTTTCGAAATCATAGATAAGTACAACCGATCCTCTACTAATTCCTTCCTTTGCTAACTCGACTAAATCATAGAAATCTATCGTATCACTCTTGGAATAGCCATATCTATCTTGCCCATATATTTTTTCAACATAACTGCCATCAACTTTATCAAATCGCTTTATCATAGATACCTCCTCCAACTCCCCGTTTGTATGGGTTCGATAAATTGGGAGTTGCCTTTGCTCGTTTGCTTCCAAAGCACAATTACCTTCTTGCAATTTGGACAATACCAGCCTCCGTCAAGGTCATGTGCTTTTATTGAGTCCTTACTTCAAAAAACATTTTACCAAAATGCTTTAGCTCTGTTTCTTCTGCCTTTCGAGGATATAAGTTATCAGCTCGACAACCTGGAAGTTATTCATTTAATTCAGCCTCAATCTCTTCAATGGTAGGCATACTACCTCTGAACTCTTCTGGTATAAGTTTTGATAATTCATAACTAGAAATACCAAGTGGCTGGCTAGTTGATTCTAATGCATACTGGGCTTCTACTTTATCCATATCTTTACAAATCAGAAGTCCCAAAGTAGGATTATCAGCTTCTGTTTTCATCTGATGATTAACAGCTACAACATAAGTTCCCAATTGACCTGCATAGGAAGAATCAAATTTTCCTGTCTTTATTTCTACAACTACATAGCAATGCCTTTGAGTATTGTAAAATAACATGTCTATAAATTTTTCAGTATCTCCTACCTCAATTCTCACTTCCCTGCCCATATAAGCAAAGCCAGTACCTAACTCCATAAGAAAATTATTAACTTTCTCTATAAGCGCATCCTTTAGTTCCTTTTCATCATACCTTTCACGCAAAGTCAAAAAATCAAAATTGTATGGATCCTTCGTAATTGCTTGCGCTAAATCGCTCTGTTCTATCGGAAGTGTATTAGAAAAGTTAGTTATTGCTTTGCCCTGGCGTTCATACAAATCCGTTCCTAAGAAGTTTAGTAAAACATTTCTTGACCAATTGTTTTCAATAGTCTTTCTGATATAAAACAATGCCTTTGCAGAATTTCCTCTGCATTTATCAAGTATTATTTTGTTATGTCCCCATGGAATTCTAAAAATGATTTGTAAATCATCCCCAACTTGGGGACGATTTGCATCTGCAATCAATTCATCCTCAACCTGAGGACAAAATACTGCATCAGAATACATCTCATAAAAGTATCTCATATATTTCAAATTAGTTGGAGAAAATGATTTCACATCTGGCAAAATGGATTTCAAATCATCACTCACCGTTTTATAGAATCCCATTCCATATCCGAACTGTTCACTCATAGATGAAATACCCTTACCAAGCTTCCAATAAAACCTTAGCATCTCATCATTTATCTTCATAGAAGCTCTGATTTGGCTTTTTCTAAAATCAGTAGATATTCCGGTAATCCACTCTTTATATTCATTATCAGCCTTAATCAATTCACTCATATATAACCCTTTCTAATGTGTCAGTTCGACAACTTCCGAGTTGTCGCTGAGTTTCAATCTCACCGAAAGATTGGAAGTTATCTATTTGCATAATCAATCAAAATCTTTTTACAACTACTACAACGATAAGCTTCACAATGAGGGATTCCTCCTGAACTTTTACTCAATTCCAAATCGTCCGATTTTTTTGTATGAAAAACTTTTGTCTGATTATCAATTGTAAAAGTAATGTCTCGTGAGCTCATCAGGTATCCTCTCATCATTTCTTCACCACGATATGGACATTTCATGCTGATTTACCCCCCTATAAATACTAGTTTTTATATATTTGATTGTAAAATAGATGTCTGCTGTTTGCATTGTATATTTATAAACTCATTTCCCATGGGTACACAATTCCGAAAAGGGAGTTATTTTACAAATCTAAAGAGTGTTTTTTGTGAAAAATCATGCATAATTTCATTTGTCTAAAAAGGATATATTCACCAAAACATTAATCTAACATTAATCTTTTCGTAAATGAATCATCCCACGCTCCAGTGATTTCAAGATAAGCCTGCAGATATTCGACATTTTCGCCATTGATCTTGCAGTTTAAGAGGTGACGAGTAATTAAATAACCGGTAGTGGTATGGCGCTGTACTTCAGCTACGATCTTTGGCGCTTCAAGTCCGGAATAATCATTTTCAATCATGGCTTTGACGGGAAAACTGATGTAGCGGCTGCCGGGTCTGTTTTCCCATATGAGATCCGAGCGGGAATAAGAACTGTTTTCAGATACAATGAGTCCTTTACGTCCAGAAATTTCTGAGTTGGTATCCTTACACCAGACGTAGTATGAAGGATCGGATACGTATTGCCGGATCCGTTCTTTTTCACGGAAATCCCATGAGATGACGTGATGAAAGTCCGGAGTCTCAAGGATAAAGGGATTGACGAGCAGTCTCAGCAACCGATAATAGTTCCTCTTCAGACTTTGCGATCTTAGCAGCATCTGCTGATATTCTTCAATCTTTTTGTTGAGTTCCCGTTCCTGATTTTCCAGGAACTGATCATATTCAGATAATTCCAGAGAAGAAAATGCACGGATGTCTTTAACCGGTACTCCAAGATTCCGATAATACAGGATATCGGCTATGTCGATTAAATCCGTATTGGTATAGGTTCGGTAGTGATTACTCTTTTTGCTGACATGAAAGAGGTTCTCCTTTTCCCAAAAACGAAGGGTTGAAGGGGTAATGTTCAATATCTCGGATATTTCTCCGATGGTAAGATTTTTTTTGCCCATTTTTAGAACTCCGGTGAATGTGGATAATGATCAAAAAGCAACTGTTATTATTATAACAATTTCACACTTGACATTCAAGTAACTTTAAGGATTTAAATATAAGAAAAGGCAATGCTGAAGGGACTGAATGTGTATTATAGTGTGGTGCTGCAAGGTGATGGATAAGCATTCAGAAAACATGCAGTGTTGCTACAAAGATTATAAACTAAGGAGGTACTTATGAGAACTTTAAAGGAAAGGATCAAAAACTTTAAGATGCCGCATACATATGTGATACTTGTCACTATTATGTTCATCGTGCTGATTCTTACACACATCATTCCTGCCGGATCTTATGAGCGTGTAGAGGATGCGGTTACAGGAAAGATGGTCGTTGTGCCTGACTCTTACGCGTATGTAGATGCTGAGGCGCCGGGGCTGTTTGGTCTGTTTCAGGCTCTGGAAGCTGGTTATGTGGACGCTGCTGATATTATGTTCCTCATTATTTTTGCGTATGGTTTTGTTTATGTTTTAACCAAAAATGGAACGATGGATGCTGCGCTGGGAACTTTAGTACGGAAGATTGGCAATTGTGTCCAGCTATTGATTCCGATCACAATGCTGATTCTTGGTTTAATGGCATCTACCATGGGTATTTATGAGGAAGTCTATGGACTGTTTCCGGTTTTCGTAGGAATCTTTGTTGCCCTGGGTTATGATGCTGTCGTAGGCGGCGCAGTTATCTTTTTAGGCGTATCGATCGGATATGCCGCAGGCACCACGAATCCTTATACCATCGCTATTGCACAGGATATTGCAGGTGTTGAACTTTACTCAGGAATGGGATTCCGCTGGCTTATTTTTGTTGTCACAGAGATCATTGCCATTGCTTATGTGATGTACTATGCCCGCAAAGTCAAAAAAAATCCGACAAAGTCTGTGGTTTATGGCACTGAGCTGGATGCAGTCAAGGCAAAATCCCTGGATGAATTACAGACTGCATCCATGAATATCCGTCAGGGATTATGTTTAGTCCTTTTCTTTGGAGTCATTATATTTTTATTCTATGCTATTTTGAACCTGGGCTGGTATGTAGATGAAATATCAGCATTTTTCTTAATGGCAATGGTGGTTGCAGGTATTATCAGCGGTTATTCTGCAACTGAGATCTGTAAGACATTTATTGAGTCTACTAAGAGCATGGTTTCTTCTATGTTAATTGTCGGATTTACCAGAGGAATCTTGATTTTAATGAAAGAGGGCATGATCACAGATACGATTGTATACGGCCTGGTGAGCCTGCTTAAAAATACAAGTACATACCTCTCTGCCTACGGAATGATCATAATTGAGAACATTGTAAAACTCTTTATCAATGGTTCAACAAGTGCGGCAACGATTACAATGCCGATTTTGGCACCAACAGCCGAACTGGTTGGTATGAGCCGTTCAATTGCCGTATTGGCATACCAGTTGGGACACAGCTTCGCAGATATATTCTGGCCGACTTCCTGCGCTCTTTGTTGTGGTCTGATGGGAGTGCCGATTAACAAATGGTATAAATTTATTACTCCGTTGTTTGGCATCCTGTTTATTATGGAGTTTGTATTTATGACGGCGGCTGTAATGATTGGTTATTAGCAGATCCCATATATCCCATATATAGGAATAAAAAATATTATATTTAGAGGTAGCACTGATGCTTATTAAAAACGGATATTTGTTTACTACTTGTACAAATGATTTTGAAAAATTGGATATTCGTATCGAAAATACGAAAATAACGGAAGTGGATTTCAATATTTCTCCAAAAGAAAATGAAGAAGTGATAGATGCGGCGGGAAAATATATAACGCCAGGTTTCATTGATGCTCACAGTCATATTTGTATCAGCGAAGAAGGTATGGGAGAAGTGGGTGATGATTGTTGCGATTACTCGGATGCGATTACCCCTCAGTTAGAAGTGCTGGACGGTCTGTATCCTTTTGACAGAGCGGTGGAACGATCTGTCCGGGCAGGAGTAACCTGTGCCTGTGTTTGTCCGGGCAGTGATGGTGTTATCGGAGGTGTTGCTTCGGTTATCCGGTTAACGGGTAAGATTGCAGATGAGATGATCGTGACCCGCAAGGCTGCTGTGAAAGGCAGCCTTGGAGAAAACCCGAAGGCAGCTAAGCATGGATTCGCCTCACGTATGGGCACTGCTTATCACTTACGTAAGTGTCTGGAAGATACGAAGGAATATCTTTTTGAGAAGGAAGAAGCGGAAAAGAATGGTGATCATTTCCGATGCGATCCCGGCAAGGAAAATATGGCTATGGTTCTGAGGAAAGAAATACCGTTGCATATTCACGCTCACCGTTCGGATGATATCTGTACAGCGATCCGTATTGCCAAGGAGTACGATATCAGGATCGTTATAGTTCATTGCACGGATGGGATCGACATTGCTGAACATATAGCAGCCAGCGGTTTTCCTGCGATTGTCGGTCCAAGCATGAACCCGTGCAGCAAGCAGGAGGTTTGGAATAAGAGCTTTGAGACTGCCGGCATCCTCAATAGGGCAGGTGTTAAAGTCTGCATCACAGCCGATCATGATGTAACACCGTTGTATTATTTGCCTATTTATGCTGCTATGGCTGTTCGCTTTGGCATGGATGATGCGGAAGCATTGCGCGCAGTAACATCATATCCTGCAGAGATTTTGGGTATCGATGATCGAAAAGGTGCGCTTGTCAGCGGAAAAGATGCGGATCTCGTTATCTGGAGTCATCATCCATTTGATATTCATGCGAAAGCAGAACATGTTTTTATTGAAGGAAAACAGGAATGTTAAAAAAGCAAAAGAACTTGACTGAAAAGTGTAAAAAGTCATTTATCGGGTGGAAATTACCTCATACATATGTAATTTTAACGATTATTTTACTGGTTGTAGTAGGATTGACGTATATCATTCCCGGAGGAGAATATGATCGGGTCATTGATCCTGCGAATGGAAAAACGATCGTATTACCTGACAGTTTCCATTTTGTTGAAGGAAACCGCCCAGACTTCTTTGATATTTTTCTTTCGGTGTCTCGTGGCTATGTAAGTGCTGCAGATATCTTGTTTCTTATTGTTTTTGCATATGGCTTTGTTTATGTATTGAAAGACAACGGCACACTGGATGCTGCGGTGTCTGCGCTGCTTAAATTGATGGGGAAACGTACCGAATTGTTGATACCTGTAGGAATGCTGTTGTTTGGCATGCTCGGATCAACATTGGGTATATTTGAAGAAACCTATGGTCTTGTGCCGTTGTTTGCAAGCATAATGCTAGCGTTAGGCTATGACAATCTTGTAGGAGGTGCCGTCGTTTATATTGGCGTAGCTACCGGATTTGCGGCAGCTATGACAAACCCGTTTTCAGTAGGAATTGCCCAGACCATCGCTGATGTACCGCTGAATTCCGGCGTTGCCTATCGCGCCGTGATTTTTGCAGTATTTGAAATGGTATCTATTTGGTATATGATGCGCTATGCCAGAAAAGTAAAACAGAATCCTGAACTTTCAGTTTTATATGGCTGTGATGAAGTGGAACAATCGGACAAAAAGCAGTATGATAAAGAGGTGAACTTTACATTTCGCCGCAAATTGTGTACGATTTTGTTTTTTGCTACGATAGGGATCCTGCTTTACGGAACGAGCATGCTTGGATGGTATATCGATGAGATATCTTCACTATTTTTAGCAATGATGGTAGTGGCGGGAGTCGTGGGAGGAAGCAGTCTGAATGAGATCTGTCTTACTTTTATTGAGTCAACTAAGAGCGTAGTATCCTCGATCCTTGTGATTGGATTTACCCGGGGTATTCTTATTGTCATGAAAGAAGCACTTATTTCCGATACAATAGTTTACTACCTTTCTTCTCTTCTGGATATCGGGAATCCCGTCATTTCTGCTATTGGAATGTTGTTTTTGCAGAGCATCATTAATATTTTCATTAATGGTTCTTCCAGTCAGGCTACGATCACTATGCCAATTATGGCACCTGTAGCTGATATTGTAGGCGTAAGCCGCCAGACAGCGGTATTGGCATATTGTTTTGGTGACGGCTTTTCGGACATGTTCTGGCCAACGAACTGTTCATTGGAATGCGGTCTGATGGGAATCCCGCTTGAGCGATGGTATAAATTTATTACACCTCTGTTTTTGATCATGACGATCCTGCAGGTGTTTTTTATAGCATTGTCGGTTTACGTTTATTGATGTTCCCTGTGCACAGGCGGGCAGGGAAAGCTCCGGGCTGTTTAACCGCCTGATATCTTTTTTATAGTAGTAAATTATCTGAACAAAACCGCCTTTTTTTAGCGGAATCTTAACCTCTCAAAACATACTTTTCTCACAATTCCCATGTTATACTAAACATAATTCGCCGGTTACAGGATCGTGGCGCTGCAAGCCCACAGATCCTGTAACGGCATCCCCTGTTCGTGAAATACCTGGCGGAGAGAACACGAATGTGGAAAGAAACCAAGTAACAGGGCGGATTTTGAGAGAATGGGAATGTCCGCCTCAAAAAGACAGGAGAGTGGAATATTGGGAATGACAAAAAAACTGCGGGAGAAGTGGAATGAGGCGCTGCAGGCGGTACTGCCGATCATCGCGATCGTGCTGGTGCTCTGCTTTGTGATCGCGCCCATCTCCTCCAGCATCCTGCTCTGTTTCCTTTTGGGAGCAGTCCTTTTGCTTGCGGGAATGATGCTTTTTACACTTGGCGCAGAGCTTGCCATGTCACCGATGGGCGAGCGAGTGGGAACGTGCCTGACGAAGAGCCGGAAGCTTCCGGTGGTGATCGGGCTGTCCTTTCTCCTAGGCTTCATCATTACGATCTCGGAGCCGGATCTTCAGGTTCTGGCGAATCAGGTTCCGGCTGTGCCGAACATGACGCTGATCTTGTCCGTAGCATGCGGAGTCGGCGCATTTCTTGTCGTGGCACTGCTGCGAATGTTGTTCTCCGTGGCACTTCCGCCGTTGCTGCTTGCTTTTTACGGCGTGGTGTTTGTACTGGCGATGTTCGTGCCGAAGGATTTTTTAAGCGTGGCCTTTGACTCCGGCGGCGTTACGACGGGACCGATGACGGTGCCGTTTATCATGGCACTCGGTGTCGGAATCTCTGCAACGCGAAGCGACCGCCACGCGGCGGACGACAGCTTCGGTCTCGTGGCGCTCTGCTCCATCGGACCGATTCTCGCAGTCATGATCTTAAGCATGATCTTCAAGGCGGACAGCAGCTCCTACACACCGCCGGTGATTCCGGAGATCGGTGATTCAAAAGAACTGTTCCTGCTCTTTGCAAGGGAACTTCCGGCCTACATGAAGGAGATTGCGGTCTCCTTACTGCCTATTATCTTATTTTTTATGATTTTCCAGATTTTCATGTTAAAATTAACAACAAGAAAATTAAAGAAGATCGCGATCGGTCTTGCCTATACATACGCGGGGCTGGTACTTTTTCTTACGGGAGTGAACGTGGGCTTCATGCCGGCGGGAAATTATCTCGGACAGGTGCTTGCGAAGTCCGCCCACCCGCTGTTCCTTGTTCCCATCGCAATGATCATGGGATACTTCATCGTAAAGGCAGAGCCGGCCGTGTACGTTCTCAATAAACAGGTTGAGGAGATCACGGACGGAGCGATCTCCTCGAAGGCCATGGGAATGGGACTTTCCCTGGGCGTTGCGGTTTCTCTCGGACTTGCGATGGTGCGGGTACTCACAGGAATCTCGATCCTGTGGTTTCTCATTCCGGGATACGCGATCGCACTGGGAATCTCGTTTTTTGTGCCGAAGATCTATACAGCGATCGCCTTCGACTCCGGCGGCGTGGCATCGGGACCGATGACGGCAGCGTTTCTGCTTCCGATGGCACAGGGAGCCTGCTCCGCTCTTGGAGGAAACATCGTCACAGATGCTTTCGGTGTGGTCGCAATGGTTGCCATGACACCGCTTATCACGATCCAGGTCATGGGGCTAACTTCGAGAATAAGATCGAAGCGCGGAGCGCAGGAAGGAATGTCCGCAGCTCATGGACAGTCCGGGGCATACGCGGCGTTTGAGCTGCTGGATGATGACGCGATTATTGAATTGTAGGAGGTTTTATGAGCGAATTATACTTGATGGCGACGATCAGCGACCGGAACCAGAGCCGGAGATTCCTCGCCTTCTATAAAGAATATGGGATTTCCGTCACATTCCTGACGTTAGGCCGGGGAACCGCGGCGTCGGAGGTGTTGGATGCCTTCGGGTTAGAGGCATCGGAAAAGGCCGTCCAGTTTGCGGTAGTGACGGCGTCGGAATGGAAAAAGGTAAAAAAGGGACTGGAACAGGAGATCAAGATCGATATTCCTGGAACGGGGATCGCCTTTGTGACTCCCCTGAGCAGCATCGGCGGAAAGCGGCAGCTTCGCTTTTTGACCGAGGACCGTGGATTTGAGAAAGAGGAGGAAAGCAGCTTGAAAGGAACAGACTACGAGCTTCTTGTAGTGATCGCAAATCAGGGCTATACGGATGTGATCATGGACGCGGCGCGAAAGGCCAATGCTACCGGAGGAACCGTGATCCATGCGAAGGGAACGGGAATGGAGAAGGCAGAAAAATTTTTAGGCGTTTCCCTTGCTCAGGAGAAAGAGATGATCTTTATGGTCACGAAGACAAAGGATAAAAACGGCATCATGCAGAGCATCATGAAGGAATCCGGGATCGGAAGCAAGGCGGGGGCGATCGTCTTCTCTCTTCCGGTGACGGAGACGGCGGGGATGCGTCTGATCGAGAAGAATGAGGACGATTAAGCTCTGTTACGCTGACCGCAGCGGATCATAGGCCTGAACGAACGGAACAGCTGCCGTTAAAAAAGAAAAGCCGTTCTGATACCGAATTGCTCCGCACTACGTGCTCTCGCAATTCTCAAAACATTCGTAATTTGCTCATTTTTTCTTTGAAAAATGGCTGCTTACTTATGCTTTGGTGGGTCCCAAGGTCCAAAATCCTCCTGCAAGCAAGCTTGCGTCGGACTTCAGACCTTTTGACCCTAATTTCATATAATGCAGGTAAAATAAGGAAAAAACGCCGCGGAAACATCCCAAAACCATTGACACTGCATATAGAGTATTGTACAATCATTCGTAAATCTTCGACCGGTCCGAACACAGAGCGGAGCGTGCGGGGAGACAAATCATGGACGAAGCCCCGGAAGAAACCGGGCGGCGTCAAATTTATAAAGATTTAGGAGTTGATTTTTTTGGATTCAGGGCAAGCCCTGCAGGGACTGATCGTAATTGGACTTCTGGCGTTATCCGCGTTTTTCTCATCGGCGGAGACGGCAATGATGACGGTAAATAAGATCCGTGTGCGGAATCTCGCGGAGGCGGGACTCAGCCATGCCGTTGTGCTGGAGAAGATCTTAAGCAATCAGCCCAAAATGCTTAGCGCAATTTTAATAGGAAACAATATTGTCAATATTTCAGCGTCTTCTCTGATGACTGTGCTGGTCACAGACGTGCTTGGAAATAAATATGTCGGTATCGGAACCGGCGTTTTGACGCTGTTAGTCCTGATCTTTGGTGAGATCACACCGAAGACTTCCGCGACGATCTATTCCGAGACCCTGTCACTCAAGTTCGCGAAACCGATCTATTTGATCATGCAGGTCCTGACCCCGCTGATCGTGGTCGTTGATGTCCTCTCCAAGGGCGTTTTAAAGATGATCCATGTGGATCCGAACAAGAAACAGGACGCGATCACGGAGGATGAGCTCCGAACGATCGTGGAGGTCAGCCACGAAGAGGGTGTGATCGAGTCGGACGAGAAGAAGATGATCTACAACGTGTTCGATTTCGGGGATTCTGTCGCGAAGGACATTATGGTTCCGCGTATCGATATGACATTCCTCGATGTGAATGCCAGCTATCAGGAGATCATGGATATTTTCCGACAGGAGAAGTATACGAGATATCCGGTCTATGAGGAGACGACGGACAATGTCATTGGCATCGTGAATATCAAGGACCTGTTCCTGATCCCGAAAGACAAGGAATTTAAGCTGCGGGATTACCTGCGTGAGCCGTATTACACCTACGAGTTTAAAAAGACGACGGAGCTTATGGTGGAACTCCGCAAGACCATGAACAGCGTTGCAATCGTTCTTGATGAGTATGGCGCGACGGCCGGGCTTATCACATTGGAGGATATGCTTGAGGAGATCGTCGGAGAGATCCGCGACGAGTACGATGCGGATGAGGAAGACAGCATCAGGAAGATCAATCCGAAGGAATATGTGATCGAGGGCGCCATGAAACTTGATGATCTCGACGACCAGCTTGGTCTGGATCTCAAGTCAGAAGATTACGACTCCGTCGGTGGCTATATTATCGGCCTTTTAGACCATCTCCCGCAGGCAGGGGAGGAAGTCACAAGCGGAAATCTCCGGTTTGTGGTGGATACGGTGGAGAGAAACAGGATTGACAAGGTGCATCTGTATATTCTGGATGCGCCGCAGAAGAGCGAAGAAAGTGAGCAGGAGAGCAAACCCGAACGGTGAAATTCCTGAACCGCGATAAAATTAGCGAAAAATGTACAGCTTTCGGTCTTGACAATTTTTTTCAAACCAATTAATATGAATCTATCCAAAAGGGGAGTAGTTGAAATGCACTGTCAACAATCGCGGCGGAAACGTCTGGTGGTGCATACCGGTAAAATGGTAACGAGACTTTTTGCAGAGAGAAATTTCTGCAGAAAGTCTTTTTTTGTTGCTCTGAGGATCCGAGAGCGATCCGATATGGCGGCAAAAAAAGACGGTCTGTAAAATTTCATGGAATCCATTGGCAGGGAAAGAGAAAAACCTGCGCATACTATTTTCAAGGAGGAGTTTTTATGGACTTTTTATGGAGTGGATTACTATCGATCACCTGGCAGCAGGTCGTCATGTATGTGGTAGGGCTTTTACTGATCTACCTGGCAATCGAGAAAAATTATGAGCCGGCCCTTCTTCTGCCGATGGGCTTCGGTGCGATCCTTGTGAATCTCCCGGCCAGCGGTGTATTAAACCAGTTTATGGAGGGCGCTGGTGAGACTCACGGAATCATCCAGTGGCTGTTTGAATCCGGCATTGAGGCATCGGAGGCTTTCCCGCTGCTGCTCTTTATCGGTATCGGAGCCATGATCGACTTTGGACCGCTGCTTTCGAATCCGAAGATGTTCCTTTTCGGTGCGGCGTCCCAGTTCGGTATCTTTTTTACGATCTTTATGGCATCACTTCTCGGCTTTGATATCAAGGACGCTGCCTCTATCGGAATCATCGGAGCGGCAGATGGTCCGACTTCGATTCTGGTATCTCAGGTGTTGAAGTCAAACTACATCGGAGCGATTGCGGTGGCGGCATATTCCTATATGGCACTTGTGCCGATCATCCAGCCGATGGCGATTAAAGCGGTTACGACAAAGAAAGAACGCATGATCCGCATGCCGTATGAGCCGGGAAAAGTAAGCCGGTTCACAAGAATCGCTTTTCCGATCATTGTAACATTTGTCGCAGGACTTGTCGCTCCGGCGTCGGTTGCTCTTGTAGGATTCCTGATGTTCGGAAATCTGATCCGTGAATGCGGCTGCTTAAACAGCCTTTCCGAAACAGCACAGACGACACTCGCAAACCTGATCACACTTGTTCTCGGAATCACGATTTCTTTCTCCATGAAAGCGGATCAGTTCGTAAGCTTACAGACACTGATGATCATGGGACTTGGACTTTTCGCTTTTATTTTTGACTCCATCGGCGGCGTCATGTTTGCGAAATTCTTAAATCTGTTCAGCAAGAACAAAGTGAACCCGATGGTGGGAGCAGCAGGAATCTCTGCATTCCCGATGTCTGCCCGTGTCATTGAGAAGATGGGAATCGCGGAGGACAGAACAAACCATCTTCTGATGCATGCCATCGGAGCTAATGTTTCCGGTCAGGTCGCATCTGCAGTTGCCGGCGGAATCATCCTTGGATTCTTTATGTAGGAGGTCTGGACTATGAATGTAAATACAATGCTTGCTTTAGGAATCATGTGGAAGGGAATGCTTGGAATCTTCGTTGTGATGGGGATCCTGGCGCTCGTTGTTTATCTCCTCACGAAGGTGGGAGACCGTTAGCTTACCATCCCGCCCGCCATTCCGCTCAGCGTGCACATGGCGAGGACAGAGAGGAGCCTTTTCGTGTCTTCCGTGACACCGTCCTTCTGGGCGAGGGACATGAGATATAAAAACAGAAAATAGAGAGTTCCGAGGACCAGGCCCCAGAAAAAGCGCCTGGTCCTCATTGTTTTTCCTGCGAGGATGCCGCCGAAGAAGCAGGAAATGACGTAGACGGCACAGACGGCGACGTTTACCTGATTTTCCGGGAGACGGAACTTAAAGAGGGCGAAGGAAAGCACCGCCAGAAGAATGCCGGAGAGGATATAAGTTACGATCAGGGCGCGTACCATGCGCCATACCGGGTTTGTCTGCATGAGAAAACTCCTTTCTTGAAGGATGTACTCCGGGAGTCTTTCCGGAACTCATAAAATCGGGAACAGAAAGATTCTGAGAGGACATCATGGTGTGGGCGTTTGCTTTATACAGGATATGTGAGGAAAGGCCATGCATATGCATCGCGCGGCTGATCTTGTAACTGATGAGCCGATTTGGCTGAAAAAAGCACCCGGATATTTTTCCCTTGTGGCTGCCGGACATGATCGGGAAGCTGCCTGCGGCATGTTATGCGGATAAAAAGTGGATATCCGTACCGGATTTTCCTGCATCACGGCAATAAAATCCGTTGCATAATAGAAAATCGTATGGTATAATTTCATTTAAATTCGGGGTATTAGGCCCACGATAAGAGAACAGGAGGAAATGATACCATGAAGCATGTAAAAACTTTAAGTTCCAACACTTTAAAGAACAGCATGAAGAAGGGCGGCTGCGGCGAATGCCAGACATCCTGCCAGTCTGCATGCAAGACATCCTGCACAGTAGGAAACCAGAGCTGTGAAAACAGCAACCGCTAATGCGGGGCTTCGAATAAACGGAAGTTTTTAAAGAGACCCCTACGGTCGTATGATTGTAGGGGCTATTTCTTGTCTGATCAAAGAATCTGCCGGTGACGGGTTTCCCGGACAGCGATGCCGGGAAAGCCGCCACTGACAGACCACAAAGGGCAGGTAAGAAAGAAGTCAGGAGACCATCAGATCGTGACTGTAATCGGGAAGAGACGGAACAGTCACCTGAAAATTAAGACAGTAGGAGAAAGTTAGCTTTGATACATCAGTATATAAATAATGGATACCATATTGTTTTGGACGTAAACAGTGGATCGGTTCATTCCGTGGATGCGCTGCTCTACGATGCCGTGGAGGTTCTCGCGAAGATCGTCCCGGATATGGAAAAACCGATGCCTCTCACGGATGACCAGAAAAAAGCAGTGAGAGAAGCACTGGTCTGTAAGTACTCTGCAGAAGATATTGAGGATGCGCTCTCCGATATTCAGGAGCTCATCGACGCGGAGGAGCTGTTCGCTGCGGATATTTACAAAGACTATGTGATCGATTTCAAGAAACGTCAGACGGTCGTGAAGGCACTCTGCCTTCATATTGCCCATGACTGCAACCTTGCCTGCAAGTACTGCTTCGCAGAGGAAGGCGAGTACCATGGACGCCGCGCCCTCATGAGCTTTGAGGTCGGAAAGAAGGCACTGGATTTCCTGATCGCAAACTCCGGAAACCGCATCAACCTTGAGGTTGATTTCTTTGGCGGCGAGCCGCTTATGAACTGGAACGTTGTAAAACAGCTTGTGGAATACGGACGTTCCCAGGAGAAGGAGCACAATAAGAAATTCCGCTTTACACTGACAACAAACGGCGTACTCTTAAACAATGAGATCATGGAGTTCTGCAACAGGGAAATGAGCAACGTGGTCTTAAGTCTTGACGGACGTCCGGAGGTCAATGACCGGATGCGTCCGTTCAGAAACGGTAAGGGAAGCTACGAACTTATTGTTCCGAAATTCCAGGAATTCGCGAAATCACGCGGCGAGAAGGATTATTTCGTCCGCGGAACCTTCACAAGAAACAATCTGGATTTCGGAAACGATGTCCTCCACTATGCGGACCTCGGCTTTGAGAAGCTTTCTATGGAGCCGGTAGTTGCAGCTCCGGAAGAGCCGTACTCCATCCGTGAGGAAGACCTTCCGCAGATCATGGATGAGTATGACAGACTCGCAAAAGAGTTTGTAAAGCGCCAGAAAGAGGGACGAGGATTCAAATTCTTCCACTTCATGCTTGATTTAAGTCAGGGACCGTGTGTTGCGAAACGTCTGTCCGGCTGCGGTTCAGGAACCGAGTATCTTGCAGTAACTCCGTGGGGAGACTTATATCCGTGCCATCAGTTCGTTGGAAATGAAGAGTTCCTGCTTGGAAACGTGGATACCGGCGTGGTCAACACGAAGGTGCGCGATGAATTCAAACTCTGCAATGTATACGCGAAAGAAAAATGCAAAAACTGCTTTGCGAGATTCTACTGCAGCGGCGGATGCGCGGCAAATTCCTTTAACTTCCACGGCAGCATTACGGATGCCTACGATATCGGCTGCGAAATGCAGAAAAAACGTATCGAGTGCGCGATCATGATCCGTGCTGCTTTAGCAGAGGACGAGGAAAACAACTAAATCGATCATAGCGGTCAGGGGCAGAAAACCCCGGACTGTTATTGTAAGGATGACGGAGGCGGTGATTACGGCAGACTCCGGAATCAAGAGGGACAAAAAGCCTTTTGAACCTCGAAATCATATCAAGAAGGAGATTTTATCATGAAGAGCAACAAAGGAAAGGGACTGATCGGCCTCCTGGGACTGCTCGTTGTGCTCGGTATCTTCGGATTTTTCGGCTATGATACTCTTCAGAAGAGTAAGCTGGTCACCGATGAGAACGGGGTAACTTCCCAGAATGGCGGAATCAAGCTCGGTCTGGATCTGGCAGGCGGCGTCAGCATTACCTACCAGGCGAAGGAAGAGAATCCGAGCGCCGAGGATATGTCCGATACCCAGTACAAGCTGCAGCAGAGAGTACAGAACTACAGCTCTGAGGCAGAGGTTTATCAGGAAGGCGGAAACCGTATCAATGTTGATATTCCGGGTGTCACAGACGCGAACAAGATCCTGGAAGAGCTCGGTAAGCCGGGATCCTTACAGTTCTATGATGAGAACTGGAATGTTGTACTGGAAGGAACCGATGTAGCTTCTGCGAAAGCTGTGATCTATAAAGACCAGCAGACAGGAAACAATAACTATGAAGTAGCGCTTACATTTACCGATGAAGGTACTAAGAAATTCGCAGATGTGACTGCAGCGAACGTCGGCAAGAAGATCGCGATCGTTTACGATAATGTGATGTACTCTAACCCGACCGTACAGCAGGCGATCACAGGAGGACAGGCCTCTATCTCCGGCATGACTTCCTATGAAGAGGCTGAGAATCTTGCGTCCACGATCCGTATCGGTTCCCTTTCCCTGGAACTGGAGGAACTCCGTTCCAACGTGGTAGGCGCGAAACTTGGTCAGGAAGCGATCACGACAAGCTTAAAGGCCGGCGCGATCGGTTTCGGAATCGTATGCGTATTCATGATCGTAGTTTACCTCATACCGGGTCTTGCGGCATCCCTTGCACTCTGCCTCTATGTGGCATTGATGCTGATCCTGCTCGCGGCCTTTGAGGTTACATTAACACTTCCGGGTATTGCCGGTATCATCCTTTCCATCGGTATGGCGGTTGATGCGAACGTCATCATCTTCACCCGTATCAAGGAGGAGATCGGTCTCGGAAAGACCGTTCATTCCGCAATCAAGACAGGTTTTGCGAAAGCGTTATCCGCCATCGTCGATGGTAACGTGACAACACTGATCGCAGCGGCTGTTCTTTACTGGAGAGGCTCCGGTACAGTTAAGGGCTTCGCTACAACACTTGCCCTTGGTATCGTTCTTTCCATGTTCACAGCACTTTTCGTTACAAAGTTCACACTGAACACCCTGTATAACCTTGGATTCCAGGATCAGAAGTTCTACGGCATCAGAAAAGAGAAGAAGGCGCTCAATTTCCTCGGAAAGAGAAATATCTGCTTTATCATCTCTGCTGTTATGATCCTCGCAGGCGTTGCGGGAATGGTAATGAACAAGTCTTCCATCGGAAACGCGTTCAATTACTCCCTTGACTTCCAGGGCGGTACCTCCACAAGCGTGACCTTTAATGAGGACATGTCTCTGGAGAGAATCTCAAGCGAGGTTGTTCCGGTAGTCGAATCCATCACAAACAGTGCGGATACGCAGACACAGAAGGTTGCGGGAACAAACGAGGTGATCATCAAGACAAGAACCTTAAGCGTGGAAGAACGTCAGGCATTAGACGAGGCACTTGTTGAGAACTTCGGCGTTGATGAGTCCAAGATTACCGCAGAGAGCATCTCCGGTGCGGTAAGTGCTGAGATGAAGCGCGACGCGGTTATGGCTACAGCGATCGCTACCGTATTTATGCTTCTCTATATCTGGGTACGATTCAAGGATATCCGCTTCGCTGCAAGTGCTGTTTTAGCCCTTGTCCATGACGTATTGGTTGTAGTTGCATGCTATGCCCTCGCAAAGTGGTCCGTTGGCTCCACAGCGATCGCCTGCCTGCTTACCATCGTCGGATACTCCATCAACGCGACGATCGTTATCTTCGACCGTATCCGTGAGAACATCAAGCTCATGGGACCGAAGGCATCCACCGCTGATATCGTAAATACAAGTATCACCCAGACCTTCACACGAAGCATCAATACATCCCTGACGACCTTTGTCATGGTATTTGTCCTGTTTATCATGGGCGTATCTTCCATCCGTGAGTTCGCACTCCCGTTAATGGCAGGTATCATCTGTGGTACCTATTCTTCCGTATGCCTGACAGGCGCTATGTGGTATGTTATGACTACAAAGAAGCAGAAGAAGGACGCAGTTGAAAAGCAGGCAAAAAAGGATGCTGAGAAAGCAGCAAAGGAAGCGAAGAAATCCGGAAAATAATTTTCGGGACTAATTTATAAGGCAAGAAAAATATGAAATATAAGATTCTGGCAAAAGACGGACGTGCCAAACGGGCTGACGTAGAGACAGTCCACGGCACGATCCATACGCCGGTATTCATGAATGTAGGAACTGTCGCCGCGATCAAGGGCGCTGTGTCCACCGATGACCTTCGCGGGATCGGGACACAGGTGGAGCTTTCCAACACCTACCATCTTCATGTCCGGACCGGCGACAAGCTGATTAAAGAGCTCGGCGGGCTCCACAGGTTTATGAACTGGGACCGTCCGATCCTCACCGATTCCGGCGGCTTTCAGGTATTTTCCCTCGCCGGACTCAGAAAGATCAAAGAAGAGGGCGTCTACTTCAACTCCCATATCGATGGTCATAAGATTTTCATGGGACCGGAGGAGAGCATGCAGATCCAGTCAAACCTTGGCTCCACGATCGCGATGGCATTCGATGAGTGCGCTCCGCATCCGTGTACCAGAGAATACATGGAGAATTCTGTCGCGAGAACTACAAGGTGGCTGGCGAGATGCCAGGCGGAGATGGCGAGATTAAATTCCCTGCCGGATACCGTCAATAAGGAACAGCTTCTGTTCGGCATCAATCAGGGCGGAACCTTCGAGGATATCCGGATCGCGCATGCGGATACGATCTCGAAGATGAACTGCGACGGCTACGCGGTCGGCGGACTTGCGGTCGGTGAGAGTCACGAGGAGATGTACCGTATCCTCGATGCGGTGGTTCCGCATCTCCCGGAAGAGAAACCGACTTATCTGATGGGCGTCGGAACCCCGGCGAACATCCTTGAGGCGGTGGACCGCGGCGTCGATTTCTTCGACTGTGTTTACCCGACAAGAAATGGCCGTCATGGTCATGTATATACAAACCACGGAAAGATCAACCTGTTTAATGAGCAGTTTTCAAAGGATATGCGCCCCATCGAAGAGGGATGCCAGTGTCCGGCCTGCCGCTCATACAGCAGGGCCTATATCCGCCATCTCCTGAAGGCAAAAGAGATGCTCGGAATGCGCTTATGCGTGCTCCACAATCTTTACTTCTACAACACGATGATGACGGAGATCAGGGAAGCTATCGAGAACCACTGCTACGCCGAGTACAAAGAGAAAAAGTTGGAGGGCGTAACAGGGAACTATAAAGACAAGGTATAAGAAAAGGAGGTGCAACGGATATGACTAACAGCCCGGCATTTTGGATTGGATATATTGTTTTAATCTTTGCTTTCATGTACTTCATTGCGATCAGACCGCAGCAGAAGGAAAAGAAAAAAATGCAGGAACTGATGGCAAGCATCGCAGTCGGTGACAGCGTGCTGACATCCAGCGGATTCTACGGAGTGATCATTGATATGACAGACGATACCGTTATCGTTGAGTTTGGCAACAATAAGAACTGCCGTATCCCGATGCAGAAACAGGCGATCGTTCAGGTTGAAAAACCGGAGGCGTAAGACCTGAAAAACAGAAAAGAAAGAGGTTCATTTCCGATTATGTGGAGATGAACCTCTTTTTTATGTAACAGGAAATTCTGAGGAATTCCCTGTTACATAAAAAGGCACTAACGTGCCAAAGACGCGCACTCGTGCGAAGATGTAGATTGTCGCAAGCGACTGCGCGAGGCGCGAGAATGTGCCAAGGCACATTCTTTTTTGGGTGAGCCGGGAAGAAACTTCCTGTTTTTACTGCGGCGTTGCATTTCTTCCTTCGTCCTCGAAGTACTTTTTCAATTCTTCAAATTCCCGCGCATACTTCGGGGAAACTGCGGTTGGGTTGGAGTGGATTCTTTCTTTGCGGAAGCGGCGACGTTCCTTTCGGAGTGCGGCGAGGAGGGATTCCCGTTCCTTTAACATCTCGTCGAGCTGTTCCGCAGATTTCCCGCGGAGCGCTTCCAGATGGATTCCGGTAAGGTCTTTCAGGCTGTCGAGCTTTCCTCCGGCCTTTGCCTTTAATTCCTCAAGGCTGACATTGGAGAGATCGCGGATGGAATCTGCGGCGGATCCGGCCTTTTCGCGAATCATGGATATACCGGCAGCAGGTTTTTCCTTGATGGATCCCAGTTTTGTACCGGCTTTTTCCCGGAATTCTTCCATACTCATTCCGGTGAGAGCCGCAGCCTGAATTCTTTTTGCCTCGATCTGATCCAGCAGTTCTTCTTTGGCGGCCTGCAAGCGGTCTTCGGTATTCATCTTGAGAAGCGCGCGCTGTACCTGAAGATTGTCAAGTTCCGCACGAAGCTTCTGCATAGCTTCCAGGGACTTTCCGAAGGCAAGTGCTTCCTTCGTGCAGACGATGGAATCGTAAACAAAGAGCACAGTCACAAAAAATACGAAAAACAGATCCCAGTAGAGCGGCATCGCGAGGACGGTCCGCTCGATGGGCTTGTGGATCAGGTGTGTCATAAAGATCGTCAGAAATCCCCAGGCGATGGAGGAGCTGAGACAGATATATCCGTGAAGGTTAAAGGGCTGGTTGCTGTAATCCCAGTAGCGGACTTTGAAAAGACGTTCCATCACATATCCGGTCACATACTCCAGAGCCGTGGCACCGATAACGCCGGAGATATAGGTGAGGATCAGGCTGTCCTGAAACGGGAGAGATACCCATAACATCATGACTGCGCCGCTTCCGTATAACGGCAGCATCGGCAGCCGCAGGAAACCGCGGTTCACGAAGTGCTTCTGTTTTAAGGAAACATAGGTGGACTCGAAGATCCAGCCAAAGAAACAGTACAGATAAAAAAACGTAAGCCATTGATACCAGGTGTAAGTGTACATAGATCTCCTCTCGGTTGTAAATTCAGATTATCCATATCATACGACAGGAACGGGAAAATGACAAGGCGCAACCGGGAAACTGTATTGGAAAAAGAAAACAGATATGAAAACAGCCGCCCAGGATATGACCGGGGCGGCTGTTTTGTTAACTGATTTATCATAAAATCGGCAGAATACCCCCATTCCTCGTAGGTGGCGGGATGAATGCCACTATAACGATACACAGACAGATGTAAAACGGTAAGCAATTACAATTCTTTCTCTTCCCTTTTGTGAAACCATGTGCTATAATTAATACAGAACATATGTTCTGCACCAATTAGGAAAGGAGGAACCGTTTTGTATTTGACCGTATGCCAGCAGCTAAAGCATTTGTCCAAAGATGAATTCCTCATTCTACGGGAATTATGCCGCACAGCCAAAAACCTGACCAACCAGGCCATCTACCAGGTACGGCAGCATTACTTTGAATATAGCCGGTATCTCCCATATGAGAAAAACTACGCCATCTTAAAGACTTCCGAAAACTATCGGCTGCTGAATTCCAACATGGCCCAGCAGATCCTTAAGGAAGTGGATGGATCTTTTAAGTCTTTCTTCGGTCT
>NZ_JAVYJB010000026.1:0-37385 GCF_032490495.1 Pilosibacter fragilis | reverse complement strand
GCAGTTTGCGGCGTACATTGCCGGAAAGGTATTCATCAGCAGTCACATAATGGGGTGTGCCGTCCTGTTCCAGCTGTCCCGGCACACGGAAGATCACGCCTTGCAGTTCTCCGGCCAGTTCTTCTTTTGTTTTTCCGGTAAGCTGGCTCATATAGCCCATATCCACGCAGGCTTTTTCTGAGATAGACACCGCCAGTGCTTCACTTGCCGTATCCACGGTAGCCACCGCCTGATGGGGCTTGATGGTCCGTTTGGTGAACATATCCGCCTTGCGCTCCAGCTTTCCGTCCTCGTCAATGACTTCCAGCGCGCAGAGCAGATAGTAGCTGGAATCATCGGCAAAGGCCAGTCGGTTCGCCCGGTCATTGATAAGACCATATTTTGCGGAAAAGCTGTCATAGAGCCGGTTCAGTTCCGACTGCTTCTCCTGAATGGTGCTGTCCGGAACCGCTGCATCCATCTGAAGGTCGATCAGTTCCTGCACACAATCCCGCAGTCCCACAAGACCTTTCACGCGGGCTTCGGCGGTGGCGTTGAGGTCAGGGCGCACCATGCGGCTGTTTTCCCGGTAGTACACCTGCCCGTCTACAATGGCATAGGAATAGTTCTTCACATTGGGGTCGGCAGGAATGGAGGTGTCAATGGCTTCGCCTTCGCCCAGCTCCGGCAGCTCTGCCTCCTGATAAGTGCCATGAATATACTTCACCGCATCATGCAGCTGGTCGGAAAGCTCCAGTCCCTCGATAGGGTTCACGGTGTAGTCCATACCATGAGCAGTGCTTACCGGCTCCTGTCTGCCCAGCACCATTTCCGGATGGTCGATAAAATACCGGTTGATGGCAAACCCATCCTCTGTCTGTCCGGTCTGGGTCCATTCCGGCACGATGTCCAGCGGGCGGTCCCGCTTTTGGAGGAAGATGATGTCCGATACCACCTCGGCACCGGCATTCTTTTTGAACGCGTCATTGGGCAGACGGATCGCTCCCAGCAGCTCGGCACGCTGGGCAAGATAGCGGCGCACGGTGGAATCCTTGGCGTCCATGGTATAGCGGGAGGTTACAAAAGCCACCACACCACCGGGACGCACCTGGTCGAGTGCTTTGGCAAAAAAGTAGTTGTGGATGCTGAAATTCAGCTTGTCATAGGCTTTATCTCGAACCTGATACTGGCCAAAAGGCACATTACCAATGGCAAGGTCATAGAAATCTCGCCTGTCGGTGGTCTCAAACCCGGCCACGGTGATGTCGGCCTTGGGGTAGAGCTGCTTTGCAATCCGTCCACTGATGGAATCCAGCTCAACGCCATACAGACGGCTGTTTCGCATTTCTTCCGGCAGCATACCGAAGAAATTGCCCACACCGCAGGACGGCTCCAGGATGTTGCCGGTCTCAAAACCCATGCGGCCCACGGTCTCATAGATGGCCCGGATTACCGTGGGACTGGTGTAGTGGGCGTTTAAGGTGGAGCTTCTGGCGGCGGCATATTCCGACCGGGTCAGCAGTTCTTTTAGCTGGGCATACTCTAAAGCCCATGCCGGTTTCTCTGGGTCAAAGGCATCTGAAAGACCGCCCCAGCCCACATAACGGGAAAGAATCTCCTGTTGTTCGGGGCTTGCCTGCTGTCCGGCAGATTCCAGCTCTTTCAGCAAACGAATGGCATTGACATTTGCCTGGAACTTGGCTTTTGGACCGCCTTCACCCAAATGCTCATCGGTAATGCGGAAGTTCTGTGCATTGCGGCGCAGGTTAGCCTTGTATTCCTCATAGGAGGCTTCCTCGGCAGCTTTGGCATTGGGGAAGGTCTGCCACTGGCCGTTGACCTGAATGGAAACCGGGTGTTCATCCAGCACTTCCTCAAAGGTTTTCTCCGGCTCTGTTACAGGGGCTGGCGGCTCCGGCTCCTCAATATGCAACCGTTCCACCACCACATCATAAGGTAGATGGTTCTTATCGCCCGGATAGACTGCCACGGTCTCGGAATGAAAGGTCAGGGATTCAGCAGACGGTTGGGGCTGTTCTTGTCCAAAGCCATCCAGCTGACGGGCATACATCCCGCGCAGCAAAGGCGCAACCTCATCCCAGCGGAAATACAGCACAGCCAGACGCTTTTCCTCTGCATCCATGACTTCCAGCTCCATGCCCTGTGTCGTGGTACGGTAATCGGCAATATCGCCGTTCTCCAAATCCAGCGTCTCAATCTCACGAGGATAAGCCCTGCTCAGCCAGTAGGCGATCTCACTGTTGCTCCTGCCGGATTGAAGTAGCGTGGAAAGCTGCTGTTTATCTGCTTCATCCATCAGTCCATGGGACAATACATCCCGCAAGTCTTGATCTGCCTTGTCCGGGTCAATGGGAAGAAACTCGGTATAGTAAGCATTGCGGAGGTCTGCCCGAAGCAGCTGCTCGAACTGTTCTTTGCGCTCTGCCCGATAGATGGGATATACCATGCCGGTGGGCAGAAGCTGTACGGTGTCATCCCTCAGCTCGGTGATCTGATAAGCGTCATCCTCGATATACACGGTATCACCCACGGCATAAACCGGGGCGGCAGGGTCATAGGAGGTTCTTTGCGGAGTTGGGCGGCGAACTGCATCATATTCCTCATCGGAAATGGAAACATCGGAAGTCTGTTCTGTCTCGGCAGCTGCGATCTGCTCGGCATCCGACATCACCTGCTGGATAAATGAGTCATTGTCCAGTTTTTCCGGGTCTGCCACCTGTCCGTTGACGATCCCTCTTTCCTCCAGAGCTTCCCGGATGGCAATAGGGTCGATATTGTCAAAACGATCCTGTTCTTCTTCGGTATAGAACCGGTCCTCCTGAATAAGCTGGGCAAGCCTGCGCTGTACCTTCGGCCAGGGCAGCTGTGTTTCCTCCGGGCTTCCGGCACGGACAACGAACGGGCTGTTGCCGCCACCGTATTCCTGAGCCAGCCATGCAGCGGTATCCTTCTCTCTTGCATGGTCTTTCATATAGCGGACGACAGCGTGTTTACTCTCGATATTGCCGTTCCAAACACAGAGAGCTTTGTCAATATCCTCCTGAGAAAGAGGGCGCAGAAGCTCATGGAGCTTTGAATAGGTTTCGTCGATCACTTCCCGGTGCAAACGCTGGCGGAACTCCGGCACATCCGAATAAAGGCGGATCAGCTCCATATCCTTAGAGCCAAGAATCGCACGGCGCACAGCGGCATTGCCCTCGATGACAGCATTTTCACGGTCGGAATGACCGCAGGCATTTCGATATGCCACATCCTCAGATATGGCGGCAGTCACCACAGGCTTATACTGCTCAAACTGCTCCCGAAGGGTAGGCTTTGGCGTTTCTTCCTCTATCTCCGGCTGCTGGGCATGAATGGCATCTTCTTCTGCCAGATCCTTTTCAGCCTGGATCTTGTCATACTGCGCTTGTTCCTGTTCGGTAAGATAGCGGCCTTTCTGGACAAGTGAGGTAATGCGCTTGGCAACCTTTTCCCAGTTCAAGTGAACATCCGGGCAGTCCTGCTTTTTATAGTGCAGTCCTTTCCCGTCGTGATCTTCGCCGCTGTGTGTAGCACCGGACAGTGCATGAGAGCGTCCGCCAATGCCATACTCGTCTTTAAGGAATCTCACTTTTTCCTTATCCGTATGGTTTTCCATGAAGAACGCATAGATACGGCCTTTTCCTCCGGCAAAACTGCTGCCGCCGGTCATGGCGGCGTCGATCTCATCCTCGGTAATGAAATGCTGGACGGTTGGCACTTGGGAAAGGTCCGAAGAAAAAGTTCTGCGTGGCAGGTCAAGATCCTTCAGGTTCTCCCAGATTTCCATTGGCCTATGGTAATGAAAGCGCAACAGGTCACGGTCCTGCTGATAGGCAGTCCAGAAGGCAGCGTATTCTTCCTTTAGGGTTTGGCGGAAAGCCGGGTCACTCAGCTGCTCGGCAAGCCATGCAGTTTCTTCCGGGAACCCGGTTCTCTGAATACCGGACAGACAGGACAGATACCCGGAATCTCTGGCTTTATCGCTGAAATCGTGGTACAGATGCCAAAGTTTTTCTGCAAGGAGGGAGCGTTCATAGCCTGCCGCTTCTGCAAGCTCCACATTGGAGGCAAACTGGCCACTTTCCAAAAGTTCCCCGATGCGCTCTGCGGCACTCTCCCAGGAAATGACCTGGGCAGACCTGTCATAACGGACAGACTTCCCGTGGGAAAGATGGATACCATCCTCGGCATACCATGCGCTCACGCTGCCAAGGCCGTTGCCGCCGTGGTACAGCGTTTTCAGTATCTCAGCAATCTCAGCGGTGGTTTTTTGCTTTTCAAAGGCTGCAACCACACGCTCCCTCTGACGATCTGTATTGCCTCCCAAACGCAGCACATGGTCAATATCATTTTGGGCAAAAGAAAAAGCAGAGGATGTATGCGCTACATTCTCTGCTTCATCTATGGATTGGATCTGCTCCGCTTCGGAGAGGAACAGGTTTAGGGTCAGCTGTTGATAAGCTCCGCCATCAGAATCTCCTCTGCCTGGGCTTTGCAGATGTTCATCAGCCCCACCCACTTCATGGGATCGCTGGCTTTCAGTTCCTCGGTGGCTCCCGCTTCCTTCGCCAGCTGGAGCATCATCTGTTCCAGCCTGCTCTGGGCGGTCTCGTCGATCTCGATGAGGTGCGGGTACAGTTTCTCGCTCAGCAACATCTGGTTGTAGAGGATGGGACGGTGTTCTTTCAGGTAGGTTTTCCTCATCCTGCCGTACTTGCCCAGAGGTTTCTCCGGCTGCTGGCTCAGCTTCAGGTCGGGAATCTGATAGTCTCCGTTCTGGATGTAGGTCATGGGATTGTTCATCTTGCTTGCTCCTTTCTTGGTTGGCTTCGCGCTCTGCATTTCGGACGGTAACACCGATCTGCCGCAGCACCTGCTGGTTGATCTGGCTGACCGCTGTTCCCAGCGCCTCGATGGTTGACGGGGTATTGAAATCAAAGATTGCCATGAAATCTTCGTGGTCGAAGTAGCGTTCCGGCTCCAGTCCGCAGCGGGACATCAAAGCGTAAGTGATGCTGACGGTGGCTGCTGCCTTGAACTGTACTCCGATGTTAAACTCATCATATTCCTCCAAAAAGGAACCGTCAACGATATAGAAGAAGTCCTGCTGATGCTCCGTCCAGTATTCCTCAGCCAGTTTTCCGGCTACCTCGGTGAGCTGTCCGGCAAGGTCATCACCGGAAACATCATAGGTGCGCTCAAGCATGGCCTGCACCGAATCCAAATGGCGCTCCTCCAGCTGCCACAGCCAGGGAGTGCGGGAATGTTCACGGGTTCCGGTGTCGGAAATGTCAAAGACATAGCGCAGGCGGGGCCTGTCCCCGGAATCGTCCACCAGAGCGATCCCCTTGGAGCCGCGTCTTACATACCGGCCCATCTTTTCATTCCACAAATCGTACTCTGCACAGGCGGTGGCGTCCGGTCGCTGGGCGTAGATCATCAGCTGCTCATGGAACGGGTACTTGTAAAGACGGGAAGCAGTGGTGAGAAACCCTGCCCATTCCTGCCAGCTCCCCGTGAGCTGTGTTGCCACCTTGTCCGCCATCTGTGCATATAGTTCAGCTTTGGTTGGCATGGTATTCTGTCCTCCTTTCGGTTTTTGGGTAAAAGAAAAGCAGGAAACCAAAAAGATTTCCTGCTGGGTGAAACTGTGAATATTACATTTTAGTTATTTAATATCTCTGCAATCGTGTTTGGTGCATATTTATTGAGTTCATGTCCTGCATTTGGAACGATGTGCAAAGTAGCTTTGGGTAGCAATTCTTTTAGTCTTTTAGAAGCCTTTAGATTGGCAGTATCCTTTTTGCCACACAAAATTGTCACTGGACAACGAATATTGTTTAATTGCGAAGTAAAATCCAATGACCGCATAGAGTGAGCCAATTTTATGGTGCTGCTTTTTGATAGTCCCATACTTTCAAAAGCCTTGTTTGGCATACAACGGAAGATAAGATTTTGAAAATCTATCAGTAAACTTGGAACTTTATATTGTGCGCCAATCAAAATCAGCGAAGCCACTTTTTCTTCATGCCGAATAGCAAAATCAATCGCAAGAAGCGCACCTAACGAAAGACCGCAGATACGAAGCGGCTCTTTTACTTCTGAATACCGCTGTTCTAAATCGCCCAAAATCTGCGAATATGATATTTCATCTCCTGCTGAAGAAAAAAGTTTTGGGCAATCGACATCGGAAATTGATAGTTGTTGGACTACTTCTTTCCAGTCCTGTGCAGTTTGTCCCAACCCATGTAAAAGAACCGTTTTCATTAAACACCTCCTAAGTTCAAGATAATCATCAATGCACAAACAAACTGCAAGTTGTTTATTTCTTCTTTTTCGGTTTTGGGGCTGGCAGTTCATCATACATCGCATTAAACAAACCTGTCAAAAATTCCTTATTATCAACTTCATCTACCAATAACATCTCTTTTGCTCCCTCATAGGGCAATTCATACGGAGCTGTTGGCATATAACTAATTGCTGATTTTACTGGTTTAACAAGTAATCTATTATCATAGATACCGCCTACAATCTTGCAACGATAATAAATAATAAATTCTCCCATCATAGCTCGATAAGTAATTTCTTCTAACTCAGATAGCTGCCCTAAAATAAACTCTAAGTATTCCTTGCTTGATGCCATATTTCCACCTCAAATTATCGTTTGTTGCTTAGATTATACTTCATCCATCTCTCTAAGTATAGTGGGATATTGTGATGAAAGTGAGAGAAATCGCTTATCCGTCAGACAATTTCTCTCACTATATTTTTTACACGATAAATTTACTGGTCAAAATCCGGGTACAGCTCCAGTTCGGCAAACTTCTCATCGGTCATCGCACAGAGCTTCGTAAGGGCGCTGTCGGTCAGTTCCCTCAGTTCCGTTTCCTCCGGCGAAAGCTCGCCGCGCATCTCACGCAGACTGTCAATCAGCCCGGTGCGGCTGCCGGTATTGTAAATGCACATCAGGTTCATTTCCTCAAAAGTAAAATTTCCCATATCAAATCTCCCTTTCCGCACTCTTTTTGGGTGCTGTCTTTTTGTGTTCTGCCTTGGGCTGGCTTTTCAGCTGCTCCATGATGGACTTTTTCTTTTCCCTCTCCTCCCGATGAGCAGCGGTAGCCAAATCCATGAGGGAAATGGGCCGACCGCTTCGGGCCTGCTGTTCCAGCTCTGTCACCGTAGGTTCTTTTGCGCCATTGTTGATGATACCGTCGATCATGCCGTAATCGTCCTCCAGCATCATTTCCGCATTTTTCAGCGGGTTTTCTGGCAGGAATCCGGGGATCTGGGTAAAACCAACACTGTCACAGTAATGACAGGATACCTCACCGTCCTGTCTGATCGCAACGATGTCGCTGACGCTCATGGAGGGACTGTGAAAGTCCACGGGCTTTTCCAGATTGAATTGCTGATAGAGTTTTTCCAGCTGCTCCGGCACAGTGCCAGACTCCCTCAGAGGAGCTGTGTAAATGAGGTCATAATTGCTGCGGTCTATGGAAATGTTATGGGACTTTAACCAGTCCAGATTCATAAAGCGCACATTCTGCGGATCGTCACGACTTACCTGATAGATGGCAAAGCAATCTCTGTTCTGGGAGAGAAATGCCTGTTCGCGTTCCTGCTGATGTTCCTGACGCTCCATGACCTTTTCGTGGAACTGAGGGCTTTTCTCCCATTCCTCATGGTCCACACCGAAAAGACCGCCATGATCCATGATTTCCTGCGGGTCAAACACCATACTCTCCGTATTGTCCTCATGCAGCACATAGACGGTCAAACCGGCGGCATCCAGTTCCAGCGCCCGTTCTCTGGTAACAGGGAGCATCCCATCATAGGAGTAGCCATATTCCTGCATATCCGGTGTGGATACCTGCTCATCCGGCATGGGGTATTCATCCAGTGCCTGCTCCTGCGCTTCCGGCAGCTGGGAAGAGGCAGTCATCTGACTAGCCTCTGTCTGCATCTGCTGGTAGGCAGTTTCCTGCAAGGTCTCAATCATGGACAACGGTGCGTATTTTACCAAGTCTCTGCCCAAATCGTTGTCATCACAAATCTGGAAAACTGCCTTCATGCGGGAAATCTCCGGCATATCCAGCTGACCACCATCCAACTCTTTCATGGACGCAGCATCGTAAAGGGTATATTCCCAGCCACTGTCACAGGACTGGATATGAAGATAGGTGGCATCGTCAATCAGAAACAAAGCCTCCTGCTGGTTGGCGTCCGCCCCCAGCACTTCCATTTCCGGCATTGCCGCAGCCAGTTCCTTTACCGCTTTTTGCACCAGAGGATTATCACGGTAATAGTCGATTGCCTGGATGGTGTCCAGGTCAATGGTCTGGCCGGTCAAAATCGGAAAAGGTCCTTCATAGTCGCTTCCGTCTTTCAGCTCAAAACCAATGCCCTTGATCCCGTTCATTCGCTCTGCTGGAATCTCCTGATAAATGCGGACAGCTTCCTCCAAAGACAAGTTATCGTGGTATTCTCCGAGGTTTGGAAATTCCATGCACTCTGCTACATAGTAGGTCAGATCGCCGGTCGGCAGCCTATCAGATACCTTAATGGCATCTGCTGGCTGCTCTATCGGGGCGGTTTCCGGCTCTACCTTTGCATGAGGGTCGATTCCGCGCTCTTTGCAGATTTCCTTATAGTGGCGCTCAATGTCGGAGATCAAAGTGCCGGAGGTTTTGTTGATGGACTCCAAACTGGCTCTCAACTCTTTCAGTTCCTTGCCCTGACTCCAACTGGCAATATAGCCAAAGCTGTTTTCTCCTGTCTCGATGCCAAAATATTTGCAGACTGCATAGGAGATGCTTTCAGCCTCCACTTCTTCCGTGTGACGGTTTTTGATTGCCTGTTTTTCTGCGGTTGCATCTTCCTCAACTGCAAGACGCCATTCAAACTGATTTTCGTCCACATAACGCCAATCCATATCAGAAGCAAACTGTTCGGCTTCTTTTTCTGTGGTAAAATCCAACTTGAAATCATGCTTGGTTCCACCTTCACTCTCCTGCACAACCTTCCATGACGGTAGCATTTCATATTTTTTAGGGTCATGGAGCTTGCTGTGGGCAATCTCGTGTACTGTGGCTGAAACCGTCTGAACCTCACTCATGCCCTGACGAATGGCAATTTTCTGATGATCAGCAGAAAAATAGCCGTCCGTATCAGCAGCCATTGCTTCAAAAGTAATCGGCACCGGTGCGCTGCGGCGCAGGGCCTCCATGAATGCCTCATAATTTGGCACATTGCCGGAAAGGGAGGAAGCAAGCTCCGGCAAAGGTTTCCCGTCGGTCTGACTCACATCAAAGACCTTGACAGGGCGAAACATGGGAATCTCGATTTCTTTTTCCTCTGTAACGATCTTTCCGTCTTTATCCAGAATCGGAGCCTTGGTATCTGGGTCCAGCTTCTGCTCCTCGATTTTCTTCTTATACGGTGTGGGGGCGATGATGGTAATGCCATGCTCGCCCTTTTTTACATGACGCTCAAACTGGTCTTTCCACTTATTGTATCCGGCTACCAATGTAGCGTCCGGCTTCTGCATATAGATGAGCATGGTGTTGTTTACCGAATAGCGGTGGAAGCGGGACATGACGGACAGATAGCGCATATACTTTTCACTCTCAAACAGTTCCTTGATCCCCTGCTCGATGCCATCTGTGATTTCCCTTAGCCGCTCTCGGTTGGTGGGTTTGTTCTCAGCCATGATTTTCAATCTCCTTTCCAAGTGTGTGATTTCTGCTGTGTGTTCTGCAACCCATGCCCTTTGTTCTTCTTCACTTTCATAAAGAAAAAGGTCCAACAGGTACTCTACATAGGTTTTCTTCTGGATTGCTTCCACAAAGCGGGGGTGCGGTTCTTCCTCCGGTGTCCGGGGAGAATGGTCAATCCCCCATTTTTTCAGCAGATGGTAGTAATCGGACAGTACGCGATAACAGCGCTGTCGATCCTCCCGAAACTTCTGTGCCTCGTTTTTTTGCCGGACATATCTCCTGCGGGGCGGGGCCTGACTGTCATAGATCAGGCCAAAGTCCTGTGCCAGTTTCTCCGCCGCTTCTTTTGGGGAGAGGTCAAAGAGCTTTGCGGTAAAGTCGATCACATCCCCATCTTCACCGCAGCCAAAGCAGTGGAATCGCTGGTCTACCTTCATGCTGGGGTTCTTATCATCGTGAAAAGGACAGCAGGCCATGCCAGTTCGACTGACTTTTATCCCGTAAAACTCTGCCGCTTCTCTGGTGCTGACCGACTGCTTGACCGCTTCAAATACATTCTCTGCCATGTGTCTTTAACTGCCGGACTTTCTCACAGGGGGCTGGTATCCGGCAGCTTTCGCACGCTCACTGGCAGCTTTGCGACGCTCGGCGCTGTATGGCTCCCGGACTGATACACACCGCTTGGGGACAGTAAAGTTATGGGCGTCCTTTCGGGTAATCTGGTCGGGGTGCTTTTTTGCCAGCAGTTCCAGCTTCTCCATCAGACGGGGATCGTGGGTGTAGACCTCAGCCATTGGTTCTGCCTGGTTATAGAGGAGAATGGTTTCCCGTTCCACTAAAGAGAGCTTCATCGGCTGCCTCCTTTCCGCTGGTCAAATTCCAGCTTGAAGTTGGCATACTGTCCATCGTCCTCCAAAACCACAGTGGCATCGTAGGTCTTGCCTGTTTTCTCCGAATATAGCCCCGTCACACGGACACAGCCATCGTTCAGTAGCGCAGACACCACAGCTTTGGTCGGCTGTTTTTTCTTGGCAGCCCACCATTTGTTGTTTTTCCAGATTGCAAATTTGCAAGAATCATTCTGACAGAAGAAGCCTTTTTGCAGTTCTGCAACTTCACCGCCGCAGCGAGGGCATTTGCCCACCACCTCACGGGGCGGAGTGAACAGGTACTCAGTTCCCTTGATGACCTGATAAGTCCCCACCAGATCTTTCAGCATGGTGCTGATCCCGTCCAGAAACTCCTCTGGGGCAAGCTGCCCGCGCTCGATCTCTCCCAGGCGGTACTCCCACTCGGCAGTCAGAAGCGGCGATTGCAGTTGTTCCGGCAGCACCGTGATAAGGGATACTGCATCGTGGGAAGGAAGAAGCTGCACCGTTTTTCTGTTCTTTTTTCGCTCCAGAAAACCGGCAGATACCAACTTTTCCAAAATACCGGCACGGGTGGCCGGTGTCCCCAGACCTTTTCTCTCAGCATCCTCTGGCATATCATCTTTCCCGGCAGTCTCCATTGCGGACAATAGGGTGTCCTCCGTAAAGTGCTGAGGCGGACTGCTTTTGCCTTCTTTGACGATTGCCGCAGAAACCGAAAGTGTCTGTCCTTCGGTCAGCTCCGGCAGGGCTTTCTCTACGCCCTCTTTTTTCGGCTCTGTATCCTTCATTTTGGCACGATAAGCGTCCTCCAGTGCTTTCCATCCGGGGTGCTTCACTGTTTTTCCTTTTGTGGTAAACTCCCCACCGGCACACGCTGCAATCACAACGGTTTCCGAATAGATATGGGGCTGGGCTACGGCGCACATCAGACACAGGGCCACCAGCTCCAGCACCGCTTTTTCTCCCGCAGGAAGGGCAGAAAGGTCTGCATCCTTGAGATTTCTGGTAGGGATTACTGCGTGGTGGTCGGTTACTTTCTTATCGTTGATTACCGTCTGCGGATCACAGGTAATGGCGATTCCTTTGCGAAACGGCATAGCATTGGCAACCAGATTCACCAGCACCGGCAGGCTGTCTGCCATATCACTGGTCAGATAGCGGCTGTCAGTACGGGGATAGGTGCAGAGCTTCTTTTCATACAGGCTTTGCAGATAGTCCAGGGTCTGCTGGGCTGTAAATCCAAGCAGGCGGTTGGCATCTCTTTGCAGAGTAGTCAGGTCATAGAGAGCAGGCGGCTTTTCTGACTTTTCCTTGCGCTCCACCTTTTTGATTGTGACAGCTGCACCCTGGCAGGCTTCTTTCAGCTGCTCGGCAGCGGTCTTATCCGCCATACGCTCCCCGGATACGGTAAGACCGGCCAGCTCCAGCGCCACGGTATAAAAGAGAACCGGCTTAAAGGTGTCGATCTCAGCTTCTCGCTGGACAATGAGTGCCAGCGTTGGGGACATCACGCGCCCGATATTGAGGGTGCGGTGGTACAGCACGGAAAAAAGCCTTGTGGCATTGATCCCCACCAGCCAGTCGGCCTTGGCACGACAGAGGGCAGCATCCCGAAGTCCGTCATAGTCCGCACCGGGGCGCAGGTTTGCAAAGCCTTTCCTTATGGCGGAGTCCTCCATCGAAGAAATCCAGAGCCTTTTCATCGGCTTCTTGCAACCTGCCAGCTCATAGACGCTACGGAAGATCATCTCGCCCTCGCGTCCGGCATCACAGGCATTTACCACTTCCGTCACATCCGGGGCATTCATCAGCTTTTTGAGAATATCAAACTGCTTTTTCTTATCTTTTCCCACCATCATCTGCCAATGTTCCGGCAGGATAGGCAGATCATCATATCGCCACTTGGCATACTTTGGGTCATAGCTGTCTGCATCCGCAAGACCGGCCAGGTGGCCCACGCACCAGCTGACACGCCAGCCGTTGCCCTCCAGATACCCGTCCTTACGGACGCTTGCGCCGATCACCGCCGCCAAACTCTGGGCAACTGATGGCTTTTCAGCAATTACAAGTTTCATAATCTTCATCCTCCCATTCTTCTCGCACAGGCGTGTGCAGCTTTTTCTCAATGCTGTTTTCCTCATCCAAAAGCAGGTTATAGCCAAACCGATAATCATAGCGGTACAGTTTCCCCAGCAGGTCATTGATGATGATGCGGCAAGCCAAAATGACATGGGTTTTATCCACCTGCATCAGCTGGTAGCGTTGATAATTGCTGTAATATTCTTCATGACGGTGGGTATTGCTGACGGTATCTTCAAACAAAATATCTACTGCATCCTGACAACCATCCTCTTTTTCCCCCTCCATACAGTTCAAAAGTTCCATTACCATAGGGAAGCTCTGTTCATCCATAGGAGCTTCTGCTGCAAGAAAACCGATCAAAGCGGATAAGAGCAGACGAGCCGCCGTCTGTTCTTGTTCCGTCAGCACGGCCATTGTTTTCTCCACATTTGGCAGGATCTTTTCTTTCACAAAATCTGCCGCGTCACCGGAATAAAGCTGACGGATAGAATCTATGGACAATGAAACGGTCACGGTATCTAAGGAGAAATCAAGGGGGGCATCTTGCTTTGGCGTTCTCCGAAATTTGTTTAACATAGTAGAAAAAATATCGCCGCCAAAATACACGGCAATCACCAGCAGGTCAAAAACAGCAATCAGCTTGATAAATATAATCAGAACACTCATTTTTTTCGTTTCCTTTCTTTAAGCCAGCGTTCCATCTCTCGATGGCAGATACCTACGCAGGGTCTTCCATAATTCCCGCAACCATAGCAGGGGTGGCTGTGGGGTAAAGAAGGAGGACGGGAAGTTTCCTTCCCGCCCTCCGGCCTGCGTGTCATCATGCGTTCGTAGGGGCTGTCTGTGAAACGGGTCATTTCACACTGTCCTCATCATCTTCTTCTGTGCTGCCCCCGTCAGCATTCGGTTCGTCCGACTCCTCATCCTCGGTTTCCCATTCCTCGGAATCTTCCTCGCCATAATCATAATCGTCCAGACTGTCATTGCCCTTGGTCTTAGGCTTATTCTTAACGAGCTTCGAGTAGGCAAATACGCCACCGCCACCAAGCAGAGCCAGCAAAAGGGCCAGCGCAGCCGGGTTCAATCCGGCAGGCTTCTCTTTTTCCGGCTCCGATGTTTCTGCCGGAGGTTCCGGTGCTTTGCCCGTACATTTACTCTTATCAGTTGCGCAGACCGGGCAGGCCGTATTGACTGCCCCTGCTTCACATTTTGTCGTGCAGCTACACACAGCAGCCGGCTCCTCTTTGACATTTTCATCTTCCATCAATGCCATCAAATCCGCTTCATCCACCTGGTTCAGAAAGTGAACAGCAGTCTTTTTATCCTCATTAGCCCTGTCGATCAAAATGTAAAAATAGTTGCCAGCCTTGGTGGTAACGGTAATGAGCTGCTTATTGCCACCAAAATCATCCACCAGAGCGGCATTGCCATCTGGTGTAAGTGCCGGTGCCGGTTCTGTTTCTTCTACAATCACATTGCTGTCATTGGTAGAATCCTCTGCCGGTGCCGCCGGAGCCTGTTCTGACCCCTGTGCGAAAGCAGGGATCGTAAAGCCAAATGCCACAACCATTGTCAAGCAAAGGGCGGAAAGTGTTTTGCAAATTCTTTTATTCTTCATAAGCGGTAGCCTCCTGATTATTTGATTCCGACAGTGCTGTATCTCTGCCGTGGTTCATTCCACCGGAAAGCATAGCGTTCAGCTGTGCTGGAGTCATGCGTAACGCACGAACCATCTGAACGATTTCCAGATTCTCTGCCTCCGTTTTCTGTGCTTCCAGGGTCTTGAGCTTTTCCTGATATTCCGCAATCTTCTCACGGGTTTTCTCAATTTCCTGGTCGATACGTTCAATTTTGTTTTTTGCCATAACCGTTCACTCCTTTCCACAAAGTCTGTTACCAGTTCATCAGGCCGTAGCCCTTAATACTTTGATAATTCAGGTCATAACTTTTGATCTTGCAGGCATCGCCGGAATTTCCCTCCACCGTATAAACACGGCTGCCATCCGTACCGATCACGATACCCACATGGTCTGCTGTCCCATCTAAATCCCAATCAAAGAAAATTGCATCTCCGGGAGCCAGATTGTTATAGCCTCTTGCACCCCATTGTCCATGAGACTGGAACCACGGGACGCCCTGCCACTCACAGCCTGCAAAGCGCGGCTCACTTTTTCCAGCCTGGTTATAACACCAGGATACAAAGCAGGCGCACCACTCCACGCGGCTGTCAAAGCCATACCAGCTCCAATAAGGATAGCCGCCCACATTGCCGACCTGACGCTTGGCCAGCTCCACCAACTGCGGATTTCCGGGACGGGTTCCATTTACGAACTGTACACCGGTCAAGTCCTCGGAATTGCTCATGTCAGGGGAACCACCGCCAAACAACAGCGGTTTATTGCCCATGGTCTGCCGGTAAACCTGATACATTTCCATCTGCTTCGAGGTCAGTAACTCCGACGCCACAGCGGAAATGGGCTTGCTGGTGAGTTTCACATTCAAAATGTAATACTCATAGGGGACTTCTTCTGAGGTGGTCTCGCCGGTCTCCGGGTCGGTGGAGGTCTCCGTGCGGTAGCGAATCTCCACTTCCTCAGTAAGCGTCAGCTGATACTGTGCTGCAAACACACGCGCCAGCTCTGCCTGAGCGCTCTGCTGGGTGTAACCTTGCAAGACGGCAGACAGAAATGCTGCCAGCTCATGAGGGTCATGACCGATCATACCAAGGTCATAGCGATACTCGTCATACCCTGGGTGGCTGCTTTCTATGTTGTCGATTTCCTCCTGCAACTGGGCTTCTTTGGCTGCATAATCTGCCTCCACCGCCAGCATTTCCGGGTCATCCGACGGATAGGTGGTGCCGGAGAGAACGGAACCGATGCTCTGCGCCATCATGGAGCAGGAGGACATGGTATTCATCAGCATACAGGTAATGAGGAACAAAACCCCTGACATCAGGAAACCCTTCTTGTGGCGCATGACGAATGCCCCTGCCTGCTGTACCTTTTCTTTTACCGTCCTTGCGGCTTTTCCGGTTTTGGATACAGCCTGGGCGGTATTTCCGGCAGTCTGACCGGTGTGTTTGGCGGCGGCATACTGCCTTTTGATGGCCTGCTTTTGCTGCCAGCGGGAAAGCGGATTGCTGGCAAACTGGGGATTTTCCTGCAAAGATTTCTGGTACAGAACATTTACATTTGCCTTTTCCAGTTGGCGCTCTGCCTGTGCTACTTTGCGGTACGGCTTCAGCTTGTGGCTGTGATAGCCCTCCCGCACCAGATAAGCGCCGGTCTCCACCGCTTCCTCGGACTTATGAGCGCTTTCCACACCCACGTTGTCCTGCTCTGTTTCCCGGATCTCTTTGTGGAGCTTGCCCGCAACCAGATGGACGGGAGCTTCCCTGACTCCTTGAGAAACTTTGGAAGGTGGCTTTTTCTTGTCCTCAAAGGTCAGCTTCGAGGTCTTTTTTCCGGTATCCGGGTCAATGACCGTCTGCCTGACCTTTTCCTTTGGGATATTGGCCTGCGCCTTATCTGCTCTGGCCGCAGCTTTCTCCGCTTTACGGATCGGCTTTTCCAGTGCAGGGTCAGACCGTTCCTCATCAGTAAAGCGCAGACGCGGTTCCTTATTCAAACCATTCTCCCAGCATGAGGGAGGACATCATGTAGTGCAGCTCTGCATAAATGGCCATTCCCACCGGATCGTTGAACATACAGCCGGACAGGTAGGCATAAAACTGTGCCACCACATCGGACAGGATCTTCGCTTCGGTTCCTTCCAGAACCAGACCACCCATACCTTCCTTGGCACGGATGGTGCTCCAGACCTCTGCCAGACGGAGCAGCCCCACCTGACCGGTCTCATTCAGTTCGGCTGCCTGATCTGCCGCCGTGCGGCACTCACTTACCGCATCGGCCATGACTGTAAGCAGCTGGCTGCGTTGGGCATTTACCGCCCTGTCAAAAAACATCAGCGGATTTTTATTCAAAATGTTGGGGTTCATCATCATTCATCCTCCTTCTTTTTCAGTTCCTGGGGTTTGGTAGTCATAATGCGGTAAAGTTCGGTGTTCTTCGGGAAGTGGTCTACAAACGGCAGGATCGTGGAGCCATAGAACAGCAGGCCCTCGCCCTCACCGGAGTGGGTCACATAGCTAAGCTGGTGCGTGGAAATCCCCAGTTGCTTCGCCAAAATCTGGCGGTCTCCGCCTGCCTGGTTAAGCATATACACGAAGTCCGAGTTTTCAAAGATGTTCTCTACCTCGCGGCTGCTCAAAAGGTCTTTGACATTCTGGGTGATACCTGTCGGAATACCGCCCCATTTTCTGAATCGCTTCCAGATTTCCACCGTATAGGCGGCGGTCTGCTCCTCCTTCAAAAGCAGGTGCATCTCGTCGATGTAGTAACGGGTGGACTTGTGGGCGGCACGGTTGATGGTAACGCGGTTCCACACCTGATCTTGAACTACCAGCATACCGATTTTTTTAAGCTGCTTGCCCAGTTCTTTGATGTCATAGCAGACAATCCGGTTATCAATGTCCACATTGCTTTGGTGGTTGAACACATTGAGGGAGCCGGTTACATAGATTTCAAGAGCCGTAGCGATATACTGGGCTTCCTTTTCCTCCTGTTCCCGAAGCAGGTTATACAAATCCTCCAGTATGGGCATATTCTCCGGGCGCGGGTCATTGAGATAGGTCTGATAGACCAGGCGCACACAACGGTCAATAATGGTTTTCTGCACCGGCTGCAAGCCCTCCTTACCGCCCACGATCAGCTCACACAAGCTGAGGATAAAGTCAGACTTGAGTGACAGCGGGCTTTCATCATCCGAATAGTCCAGATTCAGATCCATCGGATTGATATAGTTGGTTGAAGTAGGTGAGATCTTGATGACCTGCCCATGCAGACGCTCAACAAGAGGTGCGTACTCCGCTTCCGGGTCACAGATAATGACATCATCACTGGTAAGCAAAAAGCAGTTGGCAATTTCTCGTTTTGCGCTGAAGGACTTACCGGAACCCGGCGTACCCAGAATCAGGCCGTTGGGGTTTTTCAGCAGCTTTCTGTCCACCATAATGAGGTTGTTGGACAGAGCATTGATGCCGTAGTACAGGGCTTCTTTCCCGTTCTGGAACAGTTCCTGCGTAGTAAAGGGCACAAAGATAGCTGTGGAACTGGTGGTCAGTCCTCGCTGAATCTCAATCTGATTGAGACCCAGAGGCAGACAGCTCATCAGCCCTTCTTCCTGCTGGAAGTCCAGCCTGGTCAGCTGACAGTTATACTTCTGGGCAATAGAGCCTGCCTGAAAGATGTTGTTGCCAAGCTGACGGGGATTGTCCGCTGTGTTCAACACCAGAAAGGTCAAAAGGAACATTCTCTCATTGCGGCTCTGCAAATCCTGCAAGAGTTTTTTCGCTTCACTGCCGTAGGTAGCAAGGTCAGATGGAATGATGTCCATGTCGTATCCGGCACGGACTGCTTTTTTCTGTTCCTCGATCTTGCTGCGGTCCAGGTCGGTAATCTTCCGTTTTACCGTTTTGATGGCTTTCACCTGATCCACCGACTGAATGTGCATACTCACAATGAGCGAGCTTTCCATATCCAGAAAATCAGCCAGCAAACGGTCATTCAGTTCCGGTGCGAGAATCTGCAAAAAAGAAACAGTCCCGTATTTCTTACCCATACGGAACTGCTTGCCGGTGCGGAACTCAAAGGAGCTTGGTGCAATAAAATCCTTTGTGGACAGACCGGAAGGAGCCAGCCAGTCCCATTCAAACTGAAACGGAAGTTGTTCATCCATGTGGAATACCGCATGAAGCTGAAAAAGCCTTTCTTTACCGTCCAGCGTTCTGGCAGCTACACCAAGACGCTTGAAGTTATTAAGTATATCGGTCTCAATACGCTCCAGACGGGGCTTGGCGGCTTTGATGCTGTCCGCGTCGATACCAAAGGTCAGGTATTTGGTCTTGATGAGACCGTTGTTACCTCTGGCCAGCTGATTTTGCAGCATTGTGGTGTATTCCTCGCGGATACTGTCAAAGGCGTCCCTCTGGGGCGGGATGGAAATGGAGTTAGCAAAGGTCTCCTCCGATGCCGCAAGGTTCAAAAAAGACAGCTGGAAATGAATCGAGCTATCAAAATAATTGAGGAAATCACACCAACCCTCAAAGATTGCCGTCTTATCTTCGTTTTGGGAGAGCTGATAGTTGATGTCCTGAAACTGGATGGTCTTTGTGTAGTGGCTGTCCGATACGCGGCAGATTCCGTCCGGCCACATCCGTTCATAAGGGATACTGTCCTGCGCAGATTTTCCTTTTTTGTCCGTGCGGTTAGCGAGGGCAATGGCCGCTTCGATCTGCTTCTTATCGGCGCGAGACAGCTTTTTCTTTGTCTTTACCGGCCGCACAGTTTTTTCCTCGGTTTTTCCGAACATCCGATGCAGCCATTTTTTTATTGCGGTGAACAATGTCATACACCTCCTTATCGAGCATTTCCTGCCGCTTTAATACGGCATAAAAGTTGTTGGTCTGGTAAGGTCGCTGCTTTGGACGGATCACAGCTACTTTGAGAATGTTGCCCACGATCTTTTCTAGGGGCTGTCCATGCTTTTCGTACATAGCCAGCATAAAGAAGGGCAGCATAACCAGCATCATACACATAGCCGCTACACTGTTTCCGGTAGGTTTTCTGAGCAAAAAGAAAAGCGGTACGCCAATAAGCGCTCCGCCCGTGAAGCAGATAAGCTGCCGCTTGGTCAGATTGAACATGACCTTTGTTTTGACTTTTGTTAAGTCCTTGGGTACGGGTACATAAGCCAATGTAGAAACCTCCTTCCGTTTTAGTGCGCCTGAAAGACTGATTTGGCGAGACTGCCGGTTTTGAACAGCGTAAAACATAGCAGTACGGTGTAGCCCACGCAGCTCCAGATTGCCATGATGATGTCATCTTCCAGAGCGATGTTCTGCACCAGCACAGCATAAATTGCCACGCAGACAATAATGAGAAACGCCTGAAAGCCCAGTGCCAGCAGGGATCGGAGGTAATTCTGTCCCATACCGCCCCATTCTTTGCCCATCATTGCAGCCATTGGAACGGGAGCCACCGAAGTTACAAGGTAGATCTCGATCATACGGCCATAAATAACGATAAAGATACAGATATACAACGCCCACATGGTAATGCCAATAAAGAGGGATTGGAACCACAGTCCGAACAGCGGTCCCAAATCCATTTCCATCAGCCTCGGTTCCAGATCGGTCATAACTGAGGAAATGTCAATGGACGCATCCGAATTGATAATCCCTGCCGCCTGCGCCACCACGCTCTGCGCCATATCAAAGACGCCCATCACGATATTCCATGTGTTTGTGACAATGAGGATGGCGGCAGCTGATTTGAACACCCACTTGAAAATCATCCAGGTATCCACATCATGCAGGTTGTTCTTGTCTGCAATCATCTGGATCAGGTCTACGGTCATCACGATAGCCAGGATCACACCTGCAATCGGCACCATGATGGAGTTTGACAGATTCTCAATCATATTGAAAATACTGCCATTCCATCCCTGTGGGGTCTGTCCTACCTGTACGGATATATCCGCGACCTGTTGGTTTACGCTGTCAAACATCCCCGAAAGGTTGCTCATAATACCGCCCACCAGCATTTCTTTCAGCCAATTCGTCAGGGCTTCAAGTAAGAAATCCATACGGTGTCAACCTCCTTTCCGCCGCCCCCGCAGAGCTGCGGGAGCGGCAAGGATTTCATGCAGGAACGCTTAGACAGAGAACAGCCCGGAGAGCAGAGGTACAAGGACCATGCCAACAACGGCTACACCAGCACCGGCCATGAGCTGCTTGATGCCCTGGCTTTTTGCTTATGTGTGATAAAGAAGTAATAGAAGTGTAAAAAATTTTGCCGTTCCTATCCGGCACATGAGGTATGTCGGATAGGTCGGGCGGTTAGGTGTCGGGCAGTTCTACCTTGCCGACAAAAGAATAATAGATTTCGATTTCCTGTCTGCGTAACTTGCCCCGGCGTTTCCCGTCAAGGGCAACGCTTTCATGGACAACGATTTTCTCCACAAACTCCCGCAGCAGAGTAGGGGTAAGTTCTTCAATGGTAGTGTGCCTGCGTACCACATTCATAAACTTTTCAGCGTTTGCGGTGGCTTCCTGCGCTTTGGAAAGTTCTTCCCGCAGTCTGGCGGCACGTTCTTTCAGTTCTTTCTGCTCGGCTTCATAGTCTGCCGACAGCTCTGTGAAACGCTCGTCCGATATGCGCCCGGTTACGCTGTCCTCATACAGCCGCTTGAAGATAGCAGATAACTCGGCTATGCGTTTCTCGGCGGCTTCCAGCTCCTTTTTCTTGGCGGCGTTCCTGCGTCTGTCCCCGTCCTCATTCTGCTCGATTAAAAGCTTCATAAACCGGGCTTCATGCTTTGCCGCATAGCTGGTAACTTTCCGCAGATTGGAGAGTACGCCAGCGGTCAAGAGGTCAGTGCGGATAAAGTGCGCTGTGCAGTCGGCGGTGCGTTTCTTGTAGCTTCCGCAGATATAACAGTCCTGCTTGCGCTTGTCCGTCTGGTATCGCTGCTGGTACATGACGCTGCCGCAGTCGGCACAAAAGAGTATGCCGGAGAACAAGCCCACTTCGTCATAACGGTTGGGGCGTTTGCGCTGCTTGCGTAACTCCTGCACCCGTTCCCACGTTTCCCGGTCAATGATAGGCTCATGGTGGTTCTCAAAAACCGCCTGCTTTTCCGGGGGATTTTCTATGCTGTGTTTCAGCTTGTAGGACGGCTTCTCGGTCTTAAAGTTTACCAGACAGCCCGTATATTCCCGGTTTTCCAGCAGATGAACCACGGTATTGGTCGCCCACTTGCACTCATAGCCGGGGTGGTAGCGGCGGGTGCTGCCCGTCCTGCGGTATTCCAGCGTCCCCGGCGTGGGGATTTGCTGCTCGGTCAGCATACGGGCTATCTTGGTCGGACCGTTCCCGGCAAGGCAAAGGCTGTAAATCTGCCGTACCACCGGGGCGGCTTCCTCGTCAATGATAAAGTTTTCGTCCTCGTCCATGAGGTAGCCATAGACGGGCTTGCTTGTGATGGGCTTTCCGCTCATGCCCTTAGAGCGTTTTACTGCCTTGATTTTCTTGCTCGTATCTCTCACCAGCCATTCGTTAAAAATGTTCCGCAGCGGGGCAAAATCATTTTCCCCCTGTGCGCTGTCCACTCCGTCATTGATAGCGATGAAGCGGACACCTTTCTGTGGGAAAATCATTTCTGTGTACATTCCCACCTGTAAGTAGTTTCGCCCTAACCTCGACATATCCTTGACGATAACTGTCCCGACTTTCCCTGCTTCAATGTCTGCAAGCATGGCTTGAAATCCGGGTCTTTGAAAGTTCGCACCGGAATAACCGTCGTCGGTGTACCAGCGCAGATTAGAAAATCCATTCTGTTTGGCATAGGTTTCCAAAATCCTCTTTTGGTTGGAAATGGAATTGCTCTCGCCTTGCAGCTCGTCCTCATGGGACAGTCTTGGGTAAAGGGCGGTAATGAGTTGCTGGGTGGTCTGTCTTAACATAAATTCCTCCGTTTCCGACAGCCAGCCCCACTATTCCGTACCTTGATTGTACCACATGGGGCGGCTGTCTGTATAGCGGCAAAAGCGTCAAATCTGCTTCTTTACGGTCGGTAAAAATGACGGTTTTTCAATCAGGCTTATCACAGGTCAAATATCCGGCGGCGGCTTCTGCTTCCAGCACTTTCATCATCTTGTCAGCGGCGGTGTCGGTCGCCCCCTCCTTGAAAAAGCCAGACACCACAAGGATTGTGTTGCCTATCCTCGTTTCGGTCACGCAGTCCGGGCGGCGGGCAGGGCGTTTGTTTCTCTGGGTGTCGGTCATAGGCAAATCTCCTTTCCGGCAAGCAGCCGTTTCAGCTGTTCCATTTTTCCCTGTGCGGCGGCTTTCCTCAAATTCTCCCCGGTAAAGCAGAGAGGGGAACACATTTCAAGCAGGCGGTCATAAATCCGGGCGTGGGCGGTGTCCTCCGGGTGCTGCAATTCCTCCAGCGTGAGGTTGGTCGTCACAATCAGCGGCTTCCTGCTCCGGTAGCGGCTGTCAATCACATTGTAGACCTGTTCCAGACCGTATTCTGTGCCACGCTCCATTCCAAAATCGTCAATGATGAGCAGGGGGAAGCTGCAAAGGCGGGAAATATATTCGTTCCTGCCCGCAAAGCTGGCGGCAAGGTCGTTTAATATTGCTGCAAAGTTTGTCATGCACACCGGGACTTCCTGCTCCATGAGGGCGTTTGCAATACACCCGGCAAAATAGCTTTTCCCAGTGCCTACCCTGCCCCACAAGAGCAGCCCGTAGTTCCCGTCCTTTATCTGTTCCCAGCGTGCCACATATCCGGCGGCGTTCTTCATCTGCGGGCAGCTGCCGTTATCGTTGGCAAATGTCCAGTCCTGCATGGTCTTGTCTGTAAAGCCCTGCCGTTTCAGCCGTTCCACCGTTTCAAGGTGGCTGCGCCGCTTCTCGGCGGCTTCCCGTTCCTTACGGGCTGCCCGCTGGCAGTCGCACTCTGACGGGTGGCGGTCACGCCCGAAAAAGGTCTTGCCCTCCGGGAAATAGGCTTCTTTGGGTTTCCGGCATTTGCCGCAGTATAAAAGCCCGTCCTCCCCGGTGTAATCCTCCGGCTCGGCTGTGGTGTCGGTCATAGGCAGTATGGTGTTGTGGATTGTATCGGTCATAGGCTTTCTCCCTCCTTGAATGAATAGTCCGGTATGCCTTTCTTTGGCTTCTCTTTGGCAGCGTCCTCCTGCGCCCACTTGTAAATGGTGGCTGCATGGCTCTGGTACTGCTTCCCGGTGGAAGCGATGTGGCAGGAAAGGCGGTCAAGGTAATACTCCCACTTGCCGGGGAAGTCCTGTTCCAGCTCCAAAAGTTCTGTGTCAGAAAGAAATACATTTTTATATCTGCCATAAGCGGCGGGGGGCTGCCCCTCACTCGCTCCTTTTGTTTGGCTCTCTATTAGGTTGTTTATATTAGTTTGGTTAGGGGACGGTTTTCCGACCGTCATAAGGTCAGTTTTCCGGCTGTCAGTTGGTCGGTTTCCCGCCCTTATGAGGGGCGGTTTTCCGTCCGTCAGTTGGTCGGAAAACTGTACCACTGGGATAGGCGGCACTTTCACATACAGACGGTTGGCGGCAGAAAAGCCCGTCCTTCTGCGTTCCAGCAGCCCGGCAGCGTCCAGTTCGTTCAGTGCGCCCTTTATGGTGGTGCAGCCTTTATCCAGCATTTCCGCTATCTCTGCTATGGGGTAGACAATGTATGTCCGTCCCTCGCTGTCCTGCCAGCCGTTCTTCTGCGAAAGGGTGGAACGGTCTAACAGCAGCGCATATAACTCTCTTGCGGTGTGGGATAGGTCTGTTTCCAGCAGGAAACGGGGGTAAGGCAGGTAAGCGGGCAGCTCCGTTCCTGCGGTCATATAATCAGCGATAGGGTTCACCTCCTTGTGGTGTCTGTCTGTGGGTTCTGTTACGCTTTTAGGGGGCGTTTTTAAGGGAAAAGGATAAATGTATCACGCACCCTTTGACACCCTCCAAAAAAGCCTTGATTTATGCGGGTTTGAAATGCCCTAAAGCGTGACATTTCTCCCTTTGTTTCCGCTTCCGTTTGGCGGCGTTTATCCGCTTCATGCGTCCGGCGCAGTCCGGGCAGTATTTCCCCCGGTTGGATTTTGGGAAGAAGAACGCCCCGCAGACAGCGCAGCGTTTCCGGCTTCCCCGGCGCAAGAGGGCGGCTTCCAGTGCTTCATCAAGGGGCAGGACAGCGGCGGTAAACCAGCGGCAGAGCAGCGAATAGCTGATACTCTGTACACACACGCAAGGCTCGCCGTCCTCCAACAGCAGGCAGTTCCCGCTGTCATAGTTGCAGCACTCATGCACAAGGCGGCGGGCTGCCCGGTACTGGCGGTAGTCCATGCGGGGGATATTACCGTTCATGGCTCTGCTCCTTTCTGCGCTGCGGCTCGCTCCGGCGTAAAATCTGGTCGATATTGCCCTTGACAGTCTGCAAGCGGCGGTACTCCTCCCGTTTTGCCCGGTAATCGTTGTAGCCGCTGTTTTTCTCTTTGATAAGGCTTTCAATCTCTGCTTGCAGGGATTTATAGCTCGGCAGCTTGGAAATGCCGTTCTCCCTGAAATAGCGGGCGGCTGCGTCTGCTATGATAAAGTCACTTTCATGCTTCTGACGGTAGGCTGCTTTTGCTTTGGCGTTTTTCTGCTGTTTCAGCCCGTCCCGGACAGGGCGGGTCTTGGAATAGGCAAGCACCTGCCGTTGCAGCTCCTTTTTCCCGTTCAGCGTCTTTTCCACCTGCTTCAACCACGCAAGGCTTTCCTGCATGGCGGCATAGGCGGCAGAACAGGCTTCGTCCAGTTCCTCCGGGGAGGAAAAGCCGTACTGCTGATAGGCGGTAACGGTAGCTGCCATTTGCTTTAGGTTGTGCTTTGCCGCCCAGCGGTCATAGCCCACGCCCTTGCCCTCGGCTCGCTTGGCTTCCCGGTCAACCATGCGCTGCAAGGTGTTGTCTGCCGGGGTGGTTTTTGCAGCTTTTTCCCCTTGTAACGGCTTTTTAACTGCGGCAGGGTATTCGGGTATGGCTTTGGTCTGTTCGGCAGCTCTGTGGGCGTTCTGCGTGAGCAGGGCAAGGACAGCAGCCTTGTCAAAATCGTCCCCCAGCTTTCGGGCTGTGATAGGCTTTGTCCTGTCCGGCGTGAGGTAGGAAAGCCGCCCCCGGCTCTCCTTGACGGTCACACCCTCCCGCAGCAAAAGGGAAGAAAACTCGTCAAAGCTGCCAGCTTGGGAAAGTGCCTGCCGTATCGTCCGGCGCAGCTTCGCCTTGTCCGTTTCAAACTTGGTGGGCTTGGTCGGCTGTCCGGCGGCTTCTCTGGCGGCGTTCTCTTTGTCAAGGGCAAGCTGCCCTTTCTTTGCCGCCCAGTATTCCCGTTCGGTTATCCGTTCCTTGCTGCCGTTCAAGAGGTCGATTTGGTAAAGCCCCTCCCGGTGGCACATTTCCATGACTTCGCTCTTGAAATATTCCATAGCGGCGTTGGTGCAGCGGTGCTTGCAGCCCTCCAGCGTGTCGGCTGGTCTGTCCATGTAGGGCAGAAGCGGGACTTCGTAAATCCGCAGGGAGTTGATGACGATATGCACATGGATATTCCCGCTGTGGTTATGCCCGTCCGGGTGGGTGCAGATTAGGGCTTGGTGTCCGGGGAAATGCTCCTTGCAGAACTGCTCGCCCAGCTCCTGCGCCCGGTCTACGGTCAAGCCGTTGTCTGTCCCGTCCCGTGGGTCAAAGCTGATGATATAGTGGTGGCTTTTCACATCTTCCCGTTTTTGGTTTTTCTCATAGCGGAGATTGGCTCGCATACAGGCAACAGCGAAATCCTCGCCCCCGCAGTTGAGGGAAGAAATGCGGTAATCCTCCCTCGGTATCAGCCGCCCGTTTTCATCAAGGGTGGCTTTCATGGTAAACTCGTCATGCTCAAATGTGAGATAGGCTTCCGCTGCGCCATAGTCGGCGTTTTTAGAGCTGATATGTTTGAATGTTGCCAACAGCGTCACCCACTTTCTGCAAGACTTCAAACTTTAGGGCAGCAAGGTCGGAAACCGCCGCCCGTACCTCCCCGGCAAGCTGCGGATAGGGACTGTGCCACTCGTTCAGCGTCCGGGCTATCTGGTTTAAGTTGCCGCCGATCCTCCCGTATTCGGCGGTCAGCTTCCCGACAGCGGCAAGCAGCTCGTCATTGATGGGGGAAACGGTTATGATGGGGCGTATGGCTGCCCCGGTTATGGCTTGCCGGATAAACTCGGCTTGGCTCATGTGGTAAGCAGAAAGCCGCTGGGCAAACTCGGCGTATTCTTCCTCGGTCATGCGTGTTTTGACTACCCGGCTGCGGTGCGGCGTGTTGTATCGTTTCATAGGTGGTTGACCTCCTTTCTGTGCGTGGTGTCCTCTCACTAATAGGAGAAAAACAGGGTGTGAAGCGGAACTGTTTTTGAAAAATCCGAAAAATATTTTGAGGGGTTTTTCAGCGGCGCAAGCCGCATAAGCAGGGTTTGGGGAAGGCACTCCCCAACAAGATTCCCGCAGGGGCAAAATGAGCGATAAGCGAATTTTGGCACCTCGGTAGAATCTTGCTCTAAGAAACTGCCGGCCTGCCGTTCACTTGCTACTGCCACTTTTTCAGAAAATCTATAACCAGCTTTTTTTATAAAAGGCTGCGGGCTGGCGTTTTTCCCTTACTCCCTACAAACCACAAAAGAGCAGAATGGACGGACTTTCCGGCAAGAACTTTTCCGGCGGCTCGGTCTTTCCCGACAATAAGGCGTTTCGGAAGCTGCGTTTTGCCCGCTGTCTGAAAAAAATGGCAGCCTTTTTTGGTTTCACTGTCTAATACGGAACTTTTGGAAATTTGCCAAAAATGGACGCAAAAAAAGCAGCAAATCTTTTTCGGATTTACTGCTTCATGTGCCGCTGCGGTGCGGCGGGATGGATATTCAGTTGAAATAAAAGAGGATGGTGGTACTTTAGTCTATCGACTCTTTACTAACTATTAGGTAATCTTGAAAGATTTTCCTTGAATTTATCTAAAGAATGTTCATTGTTTCCCGCAAAAATAAGTGGAATTGTATATTCATATGATATGCCATTTTCATAGTCCGATAATTGTATTTTTATAGTATCATCCCTCTCATCTTTAGGTGCTATATATATGAATGAATTTTTATTTATATCAGATATTTTCCCTTTTTCAGAAGAAACAGTATAACCCCAGTCTGTTAAATTTGTCTTTATTGTAACTTCTGTTTCTGTTTCTTTTCTAGTCTGCAATGCTGTTTTATCGATTTGGATATCAAAAGGAGTCGAACCTAACAATTCACTGTTTATATTTACAAGTTCTTCTCCATTTGTTTTAGAAATATTAGATTCATCTTCATAATTTTGTTGAGATTCATCTTTTGGTGTTTCTCTGTTACATCCTAATAAAAAGCATAAAATAATTAGTACTAATACAGAAAGTTGTTTTTTTTGCATTTATTTCTCCTTTCATATTATCAAAGAAAGCACTGAGAGTACTTTCAAGAAATTTTGAAATATTCTCAATGCTTTCTATTTTTTGATTATAAACTTGCCGGTAATGATACTATGTTAATTTATCTCTTTCGCGTAACCTTTGTTGCAATATACACATGCACCATTCACCCATTTGTGAGACATTTCAATCGTCTCAACTTCATAAATGCTTACTTCTCCACAAATTAAACATTGTTTGTAATTATATACATGACGTGTCGCACATTTATCCCAGTCATCATATATACCAGGCATTTCATCTTCATATCCATAGTACTGGGAAGAACCCCAACTATGAGTATGAGCGGCAAATACAGTCATTGGAGCAGCTACAATTCCAGCTACTACTGAAAGTGCTAAAATAGATTTTCTTAAATTCATAAGTTCCTCCCTTTCCTTAAAAATACATAGCTCTTTGTTACATTGTCATTTTAACATAATAATTGGTAAAATGCAATAATTTATTTTCTATTTACGAGAAAATACTGTGCATATTATCTTATTTAGGAATAGTTAAGGCGGCTACCTAAATCTTTTTATTACTTTACCGCACATGAGCATTTGCACCCGGGTTGTCGTTTCCATAACCTTCCATCAGGTTGATTACGCCCCAGACACCAAGACCGGCACCGATTGCAACGACCAGTGTCTGAAGGATATTGATTGCACTGCTAAAAAAAGCCATAATCAAATGTATGCACAAACGCTTTTTCTTATGGTCTGTAAGCGTTTGGCTCTACTCCTTTCCCTTTTATTCAGACCTTTTTGTACCCCCGCTCAACAACAGGGTGCTCGAATTCTTTCTTTCATATCAGTCCTCACCTTCCTCAGCTTCAATCGCTGATACATCTTCTTGTGTTACAGTTACTTCATACATTTCAAATTCTGTATCTTCCGACATCACCAGTCGGTGTGCCAGATATTTTTCGACATCAAACGCATTATTCTTATTGAAATCGGCAAGCTCTTTGTACCGTTTATGCTTTGTGATGTCATATTTGTTGCTTAAAAACGGACGGACTCCTCGAAGCTGTAAGATACATTTTTCTCCATCCATGACCGCCAGCTCATCTCTACTCATCAGCTCCTTTCCAGTCTTTTGATAGTTCAGTCCATAGGACCGGTTGCTGCCTCTGGTATCTGATGTGTTGTAAAGATCAATGGTTTCCTTTCCCAGGGTTTCTGATATTTCTTTCAGTGTGGAACTTTCCTTTCCGCCCAGGAAAAGAACGGTGTCACAATTGCCTGTGATTGTCTCAGCAGCATCCTTATAGATGGTTTTCAGCTGAGATTGTGACTGCAAGATGATAGAAGCCGAGATTTCCCTGCTTCGGATCGTAGCAATCAATTTGTCGAATTTGGGAATCTGTCCGATATTGCTGAACTCATCAAGAAGCAACCGTACATGATAGGGAAGCCTGCCTCCATGCTCATCATCCGCTTTATCACAAAGCAGGTTAAAGAGCTGGGTGTACATGATCGCTACCACAAAGTTGAATGTGTCATCTGTATCGCTGATGATGACAAACATGGCTGTTCTCTGATCACCGATCATATCCAGTTCCATTTCGTCATAGGACATGATTTCTCTTAGTTCCTGAATATCAAATGGTGCAAGTCTGGCACCACAGGAAATCAAAATCGATTTTGCAGTTTTGCCAGAGACGAAAAGTCAAGGACTTTTTCATCAAATTCAAAAAGAAGTCACATTTTGCGGACTTCCTCACGGAGCAGACGCTTGATTTTGTCCTCCATCGTCTCTTTTGCGGTCTGGCTGAAATGGACACGGACGATATAGGTTGTTTTGCCGATCTGCTTTCTGACAGTCGGGCAAGTGGCGGTGTTGGTTGCGGTATTGTTCATTCAAAATCCTCCTGTAAATGAAAAATGCCCGGTGACTGTTCATCATCGAGCGGTGTCGGTATGAGGGAACAAGGCAAGGCGGCAACATTAAGGTATCTATAAAAACCTTGCCGTCTTTGCCATGCTTGCCGTGTTCCTGTTGTCAGTCTCGGAGATAGCAGACCCATGCTGTGCCGTCTTTCTCGGTCACAAGTCTGTCCCCGATACGGCTCTTTGCCGTTCTCATGGTGCGTGAGGAAATCCCACGCTCATTGACTGCCTTTTCCAGTTCTGCGCTCGGCATACGCTTTCCGTCCGCAAGCAGTTCCAGAATGAGCATTTGCGCCTGTGCGGTCTTGCTCTCGGTCTTGGCGGTGTCCGTCCCGGCAAGAAGCTCGTCAGCGGTAATGTCATAAGCTCCTATCCACGCAAACCCTTTCTCGTCTCCCAGAGAAAAGGCAATGGACTGTCCGGGCGGCGCAAGGGAGCTTTTCTCATGGATCAGCACCCTCGTTGTGGGGCTGTCCTTCAGCTTGCCGATAAAGAGCAGACTGCGGACTGCCGCCGTAATGTCGATAGACCCTAATCCCCGGTAAGTGCTTTGCGTTCCTGCGGCTTTGTTGAGGTGTCCGATCAGCACGATAGCGCACCCGGTAGCCTGTGCAATGTCTCCCAGACTGCGGAATATCGGGCGCACCTCGTTTGCTCTGTTCATGTCCACATCTGCACCCAGAAAAGCCTGTACCGGGTCAATGATAACCAGCCTTGCGCTGTTTTCCCGGATTGCCCTTGCTATGCGTTCATCGGCAAGGGTCAGCGGCGTGTCTCTATCGTCAATGACAAGCACTCGTTCAAGGTCTGCGTCTGCTTCTATCAGTCGGGGCTTGACGGTATCGCCCAGACCGTCCTCTGCGGTCTGGTAGATGATGTTGAAAGGCTCAAGGGTCTCCATACCGGGTAAAGGCTTTCGGTTGGTGCAAGCCGCCGCAAGACGCATGGCAAAGTAGGTCTTGCCCTCGCCGGGGTTGCCCTGTATAATCGTCAGCTTTCCAAAGGGGATATAGGGAAACCATAGCCAATCCACGCTCGTCAGCTCCACATCTGCCATGCGGAGCATTGGGACAGGCTGGGCGGTGGGCAGCTCTCGCAGCGTGATTGTCTCGGCTATGAATTTGCGGCTGGGAATGTCCCCTTGCTGACGGAGAACATCGTTCCAGTCTTTCCTTGCCGGGACAAGGCGAATGACGGCGATCTCGCCGGGAATGTCCTGTGCCAGCCTGGTGCAGGCTTCACTTCCTGCGGTGTCGCTGTCAAGGCAGAGGAACACTTTTCGGGTGTCCTTGCGTTCAGAAAGGAAACGGTCAAGGGCTTTGCCTGAAACGCCGCTCAGGGCAAGATAGCTCCTTGTCTGCCAATCCTGCGGATAAAGGCAGATAAAGGACAAAAGGTCTATCGGCGCTTCAAAGACAAAGAGCTGATTGCCATTACCCTCGTGTCGGAACGGATAGGATTTGTCAGACCCGGCAATGTCCTGTCTGAATGGGTCTGCCGTTCCTCGCACATGGGCGTATCTCGGTGTACCGCTTCGGTCTCTGCCGACAAACACAACATTGTGCCGCTTTGCGTCCTCGTAAATATCCCCGGAAAGAAGAAAAGCCTCAACAAGCGTTTTGTTGAGACCTCGGCTTTCTGTGAGATATTGGATTGCTCTGTCGGCTGTCCTGTTGTGCAAGGGCAAGTGAAACGCTGTGGGCGGTGCTGTGGTGGCTTCGGTCTGTCCCTCGCCGTTTTCGCCTGTCAACATCTGAACAGCTTCGGGAAAGGACTTGCCGTAAAACTCCATGACGAAATCAATGGGATAGCCGCCCTTGCTCTGGCTGTGGCGAAACCACTTGTTTCCCCGGACGGTCAGGCTGTCATGTTCTTTCCAACGGTATTCCCGTCCGCTTTTGATAAGTGTCTCTCCCTGTGTGCGGAGAAAATCTTCCAGACTGACGGCGTTTGCCCGGTCAATCTGTGCTTGGGTGTAATTCATCGGGATAGTTCCTCCTTTTTCTGTCGTGTTTGGGGTCGATTTTGGAGCTTTTGTTCCTCTGTACGCTCGTTAAATCGGGCGGCAGTATCTACACATGACTTGACCTTCCAAAGGCGGTGTAAATCGTCTCTGACGGTCTTAAACTCGCCATAGGTGGTGTTGTGCGCCTGTTCCAGCTCGTCATACTCGTCGGACAGCTTTTTCATATCCACCTTGCCGTCTGGGAACTCCCCGGTCAGCTTTCGTCTGGCGGCGTAGAACTGTTTCAGTTCCGCTTCATGCTCTGCCTTGTACTTGGCTCTGGGCTTCTCAAACTTGATTTTCTGCAAGCCGTCATAGACAGGCTTCAAGCTCTGGAAAGCAGCGGAGCTGTCATAGAGCTGCTTAATTGCTTTCATTCGGGCAGTCTGTTCGTCCAGCGTTTTCTTCAAGCTCTCTGTGGCAGCACTGTGTTCGCTGACACGGCTTTCCAAATCTTCAAGGGAGTAAATGCCGTTTGCCCGGAGATAATTGAAAGTCTCGTTCATCTCCTTTAGATTGCTGACCTTGCCTTTCTGCGAATACGCCCCGGCTCTGCGCTGGGTGTAATAGGCGTTCAGCAGAGAAACAAGGTCGGGTGCCTGCGGCTTGGCAAGCTCTGCTTTTGCTTCGGCAATCCAATCGAACAGGAGAGCGATTTTCTTCTTGATGTCCCGGATAACGGCATTGGTTGCCTTGATCCAGCGGTTGAACTCGCCCTTCTCGGTGCGTATGCCTTTCTTCTCCATTGCCCGGACGGTTGCGCCCTCGTGGACGGTGGGAAGAAGCTCCACGCCCTGACGCTCATAGCTTCGGTGGTCGATACGAACGTCAAGCCCCTTTTCCGCAAACTTGGCGTTGCATAGCTCCGCCCATGTCTGCCGCCAGTATTCCAGCGTTTCGGGACTGCCCCAGTCGGTAGTGGGAACGGCGTTGAACACAAACTTTCCGTTTGCGTCTCGAATACGGTTGCCGTCCTCGTCCAGCTCGTACACCCGGCGTTGCTTTAGTCCCCATTTGCCGTTCTGCTCGATGGGGCGGATGGGGCAAAGCACATGAAAATGCGGATTGGGTATGCCGCCGTCCTCCCGGTCTGGCTGGTGTACGGCGAAGTCAACCACCATGCCCCGGCTCACAAAGTTCTCCAATAAAAATTGCCTTGCAAGAGCGATGTTTTCCTCAAGGGAAAATTCATTCTGCAAGGCAATGTCAAAGCTGTATGCAAGCTGGGCGTTCTTTCCACGCTCGGCTTTTTCCACGGCGTTCCATAGGGTTTGGCGGTCTGCGTATTCTGGCGGTGCATGGGACGGCAAGAGAATGTCAGAGCAGATCACGCCGCCCTTGCGGGTGTAGTCGCTGTATTCGCCGTAATACTCGCTATACAATCGCTCCCCGGCTCGGTAGGCAGCAGAAGCGATAGCGGACTGTCCTGCGCTTCGCTTAGTCTGCGTGACGCTCAGATGAAATAGTGCCATCGGCTCTCAACTCCTTTTCTCTGTTTGCTTGGCTGATGTGGGTAATCGTCATGTGACGGACGGCTCGCTGGACTTCGGACAAAGAAAAGATTTGTTCCATCAGCTCTGTCATTTCGGTGCGTGTGAGATCTTTGACCTCCGGGGCAAGGCTCTCAATCGTGCCGCCCAGATTGCAAAGACGGTGGGTGCGCTTTTGTCTCTCGCCTTTCTCCAGATACTTCTTTCTGTTCTCCAGACGCTCCAGCTTGTGCTGTTCCTGTGCAAGCTGTGTCTCGACCTGTTCCTTTTCGGCTCGGAGCTGTTCAAGGTTTTTCGGTTTTGCCATTTTTCGTGACCTCCTTTTTTGAAAATGGGGATAAAAAAAGACCGTCAACTTTTCGCACATTGCGACCAGTCAACGGTCAGTTTTTCGGTATTCAGTTGTTGTGTTCAGTTCGGTAAATTGAAGTTGGTCAAAGTTGTTGGCGAAGATATTCCACAACATTTCCATTCGTATCATAGAAACAGATGTTTCCTACATTGAGGGGCAGGACAATGGCGAAAGGCTTGCCACTATCAATATCAATCACCTGAATGCCGTTGCCATCATCTACTTCAAGTCGAACAATATTTTGGGTATTCATTGAGATAAATGCCCTTTCGTTATTTCCCTCAACAACAAACTCTGCAATGTAATCATCAACCTCAACTATATCTCCACCACCACGGAAGAAATATCCAAAAGACAAGCCAGGGCGATTTACATAGACAGAAAAAGTGTGGTCTGTCTTGTCCTGTGGGTAAGAAATAAATGCAGCCATTGTGTCGGAAATGCTTCCATCAACAATCCAATCATCCAAAATTTTTTGAGATTGGCGAATGTCTGCTTCTAAACTGTTTGCGGTTTTACCAATGTCATTGTTTGCATAAAGGAAACCGAAAACCAACACACAAGCCAAAATAACACCCAAGAGGATTATGGGTAATTTCTTTTTCATAGAATCACACTCCTTTATCAAATTAAGATTCTTGATTTTCAAACTTGCTGGCGGCGAACGGTTTGTCAAAACCGTTTGCGGACGGCAAGTCCACAGGGGATAGCCGCTTTAGCGGCGCAAGGGGGTGTAGCCACCTTGACGGAACGAAGTGACGCAACATTCTCGGTCATGCAGTTTTCTTCTGCTGACGGAGAATGAAGCTCCGCAGGACGCACTACTCTCGACAGAGAGTATAGAAGTGCGCCCTTAGAGTTCTAAGGGTATTTTTAGATAATTGGGAATGTTTCTTTGTCAAACTGCGTAACATTGAACACGATACGCCACTCGACATCATCACCAACCGGTTCAAAGTGCAGAGCAGAACAAGCAGCATGAAGTTTTTCTTGTGAATTTGTTCCATATATAACTGCTGTCGGACCATCTGCACCACCAATAACACCAACAACAAAACAGGAACTACTGCCAACTGGACGGAACGAATGATCGTCTGGTGTAACTTCTATCGGTCTATCGCCTTCATCACAGTCAAAAACCGAAATGTTCTCCATCGGTTCAGGGGTAAGTGTATAACTCATGGCAATATAATGTGTCGGATAAATCCAGCGATCAGAACCAAAACTATTTTGAGGAACTGTCTGCTGTTCTATTTCCTGCACGGTCAGTGTATGGGTTATTCCGCTAACAGGATGGGAAAACATAAATGAATCTCCGGGTGCGTGAACTTTGAAATGTGAGCCTGGAACTTGTCCTGGTTGCTGCTCCATTGTAAGAAAAAGTTTATTGATTTCAGGGTGATGCTTGGTTCCCCAAGGAAATACGTCTCTGCATATGACCCAGCCATAAGTACTATCCAGCCCATAATGGTCGATTGCCCATTTTGCTTCCAACTCATTGATAACGCCATCTGGCAGACAAGGATTAAAGCTCACAGCGCAGCCATGGGTTGTCTGTAATATTTTCTCGTTTAACTTCAAGCAAGGTTTGAAGTTAAAACAAAGTGGGTTTTCCCATTCCATCTGCATCTGTTGCTCACGGGTAAAATTTTCACATGAGTCATTTTCCCAGTCCAGATTCCATTTTTTCATGAAGTCACGGATGCTTTCTGAATCAACTCGCATACAAAAATCAACGACAAGTCCTTTGCTACATGAATAAGCTGCCGGAATTACCCAATGATATCCAGCCCAATCGAATTGTTTATCCAGCTTGATCTCTTTTCCGGCACGGTCTTTACCTCGATGTCCCCAGAAATCTCCATCAAAGTAGACCTTCCATTCAGGGGCAACCAATTCTGCTTCTGAAGTCATATCATTATCGTAATAATCTTCTGTGTATTTAATCTGACTGTAATCAAAGGAAGATTGCAGGTTTTTGATATATGTCCACGGTTGTTCCATAGGCAACAAATTCATCTTCTCTGAAATTTCCGATAAAGTTTGCTGTTGTTCCTGGGTTGTAGGGTTTTCATTGAGAAAGGCTTCAAACTGTGCTTCGTTCCACATCCACGCTTGTTCCACTGCCGCCACATCACCACAAGCCAGTATAAGCCGCAGAAAGTCGGTAAAATTTTCAGCTACTGGATGAACATAATCAGGAGAAGTATTCATGGGGCTGACAGAGAAAACCATCTCTCCAAATCCACGAATGAAACAGAAGTGGATACCATCTATCCCTGCCCATCCAAAAACCGATGCCCCTTTTGGGGTACAAAAATAATTTGTATTATCCTCACGGAGTTCAACTCCCACAGGACTTAAATCGACACCCCGCTGTAAAAATTTTTTCAAAATTCTATTCATTAAGCATCCCCCCATAAAATTAGTGCTATCACGCTCTTGATTGTAGTAAATTTTATCACAAGAGTGTGAATAAATCTACTGGCGAATGCTGAAACCGCCCGAACAGTTTCTTTCTGCTCAGGCGGCTTTCTTCATCCATTTTTCTTTCTTCTGCTGCACTTGTTCATGGGCTTCCTGCTGAACATCAGCCCAGCGGAAAAGCCATACTTGAAGTGACTTTCACTTTCTTCACATTGGGCGATTGCTGTCTGCGCCCGGAGTTCCTGCACCAGCTCATAGTCCTCTTTGCTGAGCCGCTGGGACAACTGCTCCATGAGCTTTTCACAGGCTATGACTGCCTTTCGGTATTCCGGTGATGTAGGTACAACTGTCTCGCAGGGATAAAACTCCCCATTATACATGGCTTCCAAAATCATAGCTTTACCTCTCTCAACAGTAGATTAGTTCCGTCTTGATGATTTCCTCTGCCCGGCAGCGGATGGAGTTCATTGACTGCACCCATAACATCTGATTTTCCGCTTTCATGGCTTCGGTCACGCCCTCGGCTTTCATCATCTGCCGGATAATCAAGTCCAGCCTGTCTGCCGCCTGCTCGTTCAGATCGGCAACGACGGTGTGGAGGCTGCCGGACAAAATTAGCTCGTTGTAAAGCATGGGACGGTGCAATTTCAGATAGGACTGGTGCAAGCGTCCCCAATGCCCAATAGGTCGGCGTTCCTCCGGCAGCTTCAAGTCCGGCACATAGTAGTCGCCCACCAACACATAGTCCATACCGTTCTCATGGATTCTCGGTTTCAACTCTTTCATAAAATCACGCTCCCTTTCTCGGTCCCAGCTGCGGCAAACTGCTCACCGGGATAAATACCCCTCTGGCAATATCCTCGGTGCGGATTGCCTGTTTTCTGGCTTCAATCTCCGCTTTTTTCTTGGCTTTCGTGCGCTCCTCATACTCTTTCTGTTTACCATTGGCTTTCCGCTTCAAGTAGTTCTGGTGGAGCCTGTCCTTGCGTTCCTCACGCTTGCGGATTTCCTCTAATTCCTCCGGGGTAAGCTCCACTTCGCCAAACGCAGGGGGAACGAAACGACCCACGAAATTGAAGTAAATCTCGACCTCCTGTGTGGTCTGAATACTGCCCTTGCGGTCACGCTCATGCACAAGGATTTTCTCAATAAACTCATTGAGCATGGCAATCGTCAGCTTGTCGAAGTTCTCATACTTGTCAATCAGAGCGATAAAACGGTCAGCGTCCTTTTCGTGCTTCTCGTAGCTCTTGATAGCCTTTTCCAGAGTAGAGATTTCGGCGTTAAGCTCGGACTGTTCCTTTTCGTATTGAGCGTCCAGAGTGGCGTATCTGCTGTCGGACAGCTTTCCTAAAATGTTGTCCTCATAGATTT